>CAZCCY010000021.1:0-18379 GCA_964497545.1 uncultured Methanosarcinales archaeon | reverse complement strand
GGACGAATTCAACGAAGCACTCTACCTACCCGGCAAACCAGAACTATTCCCGGACGTCAACCCTAAAACAGGGTGAGCGAAATCTGCATATTCGGCTTCACTCAGTGCTTAAATTACCGACAGTTCCTCCACCGAAGACAAGACACCAGAATAACCACCTTGTTACCATTTGCTCTTTCAGAAATGGCGTCTGATTTGAAGGGTCAGCCGCCCCAGTAAACCCGTAATAAACTATGAAATAATCATCTCTGTCCTGGCTAAATGGTTTTTTATAGACCAAAAAATATCCTGATGTTGTTTCATTTTCATATTTTGTGGCATTGAAGCTTTTTGATGAATATTTTTTTCCATTTTTTTTGAGTTCTCTGCTAATATTCATTTTCACAGTAGAAACTCTTCCATGCTCTTCCAGGTAATGGTACAACTCTTTCTCTCCCTGTAAGAACTCCTTTTCATTATCAAAATACCACGCTTCTACCAGATAGCTGTCTCCTATTAGTGTGTGATTCGCATAACCACAGTAATGCGAAATCGAGGGAAAATATGGTGGACATCCCTCCTTCATATCGCCAGTTGAGAGATACCAATTAAGCAGGACCTCAGGCGGAGGTAGTCCAGGGCCAATCTTAAAAAAAGGGAGAATAACAAACCACACGAATAAACCCCCCAATACACAAGCATTAACAATATCTTACTTATCCTGCTCCGTTTGGTGTTGAATGATTTTCATATGCCAATTTTGTAAATAAAAAATGAAACTGGGCGATTAAGGTCTCACCCATGTTGCCATTGTCGCAAGCAAACGTATTTATTATGATTAATTTTATTTTATTATTTTGATTTTGTTTTCCCTTTATGTATTGATTTAATAATCCGCTTGACAACCAGAATAATAAAAGCACCTACAAAAATTATATATATAATAATAAAAAAAATATTACCTATAAGCTGCCAAAAAGCCATAAAAAAAATATCATACTCAGGATACAAATCTCTTCTCGGTAAATATAAAACATATAAAATAGATACAAGTAGCAATATCACAAAAAGTACCGCTGCAACAGAACTTACAGATAACTTTCGCGACATTGCCACTTCCCTTCTTATTGTGGTGCTATGATACTGTTACATCAAAACTGTCCTCATCCCATGCCCCAAGTCCGGTTAACCCCTCTGTCACATGGTCGTATGCATAGTGCGTAAAGCTACCCGTGTCATTATATTTGACCTTCACCTTTATGTATTTCTCATATCCGAACGTGTGAAGGGCTTTCCAGTATAGAACAGTTGCAGGTCCACAAACAAGCCCCCAATATTTTGGTATTATCACACAGTCATTACTTGTTTGGAGATTATACACATTGTCTGGTTCCGCCCCGTCATATACGTTTATGTACTCAACACCTCCAGGTATTTTCAGGAAATAATCAGTGAATCCATCAGGAATTGCATAGTTATCAACATGGACATTCACAGTCCCTTCCTCATGCTGATTGTATTCATATTTGTCTGGCCAGATATCAATGAAAGCATCCAAAATGAAACCATTGATTATCGGTGGCTGCCCTCCATCTAAAGAGACCAATGGATTAACCGAATATTTCTTTGTCTGTATCAGATTTCCATCAAGGTCGTATATTTTTGCAACATACACCTTGCTCGAAGCTTCCACCTTCACCGTATATCTATCTGAAAGATCACCATGTTTCACTGTCACCGTAGCACCACTAAAATCTGGGTAATTGTCTAGTGTTATTTCAACATCACCGACATCGAATGTAGCTTTTGTTCCGAACGTTACAGATTTTGTCTTACCCGATACAGCACTTACGGCTGGCACAAACACCACACCCACAATCAGCGCTGCCACAAGCAGTGCACCTATTTTTATATCTCTACTTTCCACTGTATTTCACCTCACATCATAGAGGGCACAACCGATCTGCCTTTTTCGGCTTGCCCCCCCTCCGTTTTTTGTTTCAGGTTCAGAGCTTTCTGAGCCAGTTTAATCTGCTTAAACGGGTTTTTACTTAAGTTTTTCGATTTTGTTTTTCTGGATGGGGTTTTTGTTGGGAAATCTGGTTAGAAAGTGTGTAAGGAATATTGTGATGTGTCAGCGAGACATCGACAACCTGATGCAGAGCAAAGCAGCGGTCTGCGGCGGAATAGCAGTACTACTGAAAAGGATGGGGCTCACCGTGGACCAGCTCGACAAACTCTACCTCGCAGGAGCCTTCGGCAACTACGTAGACCCCGAAAGTGCGGTGGCCATCGGCATATTCCCCAAGTTCCCCAGGGCAGAGACCATCCAGATGGGAAACGGGGCCATCGCAGGCGCCTACCTCACACTACTCTCCCAGAAAAACAGGGAAAAAGCCAGGGAAATCGCAAGAGCCATGACCTACTACGACCTCAGCGCAGACGGCCTCTTCATGGACGAATTCAACGAAGCACTCTACCTACCCGGCAAACCAGAACTATTCCCGGACACCCAGATCAGATAACAAAGTAGAACCCCTGGTTGTCTGAAAGGTGCTTGCATGAAATTATTTGTATCACCTCCAAACCCCCACTTGTAGCAGGCTTACGCTGTCGAGGTTTAAGGGGTGTCATTCTTGTCCTGTGTTTTTTATTCTGGATCCTCCAGGTGGGAGGAATACTGCTATTTTGTCTGGTGAGACTATGGTTTTTGTGAGGTTTTCTTTTTTTTGTAATAGGAGGCGGTAGATTTTTTTTGAGAGGTCGTTCTGGTTGAATTCGCCGGGTTCGACCTCGATTATGATTTGAGCTTGTTTTCGGATGGCGCTGGGCGGTCCTCCGATTAGTTGGAGTTGGGGTGTGAGTCCGATGGCTATTCCTACTGGGACTTTTTTGTGGAAGTTTTTTTTGCCTCTGATTACGAAGGCTCCGGTGGTGAGGTATTCTCCGGATTCTGGCGTTTTTGAGACCTGTTCGGGTGTTACCCAGTAGCAGTCTCCGCTCGCCTGGCCTGCCTTCCAGATGCTGGAATAAGACACGGTGAACTGGGCTGCCTCCTCCATTGTGGAGGATGGAACCTCTTTGCCCTGGGTTTTGATGATGACCGCAGGAGAGCCTGGAGCCTGGGTGTGGAAGAAGAGGTCTCGTTTTTCCAGGTATTTTTTCACTACCTCTTCGTTTGTCTGAGCGTCTCTGCCGCCGATTACCAGGAACCCGTCACTTGAGTGGAACCACCTGTATTTCTCGTACCATCTCCGCTTCTGTCTTTTGACTGTTATTTTTTGGGGCCTCTTTTTTTCCCTGATTTCTCCTTGTTCCATCAGTTTCAGGGTCTGGTTTATTGCCTCCTGGGTTCTTTTCACTTTTAGGGCTGTTTTTTTGGCGCGTTCGTAGTAGGTCTGGGCGTTCTGGTTTATGTTCAGTTTTGTGTCGATTTCGATTCTGTTTCCGTCAAGTTCCAGCACGACCACCCCGGGTGCGGGTTTGATCTCTTTTATCAGGCCTGCCAGAGGTGTTTTGCTTTTTTTGAGTTTTTCCTGGATCTGCTGCCAGGAATTCCCGGCTTCTCTGGCTTTTGCAAGCTCTTTCAGGATTTCTTCCACCAGATTGTAATGGGAATAGAGGGTTTCACCGCACCTTATAAGCCTTTCCTCTTCTTTTTCCAGTTTTTCCAGGGCTTCTTGTTGTTTTTCAAGGCGGAAGGCCAGCCCATGGTCTTCTCTCTGTGTTTCGCTGACATCTGCAGTTTCCCCTGCCTCTCCTAACGCTTCCGGTTTACCCCCTGTTTTTTTCTGGAAGAAGGCGTCCAGAGCCTCGTTAAAGGTGTTGAAAAATATTTTTTCTTTTTCTTTGTTCTGTTCGAGTGTAATGGGTAGGACGTCTACTGGCATGCCGTTTTCCAGGACGATATTGGGTTTCAGGTCTTTGAGGCTGAAAATGGTTTTAAGGGCTTCAAAGACTTTTTCTGGGTCTGTCTCTTTTGCTGGTGTGTCTTTGGGGATGCCTGCCTGGAGGCAGACTTCTTCTGCGTACTGGCCGCCCATGTTGAGTTTTGATGCTAGCACCCGCACCACGCTTTTCTCCACCCCTAGAAGTAGTTCTTCAAGCTGGTGTAGAGTGATGGTGCGGGGGTCAAGCTGGCCTGGGGGTGGCTGGTAGATTTCTCCTGCCCTGAGGGTTCGGTCCCGGTAGCTTATCGGGTGCAATGGCTGGATGATTTTACCAGTGCTGTCCAGGAGAACGATGTTCCCCCGGCTTAAAAGCTCGGTTACCAGATTGTATTTCTCTCCACCCCGGGTGATTTCAAGGCAGACTATCCTGTCAAAGTCATACTGCCTGAGATCTGTGACCCTGCCCCCGGAGAGGTGCTTGCGCAAAAGCATGGGAAAGGACTGGGCGATTCTGGGAGAAGCCGGAGGAGTGGCTGTCAGATGAAACCGCCTCTCAGCTTCCAGGAGCAGGTTAAACCTGCCAACCCCTGTAACATGCAGGTTCATCCTCAAAAGAAGGGGGCCGGGCTGATAGATCTTCCCAACCCTGGCACCAACCAGTCGGGGTGCAAGCTCATCCACAATCACAGCCACATCCACACTGGACATGCCAGCCTTCACAGCCGTTTCATCCACCTTCACCTTCAAGTTCAAACATTGTAATTTTAACCTCAAAGGTCTTAAACATTCAACCCCCCCTATTAGCTTGCTGTTAAACGTGTGAAGGAAACCACAAGGGATGATGATTGAGGAGAGATTATATAATATGTGGTTTTATTAGGGTTAGGGCTCTTTATTGTGAGGAAGGCCATGGCAGATGATGCGGTTTTAGCGTCAAAGAAGGGTGATGACGAGATAGTTGATGGTGTTGTAGGCCGTTTTGGAAGGATTCTGAAGTCTGAGGCCAAGGTCTCCCCGGAGGTTGAAGAGGAGGTCAGGTTAGAGTTTGTTAAACGGGTTAAGGAGGAGAGGGAAAAAGAGAAACTCGGTTTCAAGGAGAGGTTACTCCATCTGCTCCGGGGGAGGGTGGAAGAGGTTCCTGCCTATGACCCTGAGGTCCATGGCCCTCTTGTGAGTTTCCAGGGGCTTCCAGGCTTTGTGGAGGTGGAAGGCTACTGGGTTAACGAGCCCTATGCCCTGGTAACCGTACTGAAGAATGTGGATGGAAATGAATACCTCTACCATGTCTCTGAGCCTGAACTCACACCTTTTGAGAACATCCTCCTTGAGGAAATAAAGGAGCGTCTCCGGGACACCCTTCTGACCACAGAGGAGGACGAGGAAGGAGTGGACAAAGGTGAGATTCTAACCAGCAAGGTGCGCCTGCTCATCAAGGAGTATTCTATTAATCTTACACCCCCCTCGCTAGAGAAAATCCTCTACTACACCCGGCGGGATTTCATCGACTATGGCAAGATTGACCCCCTCCTCCACGATGACAAGCTTGAGGACATCTCTGCCAATGGCTATGGCATACCCATCTACCTCTACCACAAGGAATACCAGAATATTCCCACCAACATTGTTTTCAGTGAGGACGAGCTAAACGCTTTCATAATCCGCCTCGCCCAGAGGTGTGGTAAACACATCTCCACCGCAGAGCCCCTTGTGGACGCCACAATGCCAGACGGCTCCAGGGTCCAGCTGAGCCTCGGCAAAGAGGTTACCTCCAGGGGTGGCACCTTCACCATCCGGAAATTCCATGAAATCCCCATCACCCCGGTTGACCTCATAGTCTGGAACACCTTCTCCGCAGAGGAGATGGCATATCTCTGGCTCTGCATCGAGAACAACAAGAGCATAATCTTTGCAGGCGGCACAGCCTCTGGCAAAACCTCTTCGCTTAACGCTGTCTCTCTCTTCATCCCACCCCAGGCCAAGATAATCTCGCTGGAAGACACCCGGGAACTGAAACTCCCCCACCCCAACTGGATTCCAGCGGTTACCAGGGACTCCTTCACCTCAGACGAGAAGGGGGCGATAGACATGTACGAACTCCTCCGAGCCGCGCTCCGCCAGCGCCCCGAATACCTGCTGGTAGGAGAGGTGAGAGGCAAGGAAGCCCTCACCCTATTCCAGGCCATGAGCACCGGCCACACCACCTTCTCCACCATGCACGCAGACTCGGTGGCAGGGGCCATCCACAGGCTGGAAAACCCCCCCATCAGCGTCCCCCGGAGCATGCTCGCAGCCCTGAACATCATGTGCATCCAGGCCCAAATCCAGATTCACGGCAAAAGGGTGAGAAGAAACACCAGAATCGTGGAAATAACCGACATCGACCCGGTGACCAGGAATATCAAGACCAACGAAATCTTCATCTGGGACGGCCTGACAGACAGCTTCCATCATGTGGGAGAATCCAAGGCACTCATGGAAATAGCCGCCCAGCGGGGCTGGAACCACAGCGACCTGGAACAGGAACTCAAATACCGCCAGCAGATACTGGAATACATGGTAAAACAGGACATCCGGGACTACCGTAAAATCGCGAATATAATCCACGAATACGAGCTAAACCCTGAAAAAACCCTGGAGCGGCTCGAAATAAAACAGTCCCAGCAGGCATAAAGAGAACCAGCATGAGAAATGGACGTGTCCACTTTAGCCATGGATCCCATCTCAATCGGATCTCAGATTAGTAAGAAGCCGTCTGTGCTGAAGTCATCACCAGAGGTCATGGCCAATATTTGCGATTTCTCTGCCCTTTTAACCTGTTTTCCCCGGGCTAGAATGTAAAACATCCAGAAAAAATAAAATCGAAAAAATTAAGTAAAAACACGAAAAGCTAGATTAAACCCGTCATTCAAGAGGTTCTGATTTTGTTCGTCTGATTTGTTTCAATGAATCATTTCAGACAACACATCTACAACATTATTGAGTAGTTAGCCTGATTCACCAATATTTTTATTAACAATAAATTTATTATTGGGTGCCTATGAGCACGCCTCGTAAAGTGTTACCACAGAACGTTACTACACAGGGTGCTGATTTGGAGATTCTTTGCTGGACACACTCCCGCAAACGAAAAATTATATCTACTGATACCAACCTCTTGAATTTGAGATACACGCTTATGCTCCGAAAGATAGGGAGAAATAAGGCTATAGAATACGTAGAAAAACTGCGTAACACGGCAGAAATAGAGAGAGTCTCTGAAGAGGATGAGAATATGGCATGGCAAATTATTCTTCGCTGCCAGGATAAGCACTTTTCCTATGTTGACGCAACAAGTTTCGCCGTAATGGAGCGGCTAGGGATAAAAGATGCCTTCTCCTTTGATGAATACTTTAGACAATATTCTTTTAATCATCCTAATCTCTTTTTTATACATCCCTACCAGACGCATAATCTTATTTATTGAACCAAACAGATATAAATATTAGTTTTGGTAGGAACTATGGTTTCTTATAATCCAACCCCTCTCACATGGCAGGCAAACATTTAAAGGGGCTGTTAAACCTATTATGGGGGTGGGAACGTGTTTTAATTAAAGCTAGATTAAGTGGATGTACAGGGTAGTACTTATGACCCGTGTTTGTTTTTATTTCCAGCTTCATCAGCCTGCCAGGTTGAGGAAACTCTATTATCAGGCTCAGGGTTTGAGGCAGATACCCTCTGGGAGGCTCCTGGACTTCTATCTGGATGGAGAGGCGAACAGGCGTATTTTCAGAAAGGTTGCTTCCAAGTGTTATCTGCCTGCCACCCGGATGTTGCTTGATTTGATTGACCGCTACAGGTTTAAGGTGAGTTTCAGTTTTTCCGGGGTTTTCATTGAGCAGGCCCTGGCTTACTGTGAGGAGGTGGTTGACCTCCTCCGGGACCTCCAGCGGACCGGGTGTGTGGAATTCCTGGATGAGACCTATTATCATTCGCTTGCATGTTTCATCTCCACCGGGGAGTTCAAGGGGCAGGTGGAGATGCACAGGCAGTTAATGGCAGACCTGCTTAACACGAGGGCCAAGGTGTTCCGGAACACCGAGCTAATCTATAGCAACGAGATTGCAAGAATTGTGAAGGAGATGGGGTATCAGGGTGTTCTTACCGAGGGCGTGGACAGGATACTCCGGGGAAGGTCTCCCAACCATATATATCTGCCCAGGGGGCTGGGAGGGCCAAAGGTGCTTCTCCGGAATTATCAGTTAAGCGATGATATCGCCTTCCGGTTTTCTGCCAGGGGATGGAGTGAGCATCCTCTTACAGCTGACAAGTTTGCCAGATGGCTCTCGGCAACACCGGGCGACTGTATCAACCTTTTCATGGATTATGAGACCTTTGGAGAGCATCAGTGGAAGGATACCGGTATTTTCGATTTCCTCTACCACCTCCCCGGGGAGATTCTAGGCCACCCCAATCTCGAGTTTGCAACCCCAAGCGAGCTCCTGGAACTTGAGCCGGTGGGAGAGCTTGATGTCCCGGAGCCCATATCCTGGGCTGACAGAGAGCGGGATGCCAGCGCCTGGCTGGGAAACGATTTGCAGCACCTCTGCTTCCAGGAGATAAAAAAACTGGAAAAACACATCCCACCCAAGGGAGAGTTCCGGAAAATGTGGCGCTACCTCCAGCAGAGCGACCCCTTCTACTACATGTCCACCAAGGGCTGGGACAGCAGCGGTCACATCCCGGATGGAGACGTTCACAACTACTTCAGCCACTACCACAACCCCTACTATGCAGCCTTCAGCTTCCTCTACACCATTGCAAGCTTCAAACTCCAGCTCTCCCACCACCTCTCCCTGCTCGAGCCAGAGGGTGAAAGAAGGCGAAAAGCAAAAATTGGAATACTGCTCGCCGCCACCATCGATGGGAGGCTGCTCCAGGGAGAAATCGCACCGGAAAAACTGGTCCAAGAACTAAAAGAGGAGGGCTACCTGACAGAAAACGGAAGCCTCACACCAAAAGGCAAAACAGCCCTCAAGGCACTGGCACCCCAACCCCAAGAGCGGGCCTTCCACTTCTACCAGAAAAACAACTACACAGGCGAAACCGCCCACAACCTGCTAGAATTCAGAGAAATAATCCGAGATATACCCAGAGAGTCCATAGAATACCACCAGAGAAGAGAAGACTTTGCAAACTGGATAAAAAACGTGATAAAAGACCCTGAGCTGGCAGCCCAAATATCGAAGGCAGAAACAAGAGAAGAACTACTGGAGGTCCTGGAAAAAAGAGAGAAAGAACTCCTGGCGGGGCTCTAAAACTTGCCCCACCCCTCCACCAAATCCGCCACCGCCGCTAAACCCACATCCTCCAGACCCTCCAATCATTTTGTGGGGGGGGGGTGGCGGGTTAACATAAAGTATATTTCGTTTCCCTGTAATTGTCCTGGTTGCTATGGACAGGTCGAAGGTTATTTTTGAGGAGGCTGTTGGTCTTCTGCCTGGTGGTGTGAGCAGTCCGGTGCGGGCTATTAAGCCTTATCCTTTCTATGCCAGGCGTGCCCTGGGTTCCAGGATAATTGATGTGGATGGCAGGGAGTATATTGATTATTGTATGGCCTATGGCCCGTTGTTGTTGGGTCATGGTAATCCTGAGGTTAAGAGGGCTGTGGTTGAGCAGCTTGAGCTGGGGTGGCTTTATGGTACGCCTGTTGAGGCTGAGGTGGAGTTGGCCCGGGAGATAGCGGGTGTTTATCCTGGTGTGGATATGGTGCGTTTTGTTTCTACCGGTACCGAGGCTACCATGGGTGCTCTTCGGGTTGCTAGGGGTTATACTGGTAGGGATAAAATAATAAAAATTGAGGGTGGTTTTCATGGTGCGCATGATGCTGTGCTTGTGAAGGCTGGCTCAGGTGCTCTGACTCATGGTACTCCGGATAGCCTGGGGGTGCCGGTTGATTTCACCCGTAATACTTTGCAGGTTCCTTTCAATGACATTGAGAGTCTGGTAGAGGTGCTGGAGCAGAACCAGGGGGAGGTTGCGTGTCTTATAATGGAGCCTGTGATGGGTAACATCGGCCCGATTCTGCCGGAGCCGGGCTACCTTGAAGAGGTGCGTAAGGTCACGAGGGAGCATGATGTGGTTTTGATTTTTGATGAGGTGATAACTGGTTTCAGGCTTGCACTGGGTGGGGCCCAGGAGTATTATGGTGTGACTCCGGATATGACCACGCTTGGCAAGGTTATTGGTGGTGGCTTCCCTATCGGGGTGATTGGGGGAGAGCGGGAGATTATGGAGAATATCTCTCCTGCCGGGGAGGTCTATCAGGCTGGCACCTTCAATGGGAGTCCGGTCTCGCTGGCAGCCGGTCTTGCAGTCCTTAACATCCTCAAAAGGGAGGGGACATACCGGGGTCTTGAGGAGAAGGGGGAATACCTGCGGGAGAGCCTCCAGGACGTTGTAGCTGACCTGGGTCTTTCTTATAGTGTTGTGGGTGTTGCTTCTATGTTTAAGGTCTTTATGGGGGAGGCGCCTCGGAACTACCAGGAAGCCTTGCGGTGTGATAGGGAGGGGTATTTCCAGTTCACCCGGCGGATGCTGGAGGATGGGGTATTCCTGCCGCCGTCCCAGTTTGAGACAGAGTTTATTTCAACCGCTCACACCCAGGCGGACCTGGAAAAGACAGTGGAAGCCTTCCGGGAGAACCTCCCCTGCAAATAACCCCCCCTTTTTTAGAGGGTTTTTTCTAGAGAGCCTAGAATGGAGGGGTTAGAATGTGGGGGGTGAGTTCAAACCAGTTTGAAGTTATAGTAATAATTTTATAGTCTTGGGTCTATTTCTATTTTTGTAACATTGAAATGTTAGAGGAGTGATATGGAGATGAATACTAGAGTTGTGGTTGTTGTTCTGGTGTTTCTTGCAGTTGCCGGTCTTGCAGTAGGGGGTTATGTGGATTTTTTCAATCCCCCCGAAGATGCTAATGCTGACAGTCTCAGGGAGATCTCGGTAAGTGGGACCGGGACCGTCCAGGCCGAGCCAGATGAGGCTTTTGTCACACTGGCGGTTGTCACCGAGGCGAAAGATGCGGCAACTGCCCAGCAGGATAATGCCGAGAAGATGCAAAAGGTTATTAAAGCCGTGAAATCCCTGGGCATACCTGCAAAGGATATCAGGACAATAGGCCTTAGCCTGAACCCTATCTATTCCTACGAGAAATGCACCACCGGGAAGTGTCCGGATACCAGGCCTCAGATTACTGGTTACCGGGCTTCAAACCAGGTTGAGATCAGAATCCGGGACACATCCCTCATCTCAGATGTGCTGGATGAGGGGGTTAAAGCTGGGGCCAACAGTGTCCAGGGTGTCAGGTTCGCCCTCAGCGAGGACAAACAGCGGGAATACCGACTAGAGGCTGTAAAGGAAGCCGCAGGCAAGGCTGAAGCCGATGCAAAAGCCCTTGCTGAAGCCCTCGGAGTCACACTCCTAAAACCTCTTCGGGCCTCCACCTCCAGCATCTACCAGCCCTACATAGTCCCCCGCCCCTTCTTCGAAGAAGTGGCAGTAAGCGAGATGAGAGCCGCAACCCCCATCGAAAAGGGGGAGGTTACAGTGACAGCCCAGGTGCAGGTAGTCTACGAATTCAAATAAACAGGGCCCGGCACCACCCCCCATTCTTTTTCTGTACCCCCTCTTTTTCTGTATTTTTTTTAGATGTGTTTTTCATTGGCGTCTGCCAGTTTGCTTGCGTCCTGGGGGGTGTTAATGTTAACAAAACTCCGGGAGGGGATATTTTCTGCCGGGATATATTTTATTTGTAGCCTGGAGAGGGGTGCGAGGATTATTTTTTCTCCGTTTTCCAGGGCCTTTTCTGCTGCACGGGCCATGGCGTCCCTGGCATAGACGGCGTGGAGGGTTTCGATTCTGCCGTTTCCCCACCTTGGTATCACGGCTTCCCACCCCTCTTCTTTTTCTGCTGTTTTAAATAAAAATTCGACTCCTGCTGGCTGGATGAACGGCATATCACAAGCACACACAAAAACATGTTCTCCCTTTGTTTTTTCCAGGCCTGCTAGAATGCCTGCCAGGGGGCCAGCGTCCCGGTACCTGTCAAAGGCGAACCTGCGGATTCCCAGGGCTTTTTCCAGGGTCTCTGCCTGGGCTGTGTCTCTCACCGAGACCACAATCTCGTCAACCCCGCTTTTCTGGAGGGAGTCGAACACCCGACAGAGGAGGGGGCGGCCCCCGACAGACAGGAGAGCTTTCTCCTGAAAGCCCAGACGGCTTCCCCGCCCTCCTGCGAGGACAACGGCAGAACGCATATTTATATCTGGCTTCCGGCAGGGCTAATTAACCTATCCCCGCTATGGGAGGACTGTCTATTTTTCACAATGTTTATCTAGAATTACAAGTGTTAGGGTGGCTCGTTTCTAAAGGGAAATGCTTTTTGGCTAGTCCAGTTATGTTGGTGTTGAAAATGGATGTTGAAAAGCTTCTCCGGCAGCGGGCAGAGGTTGTGGACGCAGAACTTTCCAGACTTGCACTGGAAATTAAACCCCGGGAGCTTGGCAAGGCTGTAGCCTATGCCCTTTCTACCAGGGGTAAACGTATCCGGCCAGCCATTGTCACCCTGGCCTGTGAGAGTGTGGGTGGCAGGGTGGAGGATGCATGTTCTGCTGCCGCTTCCATTGAACTTCTTCATTCGTCTTCCCTGATACTGGATGATGTCATTGACAGGTCAGAGAAGCGGCGGGGCATGGACACCCTTCACAAGGTCTGGGGTAGGGACCTTGCCCTGCTCACCATTGAGATTCTGGTCGCGCTCTCCCTCAAAGTTGTTGAGCGTCATCCCAGGCTTGTCCGTGCCATCTCTAACTCGCTTTTCTGGATGGGGGAGGGTGAGGCCATGGAACTGGTGGATTTCGCCCGGGACCGGGAGACCTACCTTGAGCTAGCCTTCCGAAAGACTGGTTCGCTTTTCGGTTCTGCCGCAGAGGCAGGGAGCATTGTGGGCGGTGGAAGCGAGAGCGAAATCCACCATCTCACCTGTTTTGGCCAGCGACTCGGCATCGCATTCCAGATACGGGATGACATCCTGGACTGCATTTCCAAAGAGGAAGATCTAGGTAAACCAGTACGCCAGGACCTCTTCATGGGCAGGCCCTCCATCGTCATACTCGACGCCCTTAACAATAACATCCCCTTAGAGCGGATGATGCGATGCAACAATGGAGAGCTAATGGACCTCGTCTCAGATTCCATAAGCAATGCAGAAGAAGAGGCCCACAGGCAGATTGAAGCTGCCAAAGCCCACCTTGATGTCCTGAGCAATAGCCGGGCTAAAACCGCCCTGAAAGAGCTATGCAACTACGTGATCCAGCGGACCAGGTAGGCACTTTCTACACTTATCTCCCCAGGGGCTGTGAACTCTGCACCCAGGGCGCCAAACTTGTACTCTTCATCACCGGCAGCTGTAACAGAGACTGCTTCTACTGCCCCCTATCCCAGGAAAGAAGGGCAGACCTCCCCTTTGCCAATGAGAGGAGAGTGGAAAAAGAAGAAGACATCCTGCGGGAGGCGGAAGTGATGGACGCGCTGGGCACCGGCATCACAGGTGGCGAGCCTCTCCTAAAAACAGGCCTGACCCTGAAATACATAAGACTCCTAAAACAGAGCCTGGGAGACAGCCATCACATCCACCTTTACACATCCCTCGCACCCCCCCAGCGGGTGCTGGAGGAACTGGCTGCCAGGGGCATTGACGAGATCCGATTCCACCCCCCACCCCACCTCTGGGACAACCTCCTAGATTCTCATTATCGAGAGGCTGTAACAGCCTCCCTGGACCTGGGGATGGAGGCGGGGCTTGAGGTCCCAGCCCTCTATTTCGCCCCTGGACTTGTAAGCTTCCTGGAGGAGACCGGATGCTTTCTAAACTTAAATGAGCTCGAATTCAGCGAGACAAATGCCGACAAACTGAAAAAACATGGGTTCGAGCTTGACAGCACTGATGGTTTCGGAGCCAGAGGGAGCAAAGAAGTAGCCCAACAGTACCAGCAATACAAAATAAAACTCCACTACTGCCCCTCACGGTTTAAAGACGCGGTACAGTTCCGCCAGCGACTAAAACGGACAGCACAACACACCAGACGCCCCTTCGACGAAATAACCGAAGACGGCACCCTACTCTACGGCGTAATCGAGACAGACCACCCCACAGAACTGAAAAACATGCTCAAAGAAATCCCGTTACAGTTGTACCCGGACAGAATAGAGACAAGCTGGCAGGTCGCCTGCAAACTAGCAAAAAAACTTAAAAAAAAGGGGTGCAATGTCAGCATTGTGGAACGCTACCCCAGGGAAGACGGGATAATAGTGGAACTGACACCGCTAACCTAGAGGGCTCCACCCGGAAGGGCAGGGGTAGTTCACTTCTTCCAGATTTTCCAGATTATTGCGAGTGCCAGCGAGTTGATTAAGATGATAATTATGGCTCCTGTAATTTCCCGGTTAGGGGTTAGTGTGGTTGCTGCTGGTTTTCTTTGTTTTTTTGGGTGTTTTTCGTTGTCTGGCTGGAGGGTGATGGGTTTGCCGTCTTCTGCTGTGAGGGTGTCTGGGATTTTTAGGAGGCTTAGCAGGGTTGGTGCTATGTCCTGCTGGCTGAAGTTTCCGGTTATTATTTGTGTCTGGATGCCTGGGCCATAGAGGAGTAGGGGGATGTATCGTGCTTCAGGGGTGTTGCTGTAAGGGGGGTTTGCATGGGCTCCCCTGGATTCCAGGGTTTTAAAGGACATTCCGTGGTCTGCGGTCACCATAAAAAGGAGGTTGTGGGTGTTGGCTGTCTCCTGGAGCCGGTTTAGGGAGAGGTTTTTCAGTACTTTGATGTAGGCTGTGCTGTCGAGGTGGTGGGCGGCTGCGTCGAGTCCTCCGATGTTCACGGTTAAAAAGAATTTCTGGTTATCCTGGGCGAGCTGGCTTGCGATGAGGGTGGCTGTGTCAATTGCCCATTGGTTGTAGGCTGCGTATCGTTCCCATCCTTTTTTGTTGTCCAGGTAGCTTGAAATTCTGCTGGCCTGGGTTTCCATTATCAGTTTTGCCTCTCGGGCTGCCTGGGTCAGGTTTTCTTTTTCCTCGATTTTTAGGCCTGGATTTTCCAGGGAGTTGTTTTGGACATAGAGGATGATGTCTTGTTCGTGTCGTATGCTTTCGAAGTCCCCGGTTTCCATTACCGCGATGTTCAGGTATCCTGCTGCCTGGGTGGCGTCAAAAATTGTTTCTTCTGTTTCCAGTGTCCTGGGTGTGGCTTTGGAACTGCCGGTTACAATTATCGAGTGTCCTTGGCTGGTTTTCGGTTGGGGGACCCTAACCCATAGTACTCTTGTCCAGCCAGTGAGGTTGAAGTTAGCCTCTCCCAGGGTGCTCCCATCGAGGGAGTGGGGGGCCAGTTCAGGGTAAATGTAGTAGGCTCCTAGGCCGTCCACTATCAGGAAGATAGTTCCGTTAACAGTCCTGTCTTCGAGAGCTTGGGAATGGTCTGAAAAAGTAGAAGGGGAGAGGATTAAGAAAATGAGGAGGATGAAGGGCTTTAAACTGGTTTTTGTGTCTGTAAAGCTCATTTCCCAAAACCTCCTTCCCTCCTGGTGGATTCGCAGTTTAGAATTCTCTCTTCGGGAGAGGAAAGCAGAGTCTAGCTAATCAAAATTAAATCAAAACCTTTATAAACGTAACGCGTCTAGTGGCTCAATGGTGAACTTAGCATGACATCTGACGAATCAAAGGTTCCTATTTACATTGTCATATTAGTTGGTATTGTTCTTGTTGCGGCTGCTTATTTTTTTGTTATGGGTCCGGGTCAGGATGATGCTAAGGAGGAACCCCCAGCCGAAGTCACTCCGAAGCCTGAAATCACCCCTACTCCGGCAGAGAAAGAGCCAGTACCGGATACTGGAGCAAAGGTCACACCTCCACCAGCCGTTGAAACCCAGGTGGTTAAGTGCGAGCTCTGCCATGCGGGCCCCCAGAAGATAACCCCCCATGTTAATGGGGGTAAGTATTGTGTTAATTGTCATGGGAGCCAGGTTCATGACATCCATATAGGGCCTGGCACAGTAGGCCTTGACTGCCAGACCTGCCACGGCTTCCCACCCCAGATACCAAAAGCCAAAGAAGGACACGTGGTCTGCGAAAACTGCCACGCTGCACCACCCAACTCCCTCAAACCAAGCTACGGCAACCTCATCGTAATACACCTCTCCAGAGGCAAATACTGCACCAACTGCCACGGAAACGACATAGGCGCAATTCACAAAGAAGCCCTGGAAAAAGTACCCACAACTAACGCGACAACCGAATAGAATAGAGAGTTGTACCCTGAAAAGCCAGCACTATCCCTCTCTCCTCAAATGGAGGGGGGGGTAGTGCAACAGTGAATTTATAATGGGCTCCGGAACTGTTGTCTATATTGTTGTTGTTTTAGTTGTTATTGCTGCTGTTGTCTATTTTGTTTTGAATTCGAGTGTGGATGTGCCGCTCAAGGTAGAACCGGCTAATATTTCAATTGAAGATAACGTCTCAGTTGAAGATAATGTCTCAGTTGAGGTTCCAGAGGTCACGCCTCCTCCGGCTAGATGTGGTCTCTGCCATTTTGACCCCAAGAATATAACATCTCATGTTAATGGGGGTAAGTATTGTGTTAATTGTCATGGGAGCCAGGTTCATGACATCCATATAGGGCCTGGCACAGTAGGCCTTGACTGCCAGACCTGCCACGGCTTCCCACCCCAGATACCAAAAGCCAAAGAAGGACACGTGGTCTGCGAAAACTGCCACGCTGCACCACCCAACTCCCTCAAACCAAGCTACGGCAACCTCATCGTAATACACCTCTCCAGAGGCAAATACTGCACCAACTGCCACGGAAACGACATAGGCGCAATTCACACTGAGGCCTGGTTTGGCAAGAAAAGCTAACGTGTTTAAGCTTGGAGGGAGGTGGAGATTTGTTCTATCACTTCTGCCAGGATTTCTACTTCTTCCCTGGTGTTGTAGAGGGCGAAGGAGACTCTTACTGTGCCGTCTCTTTTCAGGAGTTTTATGCAGGGGATGGCGCAGTGGTGGCCGCTTCTTACGCATATTTTCCTTGTTTCGTCCAGGATTATTGCGACATCGTGGGAGTCCAGTCCCTGCACGTTGAATGAGACCACTCCTGCCCTGTTTCTGGTTGGCCCGTAGACTTCCACCCCTGGGATGCTCTGAAGGAGTTTGCTTGCATGCTCTGCCAGTTTTTTTTCATGCCTTTCGATTTTTTTTATTCCGATGTCCTGGACATAGGTGACTCCTCTGCCGAGACCGATTACACCTGGAATGTTAGGGGTCCCGGCTTCGAAGCATGTAGGTGGGGGCTCCAGCGCGTAGCTGTTGGATGTCACCTGGCTTACGGTCCCGCCTCCAAGGTAGAGGGGTGTCAGGGAATAGGGGTCTTTCAGGTATAGGACGCCTGTCCCTTGGGGTCCTAGCATGCCTTTGTGGCCGGCTGCTGCCAGGAAGTCGCATCCGATTTCTTTGACGTTGACTGGCATGTGTCCTACTGACTGGGCCGCGTCCACCAGTACCATGGCTCCGGCTTCGTGGCTGATTTTTGTTATTTCGGTGATGTCCTGGATGGAGCCAAGCACATTGGAGACGTGTGTGACTGCTACAAGTTTTGTGTCCCGGGTTATGGCTTCAGCTATTTTATTGGGGTCTAGGATGCCGGTTGGGTCAGGTTCTACCAGGCTTACCCTGACTCCTTCTTTTTCTTTTAATCGTAGCCATGGGATGAGGTTTGAGTGGTGTTCAAGCAGGGTTGTCACAATGTGGTCTTCTTTTTTCCATGGGAGGGTGTAGGCTACCAGGTTGATGGCTTCGGTTGCGTTTCTTGTGAAAATGATATTTTTTGGCTCTGTTCCCAGGAAGTTTGCGACAATTTTTCTGGATTCTTCGTATTTTTCTGTGGTTTCCCGGGCCAGCCTGTGGGCCCCTCTACCATAGTTGCCTGCATATTTTAAGAAGTAGTCTGTGATGGCTTCCACCACCTGGACAGGAGTCTGAGTGGTAGCAGCGCTGTCAAGGTAAATCACGCGTTCGAGGACTGGAAAATCTTTTCGCACCTCTTGAACGTTGAACATTGAGTCCCCAATTTACTACCAGGGCATAAATAAGGCTTGCATTTATCAGTTTCTTTTTTTAGGCGATGTCTTTTGCTGTGTCGATTTGAATCCCTCTTTCGGTTATTTTGTACCGTATCACGTCTGTGGGAGGTATTTTACCTCTTATTTTAGGGACATAGAGTTTGTTCAGGATTTTGTTTTCACTTAGTTCTACTTTTATGTCGAAGATGACGTCTGATGCTTTTTTTATGTCGTTTTCGATGCTGCTGGTTTGTTGTTCTTTGTGATAGTGGAGGAAGGTAAGTCCTTTTGTGTCCTTTGTTATTTCGTATCTTATATTCCGCAGGTGAGTCCCAAATGTAAATCTTTTTAACGTAGTTCATCAAT
>CAZCCY010000020.1:0-18525 GCA_964497545.1 uncultured Methanosarcinales archaeon | reverse complement strand
CCGATTATTTTTTCGCTTTTTTTCCATGTCTTCATTGTATCCATCATTCATCTTTTGTTTCACCATCCATTTATCTTAAAAAACAGTCCTAAAATTGATTCTGGCCGCATTTTTCTAATAAAGGCTTCATTAGGTGTTTCATACCATTCCAACTTTAATGCTCCGTGTATTCTGTCATTGTACCATTCTTTAAATTCATATGCTGAATTAAATTTATGTCTATGTTTCAGATACTCCCGGAACCATCTTTCAATCTTGCCGTTAGTCTGAGGATTATTTCTTCTTGAGGGAATGTGTTTAATTCCTCTGGATTTCAAATAATTCTGATAAACAGACTCCTAGCTTCCATTTTTATCTTTTTTATTTGGATAGAAAGGCGCGACAGCTTAAAATTGAAAAGCTTATTGTAGACACCGGGGGTTGGGTGAAAGAGCCTCAGGCAATAGAACTGAAAAAAGAGATTGTGAAAGCCCTGAAACCCAACCTGGTCATAGCGCTCCAGGTCGAAAGGGAACTCGAACCACTCCTCTCTTCTTTAAAGGAAGATGGGTTTAGCGGTCAAGTCTCGCGTCTCCTGTCTCTGCCTGGGGCCAGGGAAATCCACCTAAAGCTTGTGGGCCTTCTCTCCCGTGGAGAAACCGTGGGCGTGGCACTTGTAACCTCCACCCAGGGGGTTTTCACCTGCTCACACCCTGCCAGAGGGAATTCACAAGAATCGTAACAGGGTCTATCAAGCTCGAAATCCGAACTGTAAAAAACATAAGAATAAAAAATAGAATAATAAAATGTGTGGTGGTGAAAGAGAAGATATATAAATCTGATTTGAAAGAACCCCCTAAAAGAAAGATTCATTTACCTCTCCCCCTGTAATTGCACCTGTGCCGGGGTGGCAGAGCGGACAAACCCGGATATAACCGCGGTCTAAAAGCGGCAGGCTCGAGACCTGTTGTACCTCACGGTACTCTTGGGTTCGAATCCCAACCCCGGCGCTCCCCACCATATGGATAAAGTTATGTATTGGAAACATGATTGGAAAATCCCCCCCAAATTACTATTGAGAGGTGTTTATGTCTCTGGAAAAAATGGATTTGGCTGCTCTTAAAAAGTCTGGATACATGAAGCAGCGTCAGGAGGATCTTTTTGCTGTAAGGTTGCGTATTTCCTGTGGTAATCTCACTTCTGACCAGCTTGTTAGAATTGGGGAGATAGCGAGGAAATATGGGACTGGTGATGTCCATCTGAGCTTCCGTCAGGGAATACAGATTCCCAATGTCCATATTAAGAATCTGAATGCCATCACTGAGGAGTTGCAGGCTAATGGGACGCCTCCAGGCGCCTGTGGTCCCAGGGTCAGGAATGTGGTCGCATGCCCTGGCGCGCATGAGTGCAACTATGGGATAATTCCCACCTATGACCTGGGAGAGATGATTGACCGGGAGTTTTTTGGAGAGGACATGCCTGTAAAAATAAAGTTCGGTGTGACAGGGTGTCCCAACGCCTGTGCCAGGCCCCAGGAAAACGATATCGGGGTCATGGGCGTGCTGAAACCTGCCATCTACTGTAACGAGTGTGTCGGATGCAAAACCTGCACTTTCGTCTGCCCTATGAAGGCCATCTACATGAAAGATGACAGGGCAGAGATAGACTGGGACAGGTGCAACCTCTGCGGTGCCTGTGTGGGTATCTGCCCCCAGGACCTGATACGGGAGGACTGGAGGGGGTACCGGATCTTTGTGGGCGGGAAATTTGGTAAGCAGCCCCAGATGGGCTACATGCTAACCGAAGTCAAAACTCCAGAAGAGGTGATACGGTTATCCCGCAAGATTCTTGACTGGTCCAAGGAGAACACCATGCCGGGAGAGAGGTTTGGAACTACCATCAACCGGCTGGGCCTCGAGAAACTGAAAAAAGACGTTCTCGGCTGAAAATTTAACTAGATTCTAGCTTTGGTAGACTTTTTCAGGGTCGAATACCTTTTCTCCTATGGTTTCTCCCTGGATGTTCCGGTAGAAGCAGGAGCGGTAGCCTGTATGGCATGCACCTCCTCCTTTCTGGTCGACCAGGAGCAATATCGAATCACTGTCGCAATCTACCAGGATTTCGTGTACAATCTGCTCGTGTCCGCTTGTCTCGCCTTTTTTCCAGAGTTTACCTCGGCTCCGACTCCAGTAGTGGGCTCTTTTTGTCTCAATGGTCTTCTCCAGGGCCTCCTGGTTCATGTAGGCGCACATTAGGACCTCCCGGGTGTTGCGGTCCTGGACGATTACAGGCACAAGGCCCCTGTCCTTAAACTCGATTTCCAGCATGCACCCCCCGTCTTGCAGGGAGACGGGATAAAACTTTGGTAATGTTTATTTACGATTCAGTTCCAGCTTAGACTGATGTTCAGAGGAACGGCTGATTTTGACCCTGAGGTGGCTGGCGATGTCATGTTAACAGCAGCTCTGCTGGCTTCAGTCCATAAAACAGGGTTGCTAGAAGCCCTGGAAAGGGGTGGCGGTGATGTTGAAAAACTTGCAGGTGAGCTTGGGCTTGACCCTAGGGGTGTGTGGACGGTCCTGGAAGCTCTCACCTCTCTGGGGTATGTGGAAAAAAATAGGGATTACCGGCTTTCCCTGAAGGGCCAGAAGCTAGCCAGAAAGATGGGTTTTCTACCCCATCTCATGGGCCTGCTGAAAAGCTGGTTTGACCTGCCCGCTGTCCTGAAGAATGGGTGTCCCAGGAAGACCGAGTTTGAGGGGGAAGAGCTTGAAGCTTTCATTGCAGCCATGGCTTCAAGACCTGAGAGGGTGCTTGAGGAAGCGGTAGCCATCTGCACCTCTAAAATGGACCTGAGCGGTAAAAAGGTGCTAGACCTTGGAGGTGGACCTGGGAGATACTCCCGGAAATTCAGGGATGCCGGAGCCAGGGCCACACTTTTTGACACGCCAGAGGTGATAGACCTGATAAAAGAGAGATATGATGTCTCAGGTCTAAAACTTATAAAAGGCGATTTCACAACCAGCGATTTCCCAGGTGGTCTTCAGGGTTTTGACCTGGTCTATCTGGGTAACATCTGCCATGCCTACCCGCCAGAGGAGAACAGGGAACTCCTCGAAAAAGTGAAGTCTGTTCTGAAGCCTGGGGGCCTTGTTGCAGTAGAGGATTTTGTCCGGGGCAGAAGTCCGAGTGCTGCCATGTTTGCGGTGAACATGCTGGTAAACACCGAGAAGGGCGGCACCTGGACTGAGGAGGAATACCGGAGCTGGCTTGAAGGGGCAGGATTCCAGGGAATAGAGGTCTTCGACCTGGCAGAAGGCGAAAGCCAGCTAATCACCGCCATAGCGTAACTGGTACTCCTTTTTCATGCACCTATCCATCACAACCTTAAGCCCAGCTTCCTCCCCCATTTTTGCAGCCTCCCTGTTAACAATCCCCTCCTGAAACCATACCACCCTAGCCCCAATGGCAATAGCATCCTTCACAATCTCCACAGCTTCCTCAGGGGGGCGGAAAACCTCCACCACATCCACCTTCACTGGCACATCCCGCAGGCTGGGGTAACTCTTAAGCCCCAGTATCTCCTCTGCATTAGGGTTCACCGGAATAACCTGGAAACCGTGCTCTAAAAGGTATCGGGGCACCTGGTGGCTCGGCTTCAAAGGATTGGAAGAAAACCCAACCACAGCAATAACCTTACACTTCTCCAGAATACACTCTATCAAATCCAATGCAAAGAGGAGCTATCCCCCCAAATGTAAATATAATTTCCCTCCATTGAACTCCTCAATTGTATAGTCCCAAAAAAGTATGGCTCTTAATCTGATTAAAATATATTGTGAAAACTATGCACCGTTAAAGGGGAAACTTTAATTTATATCAGGTGGTATGAGCCTTGCTTTCCATGGGCCCGTAGCTTAGCCTGGTTGGAGCGCACGGCTGATAACCGTGAGGTCCTGCGTTCAAATCGCAGCGGGCCCACCTGAAATCCACCCTAAAACTCAAATTCAAGCAATCTATTTTGAACACTTATCCCTTCCCTCTGGATGAACAAAAAGTTATCAGACACAATAACAGACACAATAAAAGATAAATTGAAGTGTCTCCAATAGGATGAGTCTATGAAAGTAAAAGTAAATACAAAAAAAGAAGGAATAAAGACTGCATCTAGCATCATTCTAGTTATTATTCTGGTGCTATCATTTCTTTTAACATGGGGGGCACTGGCAGAAGAAAAAGACAGCTACGAGCCAGACAACAACTACAATAATGCAACACCCATATCTGTGGACTCCACCCAGACCCACAACTTCATACCCCCTGGGGATGTAGACTGGCTCGTATTTAACACCGCCACCACTGGGACCTACACAGTCTACACCTCAGACCTGGCAGAAGGCGCTGGGACAAACATCTACCTCTACAACAACCTCTCAGGTCTGACACTCCTGGACAGCTACACAGGCGGCGGGAGAGGCAACATAACCTGGACAGTGGACAACACAGCCCTTGTCTACTACATCCAGCTTAACAGCACAAACGAAAGTGCAACCCAAACACAATACAACGTCACCTTGATACAAACAACTCCGACCCCATCTCCGACTCCTGCCCCGAAAACAAGAACCAATGGTGGCTCCACCACAAGCGGTGGCGGCGGTGGAGGGGGTGGAGGCGTAGTGGTTGAAGATTATGAGAATATTCTTGAACAGGAAAAACACGAGGGTTATGTTTACATGGGGAGAACCGCCTCCTACATTTTTAGCCGCAATAGCATTGTCACCCAGGTCAACTTTACCGGTAAAACCAACTATGGCGAAGCCACAATTCAGGTGGAAGTTCTCAAAAACATCCCACGCAAGTTAAACCTGACACCCTCTGGCGAGGTCTACAGATATTTTAACGTCAGGATTGGAGGGCCTGGATTTGCCAGCCCGCAAAACATAGAGGACCTGGAGGTCAGATTTAAAGTCGAAAAATCCTGGGCACAGGACAAAACCGTCACTCTCTCCCAGTTCCAAGACGGAAAATGGACAGAAGCCACAACCACTAAAATCGGAGAAGACAGCACCCACATCTACTTTAAAGGTCTCCCCCCGGGCCTGACGCCCTATTATGCTATCACCGCCCCAGCCCCAGAGCCATTAACACCAGCAACACCAGCGGGTCATCCACCCTCAACTTCAAGGGATGAAAAAAATGGAAATGGAGTCAAACCCCAGACCACGGGTCTTCCCAGGGAGACTCCAGGGTTCACACTCGTGATGACAGTGCTGGCCGGATTCTACGCTTACGTTTACCTGCGAAAGTAATATTTGAAGGGGCTAGAAGATGGCCTCGTGCCCCTTCTCGCCCGTCCGGATTCTCACTGTCTCCTCTACCGGTAGTATGAAAATCTTGCCGTCTCCAATCATGTCGGTTTTGGCGGATTCACGGATGACTTTAACAGCGGTTTCCACCAGTTCTTGCGGGACTACTGTCTCGATCTTGACCTTGTCAAGGAGATCCACACAGTACTCCCGCCCCCGCCACTGCTGGACTATACCCTTCTGACGGCCCCGTCCCTTAACGTTTGTTACCGTGAGGGAGACAACACCCACATTGGAGAGGGCTTCTTTGACCTCTGTGAGTTTCTCCGGTCTTATTATGGCTATTATGAGTTTCATAGTGGTTTTATCCTTTCAACAGATATCTCTGGATAAACGTTCATCTCGTATATAGCCCTATCTAATCCTTCAGCCTCAACATCCTCTTCTATCCGCAGCAGTCCCGCCATCTTGAGGGCTCCGAAGACAATAACTCCAGCAAGAAGTGCCACAACCACCGCGGCAACAGCCCCGATAAGCTGGGATGTGAACATGCTGGGGTAGAAGAGTCCCACGGCTATCACGCCCCAGAAGCCTGAGACCGCATGGACCGGGGTGACACCACAGGCGTCATCGATCCCATGTTCCTCCACAAACCGGAACACCAGGGGTGTGATCCCGCCAGCAACAATCCCAACTATCAGGGCTGGGACTGGAGAGAAGAGGTCTGCCCCTGCACAGATTGCCACAAGGCCGGCACACATCCCGTTGGAACACCAGACAGGGTCAGCCCGGGTCATGGCGGCTGCAGCCAAGATTCCTCCGGCCAGGGCCATGGTGGTGGCAACCGCGACCGAGGCGATATTGGCACCCTGAGGGTCGATGAAAGCAGCACTCCCGATATTGAAGCCATACCAGCCAAACGCCAGGATAAAAGCTCCCAGCACCACAAAGGGGATGTTATGGCCAGGGAAGGGGACAGGCTTACTGTTCTTGAACCTGCCCATCCTTGGGCCAAGGACAGCAGCGGCTGTAAGCCCCAGCACCCCACCGATTACATGGACAACGCCTGAACCGGCAAAGTCATGGAAGCCCAACTCTCCCAGCAAGCCCCCGGGACTCCAGACCAGACCCTCAAAGAAGGGGTAGACCACCGCGCCAATGATAATCGAGCCTATGAGATAGCCTGAGATTTTTATCCGCTCTGCCACAGCCCCGGTGACAATGGTGACAGCAGCAACCGCAAACATCACCATCTTAATGTAGTGGGCATAACTCCCTACCTCAACACCTGCGGATGTCAGGCGGCCGAAAAGGTAGGAGGCCCCATAGGCGATGCCATATCCTATAAAGAGGTAGACCACAAGCACCGAGGAGAGGTCCAGGAACTTGAGGGTCATGTGGGTACCGATATTCTTACTCCTCAGCTGGCCGATTTCCAGGAGAATGAAGCCAGCCTTCATGAAAAATATCAGCACCGCAGCC
Organism: uncultured Methanosarcinales archaeon; assembly: GCA_964497545.1. Lineage (GTDB taxonomy): Archaea > Halobacteriota > Methanosarcinia > Methanosarcinales > CAZCCY01 > CAZCCY01. The sequence goes on along the minus strand of CAZCCY010000020.1, from coordinate 11,755 downwards.
CAGAGGAAGAAGAATACATTAACACCGGCAACAACGTTTTCAGCCATAAAAAAACACCCAGAAACAACTACTAACTACTATCGTCGTACTATCGTCTAACCAGGGCTTTTGCCCCTGGACAAACAACAATCTCTCCAGCTCTAACGCATCTGTCTCCAATCATCTTAACTTCAGTTATCTTAACTTTCATAGCTAATCACACCTACCATAAGTATCAGGATAGCCCCATCCTCGATGATTATATTTAAAACTTCTGAATAACCGGACTTGTTTTTAGGGCGGTTACCAAAGCCCCCTTAAAATCGTTGGTAATTCATATTCCATTTTTAGAATATGTTAGAGCAGCATAGGGATTTACGAGAGCTAACGTTTACAACACGTAAAACAAAAGACAGTCATGCTTAAGTACAGAATGTATGAATTGGTAACCGCCGTTGGACACTCCCTGCAGAATGGTAAGGTTTAAGAGGGGGATAGTTACGTTACAAGAATACAATGAGAGCAGAATTCAAACACTCCGAACTCGCTTAACACAAATATGACTCAAGATACCATTCGGAACTATGTGGAATCGGAAGTACTGGTAGTAACTTTAGGGATTGACTATACTCTCTCTACCAGCCTGAGTTTGCCTTTATCTGCCTCTATCCGTCTCATCAATTACCATAATATATAATATATAACAATATTTATTAATCTTTCGGTCGGGTTGGATGATCGAAGAAAAATCAAAAACTGAAAAGGGTTAGCTAAACAAGTACGGATATTTTAATCCTCTTCCCTGTGTCTTAGCAGAATCATTCTGATCACGTCTTCCCGGGGTGGTCGGTTGAGGGTTTTGATTGTGTTTCCTCCAGGTGGGAGTTGGGGGTATCCGCGGATTATTGCGGCTGGTGTGGCTCCGTTGCCTTCGCCCAGGAGGAGGTTTGCGAAGCCTGCTATCTCGTCTGCAATGGCCTCGTTTTTCACCTCCAGTGTTCTGCCGAAGAGGTCGCGGGTACCCCGCCAGTCCCGCACCAGGGGGAGGCCGGATGCACCAATGGCTATCCCGGTCTGGCCGGTTCTGAAAGGTCTGCCACAGGTGTCAATAATGAGGACGCCAACGTTTTTACCGGTCAGACTTTTTATTGACCTTCTTGTCTCGGCTGCAAAAGCATCCGGCTCCCAGGGCAGGAGAAGTAGAATCCCCTCTTCAATGTTGGACTGGTCAACGCCTGCATTTACACAGATGTGTCCCGCTGTTTTGGAGCGCACTAATAGAAAAGGCGTTTCCAAGAGGACTTCCTGGCTTTCTTCAAGCACGGCCTGGACAAACCTGGGGTCGTTTGAGGTTTTCTGGGATATCTCGAGGGCTCTCGTTGTGGGGGTGATATCTGCAAGTCTTCTTGTTCTGCCCTGGCTTTTAGAGACGATGGTTGATGCAAGCACCAGGATATCCCCCTCCCGGAGGTCAGCTGCACCACAGATTAGAGAGGGCAGGTCATCCCCCTTTTTAATGAGGGGTAGACCGTCGATTGTAAAGCCTGTGATTTTCACAAGAGGGGCAACTTATTAATATGGGATATAAACGTTTGTTCCGTGGTTATCTTTTTTGCCTATGGAATTGAGTTTCAGGGTTACTATGAGAGAGGAGATGGAAAAGGAGCTTAACACCTGGCACAACATGATGACCCATCTCATCCGAAATTTCAACAAAAACCTGGAAAAGTAAAAATGACCGTGGATTTTCTCTTCTCAAAACCCCTTAACCGGTGGATAGCCATCCAGGGGGACAAGGAAAAAATAAAGTCCATCAAATTCCTGCCACCCCACCACCGAAAGAGAGAGTCTCTCACCCTGGAAATCTCCTTCGAGCTCGCACTATATTTCCAGGGAGAAAAAACAGAACTTGACTACCGGGCAGACCTGAGCCACCTTACACCATTCCAGCAGAAAATACTTGAAACCGCCCGCCAGATAAAATATGGAGAGACCACAAGCTACACGGGTCTTGCAGCCCTCGCCGGCACAAAAGCTGTCAGAAGCGTGGGGACAGCCCTCTCCCGAAACCCGGTACCCCTCTTAATCCCATGCCACCGCATCCTAGCCAAAAAAGGCCTGGGAGGCTACTCAGCAGGGGTTGAAATCAAAAAGAGGCTGTTAGAACTAGAGGGAAGAAATTTAAGTATCTAGCTGTCCTTGTGGGATGCCCATGTTCCTGTGGCTTGCCGCACTTTTTACCAGCTTCTTCATGGGAGCCAACATCGGAGGGAACAATGCAGCTGCAGCCATGGGAGCAGCATACGGGGCTGGTGCAAGAACCAAACTTGAAGCAGTCGCCCTAATCAGCATTTTCTCTCTCCTCGGAGCAGTGCTAAGTGGAGGAGAGGTGATAAAAACCCTGGGCGGCGGCATAGTCCACGGACAGATAATACTGCAAACAGCAATAATCGTGGTAGCAGTCGCAAGCTTCGTGATATTCGCAGCCAACATCCTCCGCATCCCCATCTCCACAAGCCAGGCAGCCGTAGGCGCAGTAGTGGGAGCAGGACTTACCCTGGGCATCTCAAACCTCAACACACCAAAAATCCTTGAAATCGTGGCGTGGTGGACCATCACACCCCTGTTTGCCTGGCTGGTCACATATCTCATCGGGAAATACCTCTACCACTGGCTGGTAATGCTCATGGCAGAGATGGAGTCTGAAGAGAAAATCCGCCGCACCATAAACGCCCTCCTCACCATCTCCGGCGGCTACCTGGCCTACTCGGCTGGAGCTAACAACACAGCCAACGCAGTAGGCCCCTTTGTACATGCAGGCCTCTTCACACCCCTCCAGGGGGCAATTTTCGGGGGAATGACCCTGGGAGTGGGCTCCCTCGTCCTGGGCGGGAGAGTCCTGGATACAGTTGGAAAAGACATAGCAGAACTCTGCATCCTCCGAGCCGCCCTGGTAGAATTCATCGCCGCCGGCATCGTACACCTGGCAAGCTACCAGGGAATCCCGGTCTCCCTGGGAGAAATAGTCACAGCCTCAGTGATAGGAATCGGATGCGGAAACTCAGGCATGCAGGTAGCCAAAAGCAAAGTAGTGAAAAAAATAATAATGGCCTGGTTCCTCTCACCCCTCCTGGCCGGCAGCCTCACCTATGCCACCATAAAAATACTCGCCATCTAAAATTTCAACAGCCATCTAAATCGACACTTTTAACTATCACTCCCACCATTAAAGGGGCTGCGCCCAGGTGGCCTAGCTGGGAGGGCGCCAGACTCATAGGGAAAAATGTAAGGCAGCCCTTTATCTCCTGAGAAATCTGGAGGTCGTGGGATCGAAACCCACCCTGGGCATGGTTTTTTTACCCGATACCCATAAGAGGTGCTAAAGATATGGGTGTGTCTTTGTATAACCATGATGAGAAGCTAGAGTGGATCAAAAATCTCATCTTGACTAAGATGGAAACGTCTCAGAAAAACAAGGAGTTGCTCCTTGATTTTGCGGAGGACTGCCTGACGGGCTGGAAAATACCCAGGATCGGGAAGGCGAGGGTTGTCACTCTTCTGCAGCGTCTCAGGAAGCTCACGCTTGTGCTAGATAAGGAGTGGCTCTGGTATGATGATCAGGATACAAAGCGCCTGTTGCTCTGGATGGATGAGCGGTATCCTCTCCCCCGGGGGGCGTGGTCTCAGCATGGGTATCGTATTGCTCTTCGGAAGTTTGTGACGTGGATGCGCCGGAAGTATGGGTATCCTGAGGGGTATCCGGGTCGGGAGAAGCTTCTCAGCCGCCTTGAGGTGGGGCGGTATGCTGAGGAGGTAAGGTATGATGTGAAGGAGCCGGACATGCTCAGGGATCCTGGGTCTATCCCCACCGCGCAGGAGTTGGAATGGCTCTCTGAGGCTGCCACAAACCCCCGGGACAAAGCTTTTATTGAGATGAGTAAGGAGCATGGGGAGAGGATTGGAGCTCACTCATGAGACTCTTTTTATGAAACTGTTCGGTTCTGGTTTCAAAAGAATAATTTGTTTCAAAAACCTCCTGTTGAGAGACATCTTTTGTTTATACCCTTACTATAGCATCTCCTTGCTTTTCTGAGACGTTCCCGTCCTCAGGATGGGATCCTTGATCCACTCGAGCCTCTCATCATGGTTTTACAAAGACATGCCCCTATCTCTAGCACTTCTGAGGTGTATCGAGTAAAAAAACCATGCCCAGACCCGGATTTGAACCGGGGACATCTGCGTCTTCAGCGCAGCGCTCTCCCAGACTGAGCTACCTGGGCAAAGGACAGTGCAGAGATTGTATCCATCTTATATTTAATCTTCGCCTTTCCCCTTCATGGCTTTCCTTATTTCCCGGAGGGTTTCCCGGTGCAGCGAGACTATGAGGTCGCTCAGGAGCGCGAAGATGAACATCTGGATGCCCATGATTATCAGGAGGGTTGTGAGGATTGTGAGGGGGACGTGGGTGATGTTTTTGAGCCACTCGTTCACAACGTAGATTCCAAGGATTATGCCTGCAATGAGAAAGCCAAGTCCTATCAGGGAGAAGTAGAAGAGGGGGTTGTGGGTGCGGGCTAGGTGGTAGATGGTGTACCCGATTCTGAGGCCGTCTCGTAGGGGGTGGAGTTTGGTTGCAGCGCCCAGTTGTCTGGAGAGGTAGCTTACCGGGACTTCAGCGATTTTCAGGTCTTTTTTCACGCTTTCCACGGTTATTTCTGCCTCTACTTCGAATCCTGGGTGTTTCAGGTCGAAGTTTTCGATTGCCTTCCGGTTGAAAGCCCGGTAGCCGGAAAGTATGTCCTGGAGCCAGACGCCGTAGGCAAAACCAAAGAGCTTGTTAAGGATGCGGTTGCCCAGGAGGTTGAGCCTTGTGAAAGCGCCCTTTTCAAAGCTGGACATGCGGTTTCCGATAACATGGTCAGCCTCCCCCCTCAGCAGGGGTTTGAGGAGGCGGTTTACCTCGCTGGGGAGATAGGTGCCATCTCCATCGATCATTACAATGTAGGGAGCTTTAATAATCTTGAATGCCTGGATTATTGCTTGGCCTTTACCTTTGCCGGTCTGAACTACCACTCTGGCGCCTGTGGCTTCTGCGATTTCTCTTGTTTTGTCGGTGCTGTTCCCATCCATTACAAGGATGTTGTTGAACCCCTGGCTTTTGAATTCGGAGATTATTTCTTTTATGGTTTTCTCCTCGTTGAGGGTTGGGATTAAAATGCAGACATCCTCCATTTTTCGGGGGGAAGATTGTTTCAAGTATATTTAGGGGTTTCTAAGGGGGGGTGTGTCCTGTTAAGTGTTGTCCTGTTAAGTGTTAAATATAGCTTTGGCTACCTTGTTTAGTTTGATGTCCCGAGTTTTAAGTGGGCTTGAGCCTTGTGTTCATGGTGGGAGGGTGGCTGAGGCACTGGAGGTTTCAGGTGCAACCAGGGTTATCGATTTCAGTGCCAGTATTAACCCGCTTGGCCCACCTGGGGGTTTGCGGGAGGTGGCGGTAAGGGCTCTTGGAGAGCTGGATTGTTATCCGGATGACAGGTATCCGGGGTTCTGCCGGGCTGCCGGGGGTTTTCTTGGCGTCCCTGCTGGGTGTGTTGTGCCTGCTAATGGTTCCACTGAGGTGATTCGGCTTTTTGCTGAGGCGGTGCTGGAGGAGGGGGATCGTTTTGTTGTGCCATCTCCTGCCTATTGTGAGTATGAGTATGCTGGCAGGTTGCGGGGTGCAGAGCCTGTCCGGGTGGATTGGCGGCAGGTTACCGAGCTTGGCTTGGATGAACTTAGCAGGGTGAAAGCGGTTTTTCTTGGGAATCCTAACAACCCTACCGGGGATCTCTATGACATTGGAAGCCTGGAGCGGCTGGCTGGGAGGTGTCAGGAGGCTGGGACGTATCTGCTTGTGGATGAGGCTTTCCTGGAGCTTTCCAGTGGTGGTGAGAGTCTTGCGAGGTTTGCTGTGGAGACAGAGTTTGTGGTGGTTTCCCGCTCGCTTACCAAGGATTTTGCAGTGCCGGGTCTGAGGGTTGGTTTTGCGGTTGCAGGCCCTGGCATGTCCCGACTTCTCTGGAAATTGAAGCCACCCTGGAATCTTAACGGTCTGGCAGCGAAAATTGGGGCCTGGCTGCTGGAGACAGGGAAGCCTTTTCTGGAGGAGAGTCGGAATTTCATTAAAAACGAGCGGGCCTGGCTCACCTCCAGGCTTTCCAGTTATTATGGCTTCCGGGTCCATCCTAGTCAGTCCAACTTTTTCCTGGTGGAACTGGAGGATTTTCTCCTGGATTCAACTGCTCTCAGGGACCGTCTCCTGGAAAACGGGGTTCTCATCCGGGACTGTTCCAGCTTCCCTGGCTGTGACAGGCGTTTTGTGAGAATCGCTGTTAGAAGACGGGAGGAGAACGAGAAACTGCTTTCAGCCCTGGAAAAAGTGATAGCGGGGAGGGGAGTGGAGATGGCGCGGGAGAGCTTGGAAGCCGCCCTGCAATCGGGGAGGACAAGAAGTAGAATCGACTGCGAATACTACCCCTGCCACTTTGAGGGCCAGGACTGTACCTTCTGCTTCTGTCCCTTCTACCCCTGCCTTGACACGACCCTTGGAGAGATGAAAAAACGTCCCAGTGGGGAGGAAGTCTGGAGCTGCCAGAAATGTCATCTCGTACACCAGCCTGAGGTAGCAGAGGAGATTCTCAAAGCCATGCTCCAGGGGGTCAGGCTGGAAGAAATCTGGGAGAGTCTGCAGAAAAAGAGGGGGGGTTTAATCGACAATTGAGGGTATCATACCCTTTTTCTTGACCCATGTATAGGATATCCAGGTGGAGATTATGGTGGATACCACGAGCAGGGCGGTGTACCAGGGCACGTCTGCATGTGTCATGCCGAAGGCTGGGTTGCTCAGCACGGTTGCGAGGGTGTTGGGTACAAGGACAGCGGTTCCCAGCACTGTGAGCCAGGCTGTGATGAGGGACATGCGGTTGTTCAGAATCTGGAGCTGGTTGTTGTAGATGCTCTGGAAGACTTCCAGGCCTGAAGCTAGCACCTCGGACATGTGTTCGCTCAGGGATATCTGGCGGTTTACATCGTCTGCCAGTATGCTTATCATGGAGAGGAGGTGTTCGTCGTCGCTTAGGAGTTCTGCATCTCCGTACCTGAGACTTGTGGTGACATCCAGAGTTGACCAGAGGGCGTCCAGATAGGTGATGAGGGCATGTTTCATGCTGTAGATTTCTTTTGCCAGGGTTTCTCTGATCGCTGTGGGCTCCAGTAGGCGTTTGCTGAGTTCGTCTCCCTGGGCTTCGATTTCTCGGAGGTGGTCGAAGTTGCCGTTGTTGTTTTCGTCGATTATTCTTATGAGAAGCATGGTGAGCTTGTTTTCCGGGGATTCGTCCGGGGACATTTTACGCATGAAAGTGGGAGCGTATCTGGAGAACCTGGCAAGCCTTTTTATCTGTTTCTGGTGGATGGTGACAATCAGGTCCTTCCGGATGAGGATGAGGAGGGGTGTGACTTTGACATCGAATTTCCTGCCCACCACCGCGGGTAGTTTGAGGCCGAGCTCGGTGTCCAGGTCCTCGTAGACCGAGTAGTAGTCTGCCAGCATGCCTGGTACAAGGCTGCTTATGAATCCGAGCTGGATGGCTATTCGTTCTGCCTCGGCTTCGTCTTCCACCTGGAAGTCGAGCCATGCCAGGGTGGAGTCTTTCAGGATGGGGATGAAATCGGCTGGGGAGTCGCCGGTAACCTTTACAGGCTTGCCTGAGACAGGTATGGCTACGCAGAAGGCTCTATGTTTCTGCTGTGAAATCTCGAGGCTTGCCATCAAAGTTTTTCTATTCTTTTTAACACACTTTTAACTTTTCCATTTGAAATGGTGCAAAAATATTTGATATAGGGTACCCACAATTTTTTTACTACCCAACTATTTTTTACGGCGACAATCTTTTTTATGGCTAGTTTTTATATCAAATCAGATTAACTAAATTTATATAATTTACAACCATGGAAAAAAGCAAAAAACGATAGGATATTACAAGTGGAAGAAGTTCATGGTTAAAGTTATGTAGTTTTAATGATAGTTGTATTTTTATGAGTGTTGAGTCGTTAATGCGGGAGTCGGTTAGTGAACTTGAAAAGATGATTACCACCAAAACCATTGTGGGGGAAGAAATCCGGGTTGATGAACGGGTTATTATCCCTGTCACCAAGGTCTGCTTTGGCTTTGGTGTGGGCGGCGGTGAGAAGGAAGGTGAATGCAGCGGCGGAGGCGGTGGTGGAGGTGCAACTGTCGAGCCTATCGCGTTCATTGTTGTGTCCCCAGACAAGGTAGAGCTTCTGAGCATAGGTGGTAAGAGCAAGGTGGAACAGGCGGTGGAGCTTGCATCAGATGTGCTGGACAATATCCTGAAAATCAAAAAGGCCAAAAAAGAAGAGGAGAACAAGAAAGAAGAATAAAAAGAAAGAATTAAAAAGAGGGGAGATGGAGATATTTTCAGCAGTACTGCTGGGATTTTTTCTCTTCGCAGGATTGCTGGGGGCTGTTGTTCTTTTTTTCTTTGTGCCGTTGACAGTGAGATTCGAAATATCAGGGAAGGACGCCACATTCAAGTTCTCCCGTTTCAGGGTGTCTTACAGGTTCAAAGATAGGTTTATCTTCCTTTATCTTGGAAAACTCAGGGTGAGACTTCCAGGAAGCCCCGAGTACAGACCGGGGAAAAAAGAAAAAAGAGGGCTGGAGGTGTCTGACCTGAGAAAAGTGTCCCGGGTTTTAAGTGAGTTGTTCTCCGGGTTTGAGGTAGAGGCAAGTTATGGTTTTGCTAATCCTGCCCATACAGGTTTTGCTACTGCCGTTCTCTATTCGACAGCAGGCATCCTCCAGGGCTTTCTACCTCTCAGTGTGAGGTTCAAGCCTGTTTTTGGTCTCAGGACTTCGAGATACAATGTCAAATTGAGGGCAGAGACAACACTGTTCAGACTTATGTCAGCTATTGTTAAAATGAAAACATATCAACACAGTTAAAAATAAGGTTGGTTTATGGTTGAAAGCGATGCCAGCCATTCCCAGCATGTGAGGGAAGGCATACGGAATTTTTATAGCGAGTTGACCTTCCACAAGTTCCTGGGACTGGCAGGAGCTATAATAATCGGCATCGCGATAATCTATCTATTCCTCCCTCTTGCTGACGCCCTTCTGGGAGGGGGTCTGCTGGCCTATACCATGCGCCCTCTTCACAATAAATTCGAGAACATCCTTGGTTCAAAGCGGGGGGCAGCAGCCATCACCACAGTGCTCACAGCCTCCCCCATCCTGACAGCCCTCATCTATGGTCTCGGCCTCCTGCTGGGCGAGGTCTCAAATCTCACGGTCCAGACCGAGGCCGTACAGCAGAGTATTCTCACCCGGGCGCTAGCAGCCTTCCACTTCACACCCGGAGTCCTCGAAAAGATTGTTTTAATCCTGAACCCCTATCTCAACAGGTTTCTGGCCAGCCTCTCAGAGACCGTATCCAACATTGCCAGATGGAGTGTAATACTATTTTTCATGTTCCTCACAATGTACTACGTGTTAACCCGGAATTTCTCGGATATAATCAATGAATACCTGGAGAAGAGCCTGATGGAATCTGAGAAAGCAATTTTCAAGGTTTTCTGGACCTCAGTGAACCGTGTAATGCGGAGCATGCTCTACGGCCACATCCTTGTGAGCATCCTGATAGGCCTAATCGCAGCTGCAGGCTATTCCCTCATCCAGGTACCCTTCCCCCTGCTACTGGCTATCATCACCATGGCCCTGGCACTGCTACCCCTTATTGGAGCATGGATGGTCTACATTCCCATTTCCCTGATGTACTTCATGGCAGGAGACCTGGAAAGGGGGATCTCCCTCCTCTTATTCGGGGTTATTTTCCTGAACCTCCTCCCTGACTTTGTAATCCGTCCCAGACTTGTGGGCAGAGCAGCAGAAATAAGCGACTTCATAGTAATACTGGGCTTCATCACCGGCACACTGGCCTTCGGCCCCATGGGGCTAATCTACGGCCCCTTCATCATGGGCCTGGGGAAAGGCCTCCTGGATGGCTACGCCCAACTCTGCCAGTGCCAGATACAATAGACTGCCGGATACAATAGACTAAATTAGACTGTTAAGCTAAAACCGGGCCTGGAATGTTAGTATTGCCCATTAGTATTGCTCGTTAGTATTGGATTGGTCGAGCAGCTTTAAAACACCCTGGATTATGTTTTCCCGGTTTGCAGGGTAGGATTGCAGCTTCACCTTGACTGAAATTGTGTCCGAGTGCCTGGATGCCAGCCTGATTCTGTCCAGATAGGCCTGCTGTTTGTCAACCCTGAAATGAAAAAAACCCAGCCTGTCTGTCCTCTCCTCAACCTCCCCTCTTAAAAGTGAGAGATCCGAGACCGGCAGATTCTGCTTTATATGCTCTAGGACCTTGAGTTTAAGCTGTCTCCGCTGGACTCTGAGTTCTAGGATGGTGATGGCGTTTCCATGGTGTCCCTGTGCCTTGGTCTCCTTGAGCTTCCAGGTGCCGGGGGGGAGAAGTGTGAAGAAGGCTTTTTCAACCTTCTCCAGGTCCTCGGTAGCGTGGGCGATAGTTCGAATTTCGATGTGGCTGATATCAACACTGCTGTTATTTGCCTTTGAAGCCATGGCTTCCAAGACTCGGCCTTGTCTTTTCGGTCCCCCTGCCCCTCCGGGCAAGTCCACGTCCCTTACGTCCAGCCGAAGTCTTACCCCGGAAAACCCGGCCCCGCTCCCCCTGAATCCAGTTAAGGTCCCTGTCGCTTTTGATACACGGGTGATGGGGGTCCAGGAGTATCACCTCATGCCACTTGTACCTACCATCCTCCCCAACCCAGTAGCTGTTCAGCACCTCAAGGTTGGGAAACCTGCGGGCTGCCCTTTCCTCAGCTATCCGCTGGATGCTCTTACCCGGCGTAATCTTGCGCACGCCCATCCGCTTGGTCCGTCTGCCCCGCACATACCTGGACTTCCGCCTGCCACCACGCCGGACTCTCACCCGGACAACCACAACACCCTGTTTCGCCTTATAACCAAGCGAGCGGGCCCGATCAAGCCTTGTAGGACGGCGAACCCGATTTACAGAAGGCTCCCGCCTCCAATCCTGCAACCGCCCCCACCTAAGCTCGTCCACATAACTATCCTCTGGAGACTTCCAGGCATCCCTAATATACCCATAAAAAGACTTCACCTTGTTTCACCTCGCTTCTCGGTTCAACCCCACACAAAGGGGGCCACATCCCGGCGGGACAAAACCCCGCGGAGAAACAAACCCCCATAAACGGAGAATCCAAAGATAAAGATTTCCCCACACGCTTTTGTGGTGCTTACCAAAGCCCCCTTAAAACCGTTGGTAACTTTTTTCGCTTGCCTCCTTTTATGTTAGATAGGCAACTGAAGAGAGATTGTTAAGAACCCCATCTCTTGAGGAGATTTTTGTATGTCAGCATCGATTTTTTTTAATTTGTTCACTAACTTTTCTAGGTCTTCCAGATCGAGGTTTGTCGAAAAGACCAACGATACCATGAGCTTGATAACGTTTTATCCACTTCCGCACACAATTGGGATGTCCATCAAAAATCTCACAGATTTGTGGTACACTTCTTCCCTGACTCGAAAAAAGCACATACCAAGCGCGTTCAGCAACATGACCAACAGCCTGTTGTGTCAATTTCTCCAGTTCACTTATTTCTTGCTGATTAAAACGTAACACATACTTTTTGTGGGTTACTTAAAAGCTCATAGGAACAACTT
>CAZCCY010000019.1:0-19133 GCA_964497545.1 uncultured Methanosarcinales archaeon | reverse complement strand
GAAATTGATGAAGTACGTTAAAAAGATTTACATTTGAGATTCACCTGCGGAATATAAGCTGTATTCACCAGCAAAATTAATATCCTGCGCTCTCCTTTTCTAGGCGGGTGAAGTAAAATGGTAAAAAGATTTCATGTTTATTTGCCGGTTTTGATTGTGATTGGACTCACAATAGTTAGTGGCTGTGTTGGCCCTGGAGAAGAGAAGGTATCGCCCAAAACAACACCTGTGGCGACTGAAGAAGGAGTGCCTGCAAAAGAATACAATCCTGGGAATATGATTTTTATTGCAATGGGGCCAAGCAACCAGATAAAAGTAATTGACCCTCAGACCAACGAAGTCGTTGACACTTTCCCGGCAAACAAAAACCCCCATGGTATCGGGATAACCCCTGATGGAAGATATGTGTTCACCACAGGCACGAAAATGGGGCCAAGTGAAATGATGATGGAGCCAGGCCACGATGATGGAAACCAGATGGACATGAAAATGAAACCAGGGTCAGATTATATCGTGGTGACAGATGCCTTTTCAGGGGAGATTATCAAGAAAATCGATGTTGGCGGCGGCACCCATCACATGGCAGTCACCCCAGATGGGAGCACCCTGCTTGCCTCGATCCCCTCAAAATCAGGTATAGCAGTTATTGATATTCCAAGTCTTGAGATGACAGGCTTGATAGAGACAGGTAATATCTCGGATTATATAGCAGTCACAAGAGACGGTAAAAGGGCCTATGTCAGCAATAAAGGCGATAGTACAGTCTCGGTAGTTGACCTGGCATCTAGAAAGGAGATTGCGGAGATCCCGGTTCCAGTGAGACCTGAGCATATTGTGGTCAGCTACGAGGGGGATTTTGCATACGTTGCTGTTGAGGGGTCAGACGAGGTAGCTGTCATTAACACCACCTCAAACAAGATAATTAGTAGAATAGGTGTTGGCGACACACCTCACGGCATCTCCATTACAAGGGATGACAAAAAGGTCTATGTCTCGAACTCAGAGGATAAAAGCATCTCAGTAATAAACACCTCAACAGACACCGTAGTTAAAGAGATTAAACTGGATGGTGAAGTTGAACACCTTGAGGTTGTACCGGCTGTGGGGAAATTGTATGCTAGTGGGGAGTCGCTGGGAGTTGTCTGGGTGATAGACACCTCATCAGACACCCTTGTAGACACCATCAATACAGGGACAGAGCCCCATCAGATTACCTTCCCCCTGAATCTTACCGGCTACCGGGATATCACCGCTCCAGAATTAAAGGCGATGTTAGAGAAGGGAGAGGAGATGCTACTGATAGACGTGCACATACCAGAACAGCAGCACATCAAAGGGACAGACGATTTCATCCCCTTCAACCAGATTGAAGCAAACCTTGACAGGCTGCCCAGGGACAAGACTGCCAAAATCGTGGTTTACTGCAGGAGCGGGTCAATGAGCGCAATAGCATCCAAAAAGCTTGTAGAGCTTGGGTACACCAATGTCAATAACCTCCTTGGAGGCACCATTGAGTGGAGAAAGCTAGGTTATGAGTTCGAAGATGAAGGGTAGCGCCTCCAGTTTTTGATGTAAATGTGCTGTGGCGGCCGCGGCTATTAGAACTGCAATCAGGCTTGCGGCTGCTATTAATTTCACCGTTTTTCTGACATCCTCTGGCCCGGGGTATGGTCCATCCCCGATTTTGTAATAGCCTTGTTTTTCCAGTGTCACCTCCAGAACTCCTGCAGTGGCTGCCATGGGCCAGCCAGAGTTGGGAGAGGGTGTTTTGCTGTGCTCCCTGAGAGCTGTTTTGACCCCTTTTCCTTTTAATGTTGCAAGGGCTATCAGGATTACTGAGATTCTTGCTGGCAGGAAGTTTGCCAGGTCATCCAACCTTGCCGAGGCCCATCCAATCTGTCGGTAGGGTTCTGTTTTATACCCCACCATCGCATCAAGTGTGTTCACAGCCCGATATGCAAGGGCCCCCGGGAGACCCAGCAACATGTAGTAGAAAAGGGGTGAAACCAGGCTGTCCACCAGGTTTTCAGAGGTGGTCTCTATGGCTGCTGAGGCTGTCTGGGCCGGGCTAAGTCTACGTGTATCCCGGCTTACCAGCCGGCTGAGACTCCTGCGGGCTTCCTCCAGCCTCCCACTTTCAAGCTCCCCTGCAATTTTAAGGGGCTGGGTGAGAAGCATACGGATAGAAAAACTTGTTTTAAGGAAATAAGCCATAACAAACCCTTGTAGGACGCTAGACTGGCCTGCAAATCCAGATGCAGATACGGATACCGCGATTCCAAGGAGAGCTGCACCCCCTACCACTACAAAAGAGACAAAAACACCGTAAAACCTGCCCCTTGGTTTTGTCAGCCAGAAGATGAGTCTTCCCATCCACACTGTGGGATGGAATGCCGCTGGAGGCTCGCCAAAAACAAGGTCAATTGCCACTGCAAGCAGGAGGACTTCATCCAGAGGGAACATTTTAAAACTTCGGCTTAGGGTCTAAATTGTCAGTTTATATTCTTGTTTACCCTCGTCCTGTAAAATCAGATAATTTTGGAGATTTAAACTCTGTTATGAATTCTTTTATTCTTTTTTCGGCCAATTTTACGTATCTGTTTTCTGTATCGTATCCGACGTAATGTCTTCCTGTTCTAATTGCAGCGATCGCTGTCTGTCCACTGCCCATAAATGGGTCCAGAACTATCTCGCCTTTATATGTATAAAGTTGAATGCACCTGTAAGGGAGCTCTACAGGGAAGGGTGCAGGATGCCCGATTTTATGTGCCGGTTCAGCCGGAAAGCTCCAGACACTTTTGGTAAATTCCAGAAACTCCTCCCTTGAAATGGTGGATTTCCTCTTATTTATATTTTCTCTTGAGAAAGTTTCTTTGGAAAATACCAGAATGTACTCATGAACGTCCCTGAGGGTCGGGTTAGATGGAGAGAGCCAGCTTCCCCAGGCAGTTGAGGGGCTTGCAGAAGAGGCTTTATTCCATATAATTTCTCCACGCATTAAAAAACCCAGTTTAAACATATCTTTAGCAACAAAAGCATGAAGGGGTATGTATGGCTTCCTTCCCAGATTTGCAATATTTATGCATATTCTACCACCGGGAACAATTACTCTATAAACTTCCTTCCATACTTTTTTTAAGAATTCAAGATACTCTTCAAGTGTAAAATCTCCATCGTATTCTTTTCCTACATTATAAGGTGGTGAAGTAACCATTAAATGAACGCTGTTGTCTGGTAACTCTTCCATGTTTTCAGAAGATTTGCAGAAAATTTCATCTAAAAATTTTTCTGGTATCGGATTTTCCACACATTCAATTCTCTGTTCATGGGGTAAGCCTTCATACAATTTACTTGTGTAAAAGGCAGTAGAATCATGGTTTATTCTGCCCGGAGAACCAAAGGAACTTGTTTTAGTGCCTCTTTTCCCTCGGTCTATTTTCATTTTAATCTTCCCTCCAGTACTCTAGCCATCTCATGTAAGGACTGTAATCAATTCTCGTTTTTTGCCAATTTATTTCTACGACCTTAGACAAATCATCTTCAGCCAAACTTGATAATGCCTCTCTGGTTTTGTAGTTCCGAACATCCTTATTTCCGACTTAAAATTTTTGCCCTAATTTATTTAAAATTTTTAGTAATATGCCCTAAAATATGGGCTAGCAGGAGTTTCAGGTGTGCTAGTAGCCATTTAAAAGGATTCCGGATTATTTCATAATCCTTTTATACCTGTTTTTCTAAGTTGCGGGCTTGGTGAAGTAGTGTGGCTGTTGATATTGTTCGTGACTATTTTCCGGTGTTGGTGCTGACTCTTCTCGGGATTTTTTTTGTAGTGTTCTCTCTATTTCTCTCGAGGCTTCTTCGTCCGAGGCGTACAGACGGTGTTAAGCTTGCCACCTACGAGTGTGCCGAGGTCCCCATGGGCGATGTCAGGATTAGCTACAACATCCAGTATTATCTTCTTGTCATTGTTTTTCTGATTTTTGACGTGGAGGTGATGTTCCTGTATCCCTGGGCTGTTCATTTCCGGCAACTGGGGAGGCTAGCTTTTCTGGAGGTGCTGGTTTTTGTAGAGGTGCTGGTTATTGCTCTAGGTTATGCCTGGAATAAGGAGGCCCTGGAATGGACCAGATAGAAAAGGACAAGAGTAGGACGGTTATTGACACTACCAAGATTCGACCGGTGAAGCGGCCTCCGGTCACCGCGCGGGAGCAGCTTGAGGAGACGGATCTAATTCACACCCTGCTCCACGCTCCAAAGAGAGGGGGGAATATTCTTCTTGCCACGGTGGACCAGGTGCTTAACTGGGCCCGTATTTCTTCGCTCTGGCCGGTTACAAGTGGTCTTGCCTGCTGTGCTATCGAGATGATGGCTGTCAGCATGGCCCACCACGATATTGCCAGGTTTGGGATGGAGGTCTTCCGGGCCAGTCCCAGACAGGCGGATTTGATGTTTGTGGCTGGCACTGTGACCAAGCGGATGGCGCCCCGTGTGAAGCGGCTCTATGAGCAGATGCCTGACCCCAAGTGGGTGATTGCAGTGGGAAGCTGCGCCACAACCGGTGGCCCCTATCACGAGTCCTATAGTGTGCTGCGGGGTGTGGACATGATTATACCAGTGGACGTCTACATCCCGGGTTGTCCCCCCCGCCCGGAGGCCTGGCTCTATGGTATCATCCAGCTTCGCAGGAAGATCAAGGAACAGGGATATGGTGCCAGATGGGGGTTGGAAGAGTGAACCTGGAGCTGAAATTCCCTGGTGCTGTGGAGCGGGTTGGAGTGCAGGTTGACAAGCCTGTCTTCCAGGTGGAGCCAGCAAGACTGGTGGAGATCTGCCAGTATCTCCATGACGAGGAAGGTTTTGACCATCTCTCCCTGATAAGCGGGGTGGACTACCAGGAATACATGGAGGTAGTCTATCATCTCTGGTCTGTGCGGGATAAAAAAATGATTGTCCTGAAGGTCAAGCTTCCGAGGGGCCAGCCTGAGGTTGATTCTCTATGTGGCATCTGGAAGGGTGCTGATTGGATGGAGCGGGAGACCTATGACCTGGTAGGGATTATTTTCAGAGGTCATCCCAATCTCAAGCGGATTCTCCTGCCCGAGGGGTGGGAAGGCCATCCCCTCCGCAGGGACTATGACATGGACCGGGAGCAGTTCGTGGTTCTCACCGAGGAGGGTGAGGACTTGGTAACCACTGACGGTAGCATGCTCCTCCGGAGGGGGGCATTAGAGGATAAAGAGAGTAAAGGGGAGGAGGGTTAGCATTGAAGACAAAAGAACTGCTGCTTAACTGTGGTCCGGTGCATCCCAGTACCCATGGTGTGCTCCGTTTCGTCCTACGGATGGACGGTGAAACCATCCGGGAGTGCACCCCGGTGATGGGCTATCTCCATCGGGGTACCGAGAAGCTTGCTGAGATGAAGACCTACCTCCAGTTCCTCCCCTACACCGATAGGCTGGACTATATCTCGGCTATGGCTAACAATTATGCCTATGTCCGGTCGGTGGAAGAACTGTGCGGTGTAGAGGTCCCCCTGCGGGCTGAATACCTGCGGGTCATTGTGATGGAGCTTAACCGGATCGCCAACCACCTGGTGGCAATAAGCACACTCCTCCTAGACCTGGGTGCCACCACCCCGATAATGTATGGCTTCCGGGAGCGGGAGATAATTCTACGGCTCTTCGAAATCCTCTGCGGTGCCAGGATGACCTTCAGTTACATCCGCATCGGCGGTGTGAGAGAGGACGCCACCCCGGAGTTCATCGAGAAGACCCGGGAGTTCCTAGACTACATGCCCCCCAGAATCCAGGACCTGGAGGACCTGATCAACGAGAACGAAATATTCCTCATGCGGATGAAAGACATCGGGATTATCAACGGCAGGGACGCTATCAACTATGGTATGACCGGCCCAAGCCTGCGGGGCTCCGGGGTGAGATACGACCTGCGCAAGGATGCTCCCTACTCGATTTACCCTGACCTAGACTTCAGGGTGTGCTACCGGAAGGAGGGGGACAGCTATGCCAGGTACATGGTGAGGATAGACGAGATAAAGGAGTCCCTCAGAATTGTGGAGCAGGCCCTGGACGACCTGCCAGAGTCAAAGGTCATCTGCCACCCCAAATATAGTCTGGGCAAGGTGACAGGTGCTCCCAGCACGGTTTCAACCTTCTTCCCCAGAATATTCACACCTCCACCCGGTGAGGCATACAGTCCCATCGAGGCTCCCAAGGGAGAGCTTGGATTCTACATTGTGAGCGACGGAAGCCCAAGGCCATACCGGGTTAAAATCAGGTCTCCCTCCTTCTGCAACCTCTCAGCCATACCAGAGATGGTAAAGGGGCTCAAGATACCGGATCTAATCGCAGCCTTTGGAACCATTGACGTTGTACTGGGAGATATTGACAGATGAACCTTGATGACACCATTCTAAGGTTAATCGCCACTGTGGGCCTGGAGGGCCAGCTAGAGAGCATCCTCAACGGATACCTCCGGGAGGCTATTGTGGTCTTGGACGCTGTTATCCTCCTTGGCTTTGTGGCTGTGACTGTGATGTTTCTCACCTGGCTGGAGCGGAAGGTGCTTGCACATGCCCAGGCAAGGTTTGGCCCCATGATAACCGGCCCCCACGGCATGCTCCAGCCCATTATGGACGGCATAAAACTTCTCACCAAGGAGGATATCATCCCCAGGCAGGCTGACCGGGTTGTGTTCACCCTCGCCCCCCTGGCATCCTTTGTGCCAGCCCTAATCGTGTTTGTACCCATACCATTTGGGGATGGGCTTGTCATCTCAGACCTCAGGGTGGGACTGCTCTATATTATCGCCATCTCTGCGGTCTCGCCTGTGGGGATAATAATGGCAGGCTGGTCATCCAATAACAAGTATTCCCTGATGGGTGCCATCCGGGCGGTAGCCCAGGATATGAGCTATGAGATACCCCTGGCCCTGACAGCCCTGGCGATTGTTGTGCTCGCAGGGTCGCTGAGCACTGTGGACATTGTGAAAGCCCAGGGGGGGGCCTGGCTCGGGGTGATCCCCAGGTGGTTCATATTCCTCCAGCCCCTGGGTTTTGTCATCTTTCTTATTGCCTCGGTGGCTGAGATGGGGCGGACACCCTTTGACCTCCAGGAGTCTGAGAGCGAGCTTGTAGCCGGGTTTTTCACCGAGTACAGTGGCATGAAGTTCGCGATGTTCTTCCTGGCCGAATACGCCCACCTGTTTGCGGTCTCTGGCATCATTGCCACCCTCTTCCTGGGAGGCTGGCAGGGCCCCCGGATTCCCGGTATCCCCTTTGAAATCCTCTCGCTCATCTATTTCCTGGCAAAAGTATATGCGATTATCTTCTTTGCCATGTGGCTTCGCGCCACCGTCCCCCGGGTCAGGATTGACCAGCTCCTCAACCTGGGCTGGAAGATACTGATACCACTCTCACTTTTGAACCTCCTTGTGACCAGTTTCCTGGTGATGGCAGGGGTGATCGCCTGATGGCATGGATAACCCGTAACTGGAAGATGCAGGGCATCCTCACAGGTCTCGCAGTCACCCTGAAGCACATCCTCAAAATTGGGGGACGGAGCCAGGTAACAATCCAGTACCCCTTCGAGCGGATGAAGGTCGCAGAACGCTTCCGGGGGTTGCACGCCATCAACATGGACAGGTGCATTGGATGCGGCTTCTGCGAGAAAATCTGTCCCAACTCAACCATAACAATAGTCGGATACCAGGGTAGATGGTATCCAGAGTTCAACATGGGCATGTGCATGTTCTGTGGCCTCTGCGTGGACGCCTGTCCCACCAACGCCCTCTCCATGACAGGCAAATACGAACTCGCGAACTACACCCGGCAGGACCTGATCTACCCGCCAGAGAAGCTCCTCTACCGGGAGGAGGAGGGAGAATAAAATGTTAGTATTCGCAGCCATCTCGGCTCTGACAGTTCTGTCCAGCATAATGGTGATGCAGGCGAAAAAGACCATGCACAGCGCCCTCTACCTGGCAGGCTCCCTGATAGGCTTTGCAGCCCTCTACATCCTCCTGGGAGCAGAGTTCCTGGCAATAATCCAGATTCTGGTGTATATTGGAGGCGTGATAACCCTGATACTGTTCACCATAATGCTGACCCGCAAGGGAGGTGAGGACTAAAGATGAACCCTAAAATCGGGCTAATTGTTTCGCTGGCTCTTTTCATCCTGGTGTTCTGGGCTTTTGACCAGAGCTATCTCCTCCTGGAGGAGACACCGGTAAGCCAGAGCGTGCCAGTGCTGGCAGAGAGCATCCTGGGCGAGTATGTCCTGGCGTTTGAAGTCCTCTCCATACTCCTTTTGGCAGCGATGATGGGAGCCATATACCTGGCAAAAATCAAGGTGGAGGTAACATGACAACAGCACCTCTGAGCTATTATCTCTTCGTATCTGCAGCTATTTTCGTCATCGGAGTCTACGGTCTTCTCAGCCAGCGCAGCGGGATCAAAATCCTGATGAGCATAGAGTTGATGTTGAACGCGGCCAACCTCAACCTAGTAGCCTTCTCAAGCTTCTATGATAACCCGAGGGGCCAGGTTTTCGCCATTTTCTCCATCGCTATTGCTGCGGCAGAAGCTGCCATAGGCTTCGCCATACTGGTCGCCCTCTTCCGGGTTAGCGACACAATTGAACTGGACAGAATCAACATTCTGAGGTGGTAAAAAGGATGTTCAGCGACTACGCAAGTCTAATAGTACTGCTACCAGTGCTCACTTTTGTCCTGACACTTGCACTCGGAAAGCGTCTACCCCACGGGGGAGCATATCTCCCTATTCTGGCTATCGCCCTCTCCTTTGTCATCTCCCTGGGAACCCTCCTGGAGATATATCCTGGTGGTGTGGTCTCGGTCTCCTGGCCCTGGTTTGGAGAGTTCAACCTGGGGATAATAATCGACCCACTGGCAGCGGTGATGCTGGTGATGGTCTCCTTTGTAAGCCTGCTCATCCACATCTATGCCATCGGTTACATGGCACATGACCCCTCAAAGTCCAGGTATTTCGCTGAGACCTCGCTTTTCACCGCGGCCATGCTCGCTGTGGCACTCTCGGATAACATCCTCCAGTTCTTCATCGCCTGGGAGATTGTGGGCATGTGCAGCTACCTCCTCATCGGATTCTGGTACCACAAGCCCTCCGCGGCAGCCGCAGCCAAGAAGGCTTTCCTGGTGACCAGGGTTGGAGACGTGCTGTTCCTGGCAGGCATAATCGTGCTCTACCTTAACATGGCAGACCTCACCCTCCCTGAGGGCAGCTACATTCTCCAGTTCAAGACAATGTTCGCAAGTATACCCCAGATACCACCCTCCCAGCTCACCCTGATAACCCTCCTCTTTTTTGGGGGCGCGGTGGGCAAGTCAGGCCAGTTCCCCCTCCATGTGTGGCTGCCGGACGCGATGGAAGGCCCCACCACAGTCTCAGCACTCATCCACGCTGCCACCATGGTGACAGCAGGCGTCTACCTTGTCGCCAGGACCTTCCCCATGTTCCTGGCAGCCCCCTCCTCCCTGGTGGTGGTAGCCTACATCGGGGCATTCACAGCCCTGTTTGCAGCTACCATGGGCCTGGTGATGAATGACATTAAACGGGTGCTCGCCTATTCCACGGTGAGCCAGCTTGGATACATGATGCTCGCCCTTGGCACCGGTGCTGTCATTGGCGCCGAAGCCGTGGGGGTCTCCCTCTTCCACCTCATAAGCCATGCCTTCTTCAAGGCCCTCCTCTTCCTCTGTGCAGGCAGCGTGATCCATGCGGTAGGCACCAATGACCTGCGGGAGATGGGCGGCCTCCTCTCCAGGATGAAAATAACCGGCTGGACCATGTTCGCCGGAGCCCTCTCCCTCGCCGGGATCGGGATACCCTTCCTGAACATTGGTGTGAGCGGCTTCTTCAGCAAGGACCCAATAATCGAGGGGGCCTACGAGTACGGAGCCGCTAGCGGTGACATGATACCCTGGACGTTTAGTGTGGTGGCAGCCCTTCTCACCTCCATCTACATTTTCCGCCTCTGGTTCATGGCCTTCACAGGCAAGCCCCGCCAGGAACGACACGCTCACGAGTCCCCCCCTGTGATGACCGGCCCCCTTGTAATACTGGCAATCCTCGCCATTGTGTTTGGCGGTGTCAGTGTCACAGGTTTCACCCACTATGTTGGAGAGAACTTCGAGGTGCTGAAAGAGAGACTGGAAATAAGCAGTCTCAACATGGAAGAGCTAGCCGCCCTGGGAGGCCACGAGCTAGCCCACAACGAGGAGGGGGTGCCGGTGCCGGTAGCCGTGCTACCGGTGGCCGTGGGATTCCTGGGACTACTCATCTCCTACATAGTCTATTACAAGCGGAGTATTAGGGCTAGCAGTATTGTCTCCAGCAGAAATCCGGTCTACAAGCTCCTCCTGAACCGCTATTATCAGCACCAGATTTACACCGAGGGTGTGGGCCAGACCCTGGTCTTCGGCCTGGCAAGAATAGGAGAGTTCGTGGACCGGAAGGTCATCGACGCTCTAATCATCGACAGGGTTATCAGCAGCACCCTCATCTTCCTGGGCGAGGTCCTGAGAAAACTTCAGACCGGGGTGGTGCAGACCTATGCTGCCATAACCATCCTGGGAGTGGTGATACTACTGCTAATAACAGGAGGAATATAACATGGCCCTCGTATCCCTCATGATTGCTATCCCCTTCCTGGGAGCAATGCTCTGCTTCCTCTCACCCAGGCGTGCAAGAGCCATAGCCATCCTGGCGTCTACCGCAGGCCTTGCCATCTCCCTCTACCTCTACCACTTTTTCAACCCCTCCTCCGGGATGCAGTTCCAGGAGAGCTACAACTGGATACCCAGCCTCGGCATAACCCTTGGCCTTGGAGTGGACGGGATAAGCCTCCCACTGGTGCTCCTCTCAAACATTGTGATACCCCTCACCGTGGCCTTTGCCTGGAGGGAGAGTGAGCAGCCAGGCAAATTCTACGGGTTAATCCTGCTGGAACAGGCTGGGGTCCTGGGTGTGTTCACAAGCCTCGACTTCTTCCTCTTCTACATCTTCTGGGAAGTCACCCTGATACCGATGTACTTCCTCATCAGCATCTGGGGCGGCCCCCGCAAGGACTATGCAGCCATCAAGTTCTTCATCTACACCCATGTGGCAAGCCTGGTAATGCTCCTAGCAATATTCGCCCTCTACCTGAACAACTGGAACCTGACAGGCAGCCCTGACTTCTCCATCCAGGCCCTCCTTGCAAGCTACCAGGGCATCCCCTCACCCCAGCTCCGGGACGCCATCTTCCTCGCCCTCCTCTTCGGGTTCATCGTTAAAATGCCCGCGGTGCCCTTCCACACCTGGCTCCCCGACGCCCACGTGGAAGCCCCCACCGCAGGCAGCGTCATCCTGGCAGCACTACTCCTGAAAATGGGGGGCTACGGCCTCTTCCGGGTCATACTCCCCATACTCCCCGACACCGGCTCACCAGGGATGGTAATCAGCCTCATGGCCGTGATAGGCGTGGTCTCCATAATCTGGGCGACATATCTGGCACTCGCCCAGCGGGACCTCAAAAAGATGGTGGCCTACAGCAGCATCAGCCACATGGGCTATGTCACCCTGGGCGCAGCAGCCCTTGTCCCCCTATCGGTGAGCGGGGCCATGTTCCAGCAGTTCAGCCACGGCCTGATTACAGCCATACTCTTCATGAGCTGTGGCGTAATCCAGCACGCAGCAGGCACAAGGATAATCGACGAGCTAGGCGGCCTAGCAAACAAGATGCCCAAACTGGCACTGCTGATGATGGCAGGCTTCATGGCAAGCCTCGGCCTACCACTGATGAGCGGGTTTGTGGCAGAGGTAATGGTCCTGGTCTACTCCTACCTCCGCCTGCCCAGCTTCGTCCTCCTGGCACTCACAGCCATAGCAGTGACAGCAGCATACCACCTCTGGGCCATGCAGCGGGCAGTATTCGGCCCCCTAAACCCCAAGCTACACCTCCATGACATACCCTTGCACGAGATGGCTCCCATGGCAGTATTCGTCATCCTGGTAATATTGTTTGGAGTCTACCCCAACCCCATCCTGGACATGATGACCACCAGGGCAGCCGAACTCGCTGTTAATCTGACAGGAGTGATAACATGAGCTACCACCTCCTGCTACCCGAAATCATAATCACCCTAGCCGGACTCCTGGTAGTCCTCCTCGGCATCACCCTCCAAAACAAAACAATACTAGCCTACCTGAGCCTTCTAGCATTACTCACAAGCCTCCTCTACACCCTGGAAAGCCTCCAGGCCTCCCAGACCTTCTTCCAGGGTGCCATCACCATCGACACCTTCTCCCAGTTCTTCAAGGCGATATTCCTCATCGTAGCAATACTCGTGGTAACAGCATCCACCCGCCATCTCAGAGAAAACCAGGACGAATACTACTCTCTGATACTGTTCTCCACCCTGGGGATGATGATTGTAGCATCGGCCAGCGACCTCCTCACCCTTTTCGTGGGCTTCGAGCTGGCAAGCATGGCGACCTACATCCTAGCAGGCTTCGAAAAGAAAAACAAGCTGAGCCTCGAGGCAGCCACCAAGTACTTTGTAATCGGATCCCTCGCAAGCGCCATCCTACTCTACGGCATCTCCCTGGTCTATGGTCTCACCGGAGAGACCAACATCCCCCAAATCCTGGGCTACCTTAACTCCAACCCCCAGATTCTCAACCTTAACAACTCCATGGCAGTCCTAGCCCTGGTATTCCTGATCACAGGCTTCGGCTTCAAAATGGCGCTCTTCCCCTTCCACAACTGGGCCCCAGACACCTACCAGGGCAGCCCCCACATCATCACAGCCTTCCTGGCAGCAGCATCCAAAAAAATGGTCTTTGCAGCAGCCTTCAGAGTCCTACTGGTAGCACTCATCGCACTCAAACTCAACATACAGCTGGCATTCGCAGTCCTGGCAGTAGCAACCATGACCTACGGCAACCTGGTAGCAATCTCCCAGACCACCATGAAAAGAATGCTCGCCTACTCCTCCATCGCACAGGCAGGCTACATCTCCCTCGCCCTGGTAGCCATAAACCAGATGTCCATTGCAGGCGGCCTCCTAATGTCTCTGGCACACGCCTTCATGAAAGGAGGAGCCTTCCTCGCAGTAGCAGCCCTCCTCTACACCCTACCCAATGACAGCCTAGAAAACTTCAAAGGACTCTCAAAAAGAGCCCCACTAACAGCCCTCCTCATCCTAATCTTCCTCCTCTCCCTGGCAGGCATACCCCCCACCGGAGGCTTCATCGGAAAACTCGTCCTCTTCTACAGCCTAACAGCCCAGGCCCTCACACAGCACAGCAACTGGATGCTAGCAATAGTCGTGATAGCCATCCTAAACAGCGCCCTCTCCATATACTACTACGCCCGCGTCATAAAATACATGTACGTCTTCCCACCCACCACAAACACCGAGATAAAAATCCCCGCAGTCTACACCCTCACACTAGCCCTCGCAGCCCTGGGAGTAATAATAATGGGGATACACCCCCAACCGTTCATCAAACTCGCACTCGAGGCAGCAGCAAACATACTAGGAGCATAAAAAATATGGCAGACTGTGACCTATGCGGAGTCGCAAGACCAACACTTTGCCCCGTGAAAGTAATAGTCCCACGGTTCCAGGCAGTCTACCCCAACGGGACCTGGAAAGGACTGAACCGAGAATGCCTGGAAGCATGCCACCAGGCAAACCAGAACCGCCAGCCCGCAACCGGCAAAAAATGCCACCTCTGCGGCAGAAAAGACACTCTCTACAGGGTAACTGTGCCCGTCACAAACTTCGAAGAACCCTACCAGCGAACCGAAGAACACAAGCTCTGCCACCACTGCCTGGAAGCCTGCGAAACTGCCTGGAATCAACTACAAGAAGAACACAAAAAAGAAGAGGAACACTAATACCCCGGGCTGGCAAAAAATAAGTTAATTAAAATTCTATTAAATATTTTTCTAATTGATTACAATATTTATTTAAAAAATTTTTATTATTATGTACTGGAGCATATGCATGCTTTGTTTTTGCATCTTCTAAGCCTTCTTTTAGTAAGGCCCAATCGCTTTTATCAACTATTTCGTTTTTGCGTATTTTATCGTCTATTTTAATTGCACGATTTCTTGTATCTAGTTTCACTTCAAATTCAAAGTCCAGGTCATAGAGTTTCTCTATTGCTGTCAGGACGCTCTGGTTGTCTTTTCCGGTGTACCATCTGTGGAGGGCGGGGTTTAGGGCTTTGAGGTCTGTGTGGATGGTAACGTCTCTTAGGTTTTCGAGTAGTTCCTGGTCGAGCAGGTAGCCGTTGGTGGAGATTGTGATTTTCTGGCGGTCCAGCTTGTCTATGAGGGTTGTCAGTTCTTTTCTGTGTAGTGTGGGCTCGCCTCCGGCAAGCATCACCTCCTCTCTGTCCCTGGGGATTTGTTTTGCGAGTTCCACTGGGGTTATGTTAACGCCGGTTTGGGTGTGTCTCTCGCGGCTGAAACATCCCTTGCATTTAAAGTTGCATCCTGCCATCTGTATGGTGCATCTGTTCTCTGACAGTGCCAGGTGGGAGATAAGCATAGGCTATAATAGGGTGTTTTTGAGCAGCCTGTAGAGGATGTAGGCTAGGGCTACCACGGCTGCCAGTAGTAGCAGTCTCAGTGTGATGGCTACAATCCAGAGGACTATTTTGAAGATGAGGAGGGCTATTAGGAGGGCTAGGATTGCCAGGAGGATGTCTTTTATTTTCATAGGATTTCCACCCCCCGGAGGATGTAGTTGGGGCTGTGTTTTTTTATTATTTCTAGGGGTGTCTGGCTCATGGCTTTTTTGGCTTCCCAGGCTTCCATTCCAAACAGGCCTGCGAGGGCTGCCATCTCCCGGGGTGCTCTGAGGTCGAAATGGGACATTGCCCCGCTTGTGAGAATCATTGGTGTTTCGTATTTCCGGGTGAGTTTAAGGTTTTGTCGGTAGAGGGCGAGGATTTTAGCTCTTCTGGCTCCGCCTGTGTGGAGGATGTCGTGGATGTTGAATTCTATGGCTACCATGTTTTCTGCTGCCATTCTTGCCAGGATGTGGTTGAACTCGTAGGGGTGGCAGAGGATGTCCACTCCTGGGGTTTCCAGGGCAGCCCGGTTAACGTCTTCCCTGCCTCCGTGGACTGCGATTACTGCTGCTTTTTTCCGGAGGCTTGAAACCCTCCTGTGGATGTCCCTGGGTTTGCCTGTGATTTCGATACCGGCATAGACTTTGAGCTGGATAGAGGGTTGGTGTGGCTGGAGGTGCTGGTGGTTGGTGATGGCTATTCCTTGGAAGCCTAGTTTTTTTGCTGTCAGGGCGAGCCTGCTGGGGGAGGATGAGCCTTCGGGCAGGCTGTGAGTGTTGAAATCGTAGAACTCCATTTCTATGTTATTATTTTTTCCATTATTTCTAGTGCTTTTCTGAGGTTTTCCTGTGAGGTGGCATAGGAGAGCCGGGTGTGTCCCTTGCCGTGTTTTCCGAAGGAGGTCCCTGGCACCACGATTACGCCGTTTTCAATGAGTCTTTCTGCGGTTTCCAGGGGGATGCGGGGGAAGGCGTAGAAGGCCCCTCTGGGTTTGACGCATTCCACTCCCAGTTTTTCAAGCCCCCCTATTAGGAGGTTGCGGCGCTCCTTGAACTCGTCTCGCATCTCGCTGACACAGTCCTGGGGTCCGGTTAGGGCTGCCAGGGCTGCCCGCTGGGAGATGGAACTGGCACACGCCTGGATGTACTGATGGACTTTCAACATTTCATACACAAGGTCTGGGGGTGCGGCAAGGTAGCCTAGACGCCAGCCGGTCATGCTGTAGGTTTTGGAGACAGCATTCACGGTCACCACCCGCTCATAGAATCTGGCTGGGCTGTGGTGCTGTCCCTCGTAGATGAAGTGTTCGTATACCTCGTCTGAGATTATGGTGATTCCATGGTCCCCGGCAAGCTCTGCGAGGGCTTTTATTTCCTCCCGGGACTGGACGCTGCCTGTGGGATTGGAGGGTGAATTGAGTATTAACACCTTTGTCCTGGAAGTGAGGCGCTCCTGCACCTGTTCTGGGTCAACCTTCAGGTTTTCGTCCAGGGGCACTCCTACCGGTTTAGCTCCGGCAATTCGGGTGAGGCTCTGGTAGGAGACAAAACCTGGGTCAGGCACAAGGACCTCGTCTCCTTCTTCTACCAGCGCTTCTAGGGCGAGGTGGAGGGCCTCTGAGGCGCCAGATGTGACTATCACCTCTTCTGGCTCTACCTCGAGGTGGTTTTCTCGTCTGAACTTCTCTGCAACCGCCTCCCGGAGTTCCGGGATTCCCGGGCCCTGGGTGTATCCGGTGAAGCCTTCCTCTATTGCTTTAATGGCTGCCTGGCAGATGTGTGCCGGGGTGGGCATGTCAGGCTGGCCCAGGCCAAGGTTGATGGCACTGCTGCCTGCGGCTTCGAATATTTTTCTGATTCCTGAGATGTCGATATCCTTGAGTCTGCGAGGAGTTGGTTTATTCGATGGTGGCATGGCGTTTCCTCATGTCCGCATCGCTCACACCCATCCGGTACATCAGCTCGGCTATCACTGCGTCTAGGTAGACCAGCGAGTTTATTTCAAACGCTGTTCCGAGGGGCATTAACTGGAGGTATTCTCCTAGCATGTGCCGTTCCAGATAGCCCTGCATCTGTTTTTCGTCCTGGGCCCGACCTGGCACCTTGATTATAATGTCTGAGAGTCTTCCCATGGTGGAATCCGGGTTTGAGGTCACGGTGGCCAGCCTACAGCCAATCTTTTCTTTTGCCACTTTGCCCAGGCTTACAATGGCATTAGTCTCTCCTGAACCGGAGATGGCAACCACCATGTCATCTTCAGAGACAGAGGGTGTGGTGGTTTCCCCGATTACATAGACTGTCAGGCCGAGGTGCATAAGACGCATGGCAAAAGCCCGGGCCACAAGCCCTGAGCGGCCTGAGCCCATAATAAAAATCCGATTGGATTCTAGCAGGGCTTCCACAAAGGAGTTGGTGGTCGCATGATCCAGACTGGAAATAAAGTTGTTAATCTGGTCGGTCACAAGCTTCATGGTCTCAATAACTTTTCTGCATTCAGTGCTTTTCTCATATTTCATGGTCATGGTTTCATCCACGTTTTTCATCATATCTCCATTTGCTCCGCTTGTTTGTATTCAACGTTTTTTAGCTCCCAGTTTTCAAGGCTTTTAAGCTGCTCGAAAATCAGGTTTATTTTAGCATAACTCCCGTTCAAATGCAGGGTCTTTTTCACATCTCCCTTTTTTAGCTCTGTCATGATAGAGTCTACAAAAAAGTCGATGGCAGATTTCCTGGAAAACGGAACGCTGAAAATCGCCCGGTATTCTTTTCCCTTCCTGGCATAGGAGGAGAGAATGTAGCCCTTGCTTTCGTACTGGGCGATATCCTTGAAATCGCAGACAACCACGTGCTCACAGGTGGCCTGGGAGTCTACCCTGGAGATGGCCTCCACAACTCTCCTTACGGTCTCCCGGTTGGCCTGGCTGCCGAACCATAAAACAATCTTGCCCAGTGTACAGCAAAGCGAGACATCACTACGTCCCATTTCCACCAGGGAGACATCCTGGCCTATGTGCATAATTGTACTCAAGTAAGGAGAAAAGGTGGATATAACAATTTTGAGTCAAAAACACCATATTGAATAAAAACAATTAATAAAAATTTGTTTGAGGCAACACATAAAATTTTTATGCGGTCAGGGGGAATTCCCCGGGATTGAGGTGAATGGTAGTAGTCCTCTCTGGCGGCACCGGCACCCCCAAACTTCTCAGGGGCCTGATGGAAGTCCTCCCACCTGAGGAAATCACTGTTATCGTTAACACAGCAGAAGATATCTGGGTTTCCGGGAACCTGGTCTGCCCTGACCTAGACACCGTGACATATCTAGCCGCAGGTATGCTGGACGAAGAGAAATGGTGGGGGATCAGAGGAGACACCTTCCAGACCCACGAGTCTCTCACCAAAAAGGGATGGCATGAAACCCTCAAAATAGGAGACCTTGACCGGGGATTTCACATAATCCGCTCCGAACTTCTAAGAAACGGAAAAACCCTTACCACTGCCACCAGCCACATCTGCAAACTCCTTAACATAAAAATGAAAATCCTGCCCATGACTGATGCCCAGCTAGCCACCTGGATTAAAACACCCGAGGGCTGGATGCATTTCCAGGAATTCTGGGTCCAACAGAAGGGCGAACCCCAGGTCACCGAGGTCGAAATTCGAGGACTCAAAAAAGCCTCACCTCAGGTAATAGCGGCACTAAACCAGGAAAAAAAAGTGATAATAGGTCCAAGCAACCCCATAACAAGCATAGGCCCCATACTAGGCCTCCAGGGAATAAGAGAAATCCTCCAAAAGAAAAAAGTGATAGCCATAAGCCCGATCATAGGAGGAAAACCTGTAAGCGGTCCTGCCGGAAAACTCATGGCAGCCTGCGGAATAGAAGTCTCGACCCGGGGAATCGCCAACTACTACCAGGACTTCCTGGACGTACTAATAGCAGACAGCCAAGAAACACCCCAAAACTTCCCCTGCCAGGTGATCTACACTGACACCATCATGTCTGACCCTCTAAAAAGTCGAAAACTCGCTCGTCTCGTAACAGAGCTTTAACATCAGCTGCAACCCTCTCCTGCTCCACAACTATTTCCTGCACGATACAACTCTTCGAAGTCAGAGTTGCCACAAGAGCCTTTGAACCCGCACCAACAACAACAATACTACCATCAGGAGTATCAACAATCACCCTGTCAGGAACACCCTTCCCCAAATAACTGGAAGACATCTCCGCAGCCGCCAGAATCGCTGCAGACATAGCCGCAACCGACTCACACCGAATCCTGGGCACAACACACAACAAAACCCCATCCCTCCTAACAATAGCACAGGCTTCCACACCCCCTCTTCCTATAAAAACTCTCAAAATCTCCTCAAGCTTCCTGTGAATGTGAACCACATACACACCCTTTCAAACACCGGGATTCAGAATAGAACGTTTTACTCCCGCACACATCCCATCATATTCTAATCCAATAAATAGCTTTTGGAATGTGAGACCGTTTCAATTGGTG
>CAZCCY010000018.1:0-21230 GCA_964497545.1 uncultured Methanosarcinales archaeon | reverse complement strand
TAGTTCCAGGGCATGGTTGATGAGCCTGTCGTCGTGGGTTGCCAGGGCGAACTCTGGGCTTTTGAAGAACAGGGTTTCCATTAGCCTTGCGAAGTTTCTCTCGATTTCCCAGGATTTTGTGTAGGCTATCTCTGCCTTTTCCCGGTAGGCCCCCTTTACAAGTCTCACCTTGGCCCTCTCTTGGATGAGGTTTTCCAGGTCCTGGCGGCTCCGGCGGAGGTTTGCCTGGATGGCGACTCCAAGCTTAAAATCCTGATGGAGGTTGGAGAATATATTGAGGGTGTCCTGGGTGTAGTTTGAGCCTTCCATGTCTATCCAGACAAAAACCCCCTGCTGGAGGGCTTCGGCTGCTATCTGCTCCACGGTCTCCTGGCAATACTCTCTGTCCAGGTCAAGTCCAAGCTGGGTGAGCTTAACAGACATGCAAAGACCCCTCCCAGCGATGTTCTGGACTATCTTCAGGTTTTCCTTCAGGTTTGCTTCCACCTTTTCCTTTGAACTGGCATGTTCCCCCAGGTAGTTTATCAGCCCACTCCAACCCCGCAGCTGGCAGCGTTTTGCAGCTCTTAGCGCATCTTCCAAACTCTCGCCAGCAATCCACCTGCTGGCAAGTCTAACCAGGGACACAACCAGTAAAACCTCAAACCAGCCAGAATCCTGTTATTCTTTCTCCAGCACCGCTACCTCACAGGGTGCTTTCTGTTTGAATTTTAGGGCGTCCTCTCTGCTCCCTACTATGGCGCCGTAGTGCATGGGGATGGCAAGTTTGATTTTCATGTGCTCTGCGGCTTTGACAGCCTCTTCTGCTGTCATCACATAGGTGCCGCTTACCGGTAGAAAGGCGATGTCGGCCTCTATGCCTTCCATCTCTGGGATGAAATCCGAGTCTCCAGCATGATAGAGGCGGACTCCATCCACCTCGAAGAGGAAGCTTGCCTTGCCGTCCTCCCTGGGGTGGAAGGGGACGCCGGGAGAGCGAAACTTGTCAATGTTATAGGCAGGATAGACCTCTATCTTCACACCTTTCACTGTGAACTTGTCTCCCGGTTTCACGAGTTTAACCTCGCCTGGCTTGAGTCTGGCTAGCTCTGGCTCTGCCATGTGGATGGTGACAATTGTTGTGTCCGGTCCAAGGATTTTCTTTAAATCCTGGGGGCTACAATGGTCGTAGTGCTCGTGGCTTACCAGGACAAGGTCAGCCTTTTCATCAGGGTTTATCTGGAAGGGGTCGGTGTAAACCACAAGACTGTTTTTAATCTTAAAACCGTCATGGCCAAGCCAGCTTATCTTAAGGCCACCGTATTCAAACATGATAATTTCCCACCTCAGAATGTTAGAGTTGGAGTTGCTGGGATTTAAAACTTTACCCCCCTTCGATGTAGATGGCTGGGCGGCCTGGTATTGCCTCTCTGCTCTTGTTTTTGGGATCATATCCGGGTTTGTCTGCACTTGTTATTTCTATCTGGCAGTTGAGCTCTTTTTCGAGAAAACCCTGGGCTTCCTGTAGGATTTCTGTTTCGTCCAGGTCGGCTGGGGTTTCTGTTTTTAGCTGTTCCAGGAGTTTCTGGGCGTATTTCTGGGCTTCTTTTTTTGATTTGGATACCTCTGGCTTCTGGAATATCTGTTTCATCAGGTTTCTGGTTTCCAGTTCGCCTTTTTGCTGGAGTTCCAGGGCTATTTTCAGGATTTCTCGTTTCCAGGCAGGTGCGGTGTAGATGTGGATTCTGGCTGGTTTGACCCGGGTCAGTCTTGTGATTTCTTCTATGTCTTCCAGGGTTTTCTGGATTAGCTCTTCGGCTGCCTCCACCTCCGGGTCTATCAGGTCTTCTTGGTACTGGGGGTAGGGTGCCAGGGAGACGAATCCCTGTTTGCCCAGTTTCTGCCAGAGTTCTTCTGCCAGGTGGGGTGTGAAGGGTGCCAGGAGGCGTATCCAGGTCTCCAGCAGGCCTGTAAGCTTTGTCCCGCCCCGCCGCTGGTACCATTTCACGTCCTGCTGGAGGAGGTAGAAGGCGCTCTGGAGGGCTTTTCGGGTCTGGACTGTCTCCAGGGCGTCCCTGGTCTCTTTGACCCGCCTCTGGAGGCGGCTTTGGAGCCAGCGGTCAATCTGGCTTTCTGACTCTTGCGTGTCCTCCGCCTCCCCCCCTCTTTTTTGTTGGGTTTCTAGGGCTTCCAGTGTGAGTTTGTGGAATCTCTCGAGCTGGCGTCTGGTTGCCTGCACGCCGGTGTCCCGCCAGTCTGCGTCCTGTACGAGTTCTGCGTTGCTCAATATGTAGAGGCGGGTGGTGTCAGCCCCGTATTTCTCTATTGAGGCTTTCAGGGTGAGAATGGGGCCTTTGGATTTGCTCATTTTCTGGCCTTCCAGCGAGACAAACCCGTTTATGGCTATGGCCCGGGGCCAGAGTTCCCTTGGGAATATGGCGGTATGGTGGAAGAGGAAAAACAACAGGTGGTTGGGAATCAAATCCTTGCCCGAGGAGCGCAGGTCAACCGGGTACCAATAGAGGAACTCCCGGCGAATCTCCTCGAGAAGCTCGACAGACACGCCACTGGCCCTGGCAGCATACTCCACCTCTCCCTCTCCCAGCAGGACATGGTCTAGGAACTCTTTTGTCAGGTTTTCGGGCTTTAATCTGGCGATGAATTTTGCGAGGGTGTAGTATGCCATGTATATGGTGGAGTCTCCCAGGGATTCTATGAGCCATTGGGGGTCCCAGGGTAGGGGTGTTCCCAGGCCCTTTCGGCGGGCACACGCCTTATCCCGCAGCCAGTCAACTTTGTTCTCAAACTCCAATCTGAGCTCGGGAGGGATAATCTGCATTTCTGCCAGGCACTGGTACACCCTGTTTTTCCACTCAGGCTTCGAGTAGGTGAGGAACCACTGATCCCTTACGAGTTTCACCACACACCTGGTTCCGCACCTGCAGATTACGGGCTGCTCGCTGAACTCGTAGAAGACCTCGGCTTTCCCCTCTTCCAGGAGGTCCTGGGTGAGAATATCCTTTATTTTGGACACCTTGGTGCCTGCATATTTACCGGTAATATCGTTTAGCTCGCCGCTGTGGAATTCCCGGCGGTAGACAAGCTTTGTAGCCTCCTCTGCACGGGGGTCGTGCTGGTCTTTAACCCCCAGTTCCTCCACAGCTTCGATGGCGGGGAACTCCCCGTAGCCTGGCACCTTGATGAGGGAGATGGGTTTGATTTCATCGAGTTTTCCTAGGTCCCTGAGAGCGAGGTAGTCGTAGGGCGCATGTGCCGGCACGCTCATCACAATCCCGCTGCCGTTTTCAGGGTCCACAAAACCTGCGGGCAGAACAGGCACCTTATTCCCTGTAACCGGGTTTTCTGCAGTTTCTCCTACAAGGCTTCTTCCCTCAATTTCGCTGAGGGGTGTGACTTCCTTGTCGGTGTATTTGAGCTTCTCAAGGGCTGTGGGGCTTACAATCCAGGTCTCACCATCAACCCTGACCCGCTGGTATTTCACCCCAGGGTTCACCCAGAGATTTGTCACGCCAAACACGGTTTCAGGCCGCAGGGTGGCACAGGGCAGAACCCCCTCTTTGAATCTGAATTTTATCAGGGTGTAGTCCACAATACTTGCACTTTCACCCCGCAAGAGGTCGTGGTCTTCCACCGGGTTCTGGTCGTTGGGACACCACCGTACCGGGTGGACGCCCCGCTCTACCAGCCCCTTTTCCCGGAGGAGGTTGAACTGCCAGGTGATAAACCTCTTGTAATGGGGGTCGGTGGTAGTGAACTTCCGCCGCCAGTCAATAGAGAAACCAGCAGACCGCATGTCAGCCTCAGCCTCCCGCTTGAAATACTCCACAATCTTCTCAGGAGTGTCAAGACCCAGTAGAACATCCCTGGGTATCCCCTGAAGCTCACTGTAAACCCGGATGGTCTGAGGGTCCCGCTGCTGAATCAACTCTGCCAGGCCCACAATAGGCGTGCCAGTGACATGGAAAGCCATGGGAAACAACACATTAAACCCGGCCATCCGCCTGTACCTGGCAATCACATCCCCAATAGTATAGGTCCGGGTGTGTCCTGCATGGAGATTCCCGTTAAGATACGGATAAGGAACAGTTAAAAAGAACTTTTCTCTCCCTTCATCCACCCGGGGTTGAAAAACCCGCTCCTGCTCCCACCGGGACTGCCATTTAGATTCAATAATTTTAGGGTTATAACCATCCATTTCAGCCGATAATAAGATATGGATTTATTTAAAAGCTATCTTTAAACTACATTTCGCACTAAGGCTGTCTGCGCATATCGGTTTGCTGTCAGTTTTTTGAGAAAAACCCGTAGGATGGACATGCGGAAAGTCAGCTGGGGGGATGGTAATGAATTAAATGTCGTTTCGTCAGATTTATAAATAATGGCTGGTAAACTTGGTGTTACCTATGCAGCAGTTTTTGTCGGCTAGGGAGGAGTCCTGGGATAGGATGGCAAACACGCGAAGATGTGGATGCTGTGAGTGGTTTAATCCTGTAATAGATAGGTGCAAGATTTATGGGCCGGTGAGGGTGCACGATAAGGCATGTGAAAGTTACATGCCTGCCGACCTCTGATCAAATTAGGGATGGGTGGCTCAGCATTCTAGGGGAGAAACTAGCTGGGAGTATAGCCAGATAATATTAGAGTAGGGTTTTCAGGAGGAGGGGTAGGAGGCGGATACCTCCTTTTGTGGCGAGTTTTCCTAGTAGCAGGGATGGGTGGTCCATGTCTCCCCAGGTGTTTATGGTTTCTGTTATTTCTGGTTCCTTGAGGAAGGATATGAGTCTGTTTAGTTCTCTGTCGCTGAGGCGGGCGAGGGCTTTGTGGAGCTTCATTCCTATTGCCAGTTCTCTTCCGATGGCCTGTCTCCATTTTTTTTCGTATTCTGCAAGGGTTGTTTTGCCCTGGCTTGTTTTTGCTGCTATTTCTCCTGCTATTTTTGCGCAAACCCCTCCGGTGTAGATGCCGCCCCCTGAGGTTGGTTTCACCTGGCCTGCTGTGTCTCCTATGGTTAGAACCGAGGCTGTGGCTGTGGTGGAGGGGGGGCCGAGGGGTATTCCGCCTATTACGAGTTCTGTGCGGCTGCCCTGGTAGCGTTTGTTGTGTTTGAGCAGGTTTTCAAGGTAGTTCCATGGTGGTTTCCTGGCTAGTTTTGGGTCGAGGGCTAGTCCCAGGCGGGCGAGGTTGTCTTCTAGGGGGACGCTCCAGGCGAAGAACCCGGGGGCTGTGGTTTCGCCTAGAAAGACTTCCACTCTTTCTGGGTCTGCTGGCTGGTATCTGGCTTCGATTTGGACTCCTGAGAGGAGCTTTTCTGGCCCTGGGAGGCCTGCCTGTCTTGCTATTTTGTTCTGGACTCCTTCGGCAGAGATGACAATCCTCGTTTTTATCTGGATTTTTTCTCCTTCTTTTCTGGCTTCTATTAGCTGGCAGTCCCCCTTGTTTGTGAGGGTGAGGGCCTTTGTTTTTAATAGTAGTTCTGCTCCTGCGTCGAGGGCCTGGTGGGCGAGGTGGCGGTCGAAGAGCTTGCGGTCAACTACGTATGCCTTTACGGTGCCTCCTCCTATTGTAAGCTCTTCTCCGTTGGGGGAATAGATTAGAGCGCCTTTTATCTTTTTAATTACAAAATTTCCTTTTCCTGCCTCGCTTGTTTTGAGAGCACGGGTGCTCAGTAGACCTGTGCACTGTACCGGTGTTCCAATGGAGGGGTGTTCCTCTAAGATGAGGGTTCTTGCACCGGATTTTGCGGCATATTTTGCTGCAATTGAGCCTATGGGTCCTGCACCCACCACGACTACATCATACATTATTTTTTATACATCCTTCTTATCATTATCATTATCAGAAACGAAAAGCTTATATGTAATCAAGAATATAAGGTATGACTGGGCGGGAAAAACCTCCTTTTAGTTCTCCCACATCCTATCCTAACCCCTCCCGCCCTAGGATACTCATCAACAAAGAGATACAAAATTACTCAGAATCCTAAGACCTACTTCGCCACTTTTCTCAGGATGAAACTGGGTCCCCATAACACTATCCTTTTCCACAACAGCCGCAAATCTGAGGCCATATTCACAGGACGCCGGGACAAAATCCGAGACCGGGGCATAATAAGAATGAACAAAATAGACAAAAGAACCATTCTTAACACCTGAAAGAAGACGACTCTCGCCACGGATTTCCAGTGAGTTCCAGCCCATGTGAGGCACCTTCAGGTCTCCTTTAGGGAACCGGATTACCCTCCCTGGCACAAGGCCCAAACCCCGATGAAGACCACCCTCCTCACTTTCCTCAAAAAGCATCTGCATACCCAGACACACCCCAAGAAGAGGCTTACCCTCAGCCACAGCATCCAGCACCACCCGGGCGAGAGGGCCGAGGTTGTCCATCCCATCCCTGAACGCCCCTACCCCAGGCAACACAAGGCCACTGGCAGTATCCACCACCGAGGGCTCCCCGGAAACCTCAACCCTGGCACCAGCCCGCTCAAGACCCCGCTGAACACTCCGCAGGTTACCCAGACCATAATCAAGAATAACAATCTTCTTCAACATACCTCTTCAACCTTTTCATACCGTGAAACTCCAAGTAACATCGCACTGCCAACATCAAACTTTTGACAGAAACTACTTAGCCTACTTTAAAACTTTCTTCTCAAAACCCTGGGGGGCTGTCAGATTCTCTGGTGTTTGTTAACTCCTGGCAACTGAACTGAGATACAATATAGGCAATACAATAGGCATCAAGCAAGAGGGGGGGATTACTTTTATTTCATTCCAGGTGGAATAGGGGGGGAGGTGATTTGGTTTGATTAAGATTGGTGAGACGGCTCCTGATTTTACCTTGAAAGCCCTGGTTGAGGGGGATATTAAGGATGTAACCTTAAGCGATTATCGGGGCAGGTGGGTGGTGCTTTTCAGCTATCCGGCAGACTTCACTTTTATCTGTCCTACCGAGGTGACAGCCTTTAACGAGAATCTCCCAAGGTTCCAGGATTTAAACACAGCCGTGCTGGGTGTGAGCACTGACAGTGTCTACACCCATCGGGCCTGGGTGGAAAGCCTGGGAGGGCTGGGATATCCTCTTCTCAGTGATTTTAACAAGGTGGTGGCCAGGATGTACGACATCCTTGTGGAAGAAGAGGGTTTCATGCTCCGCAGCACTTTCATCATTGACCCGGATGGTGTTCTGAGGTACGCCCTTGTCCACGATACTAACATTGGAAGAAGTGTGGAGGAGATACTCCGGAGTCTTGCAGCCCTTCAGGCAGGTGGACTCACGCCCTGCGAATGGAAGCCGGGAGAGCCAACCGTGGGGTAGAAAGAGATTTAAATGAACAAGCCTCTTTAGGACGCGGATGAAGGTCTACCGTAGTTACGATGATTTGCCAAAGCTTGAGCTACCCCTGGGACAGGAGGTTTTCATAAGCGACAGCACCATCCGGGACGGCTCCCAGATGCCCGGGATTGTGCTAAAAAAAGAACACAAGCTCCAGATATTCCACTATCTCCACGAGATAGGGATAGAAAAACTGGAAGCTTTCCTCTACAACAAACGGGACCGGGAGGTGGCCAGGCAGATGCTAGATTTCGGCTACGAGCACCCTGAGGTCACAGGCTGGGCAAGGGCCAACCCAGGTGATATCGACCTGGTCCTGGAGATGGACGGCATAGAGGAGACCGGGATTCTGATGTCTGTCTCCGACTCCCACATCCTGGACAAAATGGGCCTGCCAGATCGGGAGGCGGCAGAGGCAAAATACCTGGACGCGCTCCAGTATGCTGTGGACCATGGCCTGCGGACCAGGGCTCACATTGAGGATATGACCAGGGCAGACAACGAGGGTTTCACCTACCCTCTGATAGAGAAGATCCTGGAGATCGACCCGGACTGTGTTATCCGCCTCTGCGACACCCTGGGCTATGGCGTCCCCTTCCCCGAGGTGGGAGAGCCCTATGGCATCCCGAACATGGTGAAAAGGGTGCGGGAGCTGGGAGCCAGGAACATCGAGACCCACGTCCACGACGACTTCGGCCTGAGCATGTCCAACACCCTGGCAGGCTACTGGTATGGAGCTAACTGGACCAGTGTCACCTTCCTCGGCATCGGGGAGCGGGCAGGCAACGCAGAGATGGAGAAAATCCTGCTCTTTCTGAGCCAGCGGGTCAAAGGCTTCGAGAAATACAATCTCAAACCCATAAGCGAATTCTCAAGCTTCCTGGAGCGAGAGCTTGGGCTCAGGGTCCCCAGGAACAAGGCCGTGGTTGGAAAGAACATCTTCGCCCACGAGAGCGGCATCCACACCGCAGGCGTAATAAAAAACCCCTTCACCTACGAGCCCTACCCACCAGAGGTTGTGGGAGCCAGAAGACAGTTGCTCATAGGCGACTCCTCCGGCATGGAAGTAATCCGCTACAAAGTCGAGGAAGCCCTGAACGAGCTGATGAACGTCAAAACAAAAATAGACAAAACAGACCCGAGACTCAAAGCCATACGGGACGATATCCACCGCATCTACGACAACGAAGAAAGAATATCCTGCATCTCAGACGAGGAACTGAAAAGATACGTTGAAAAATACTTCATGATGGAGCCCATTATCGACATCCACGAACATGAAGTAACAACACCCATAAAAACCAGCCAGAAGAAGGAAGAGAAGAAAGAATAACCATAAAAGAGAAAACAGAGGACATGACCCTGTGGTGGATTGGATTTTATTTGGAAGGCTATTGAGGCTATGGATTACGATGTCGTTATTGTAGGTGGTGGGCCTGCGGGTTTGACCGCGGGGATTTACACCCAGCGGGCTATGCTTAAAACCCTCCTCCTTGAGCGTGGCGTGGTGGGGGGTCAAATCCTTGTGACAGATTTGATTGAGAACTACACCGGCTTCCCGGAGGTGACCGGAGCCGAGCTTTCCCAGAAGCTGGAAAGCCACGCCAGAAAGTTCGGCCTGGAAATCAGAAACGAGGAGGTCATCTCCGTCCTCGAAGAGGAGGATTTTAAGCTTGTTAAAACAAACACCCATAGCTACCGGGCAAGGGCGGTGATTGTTGCCTCTGGCACCACGCCCCGCAGGCTTGGCGTACCTGGGGAGCGGGAGTTCACAGGGATGGGCGTATCCTACTGTGCCACCTGTGACGGCTTCTTCTTCCGCGATAAGAATGTTTTTGTGGTAGGCGGTGGGGATTCAGCCATCACCGAGGCGCTCTATCTCTCGAAAATCGCCAGCAGTGTCACGGTGATACACAGGCGGGACAAGCTTCGGGCCGAGAAAATCCTCCAGGAGCGGGCCTTCCAGAACCCTAAAATCGGTTTCATCTGGGACACCGTGGTAGAGGAAATCCGGGGCAAGGACACCGTGGAATCCCTCCTGGTGCGGAATGTGAAAACCGGTGAGAAGAGGGCGCTTCCGGCAGATGGGGTTTTCATCTACATTGGTCTTACCGCGAACACAGACTTTGTGGACGTGGAAAAGAACAACGGGTTCATTGTCACTAACGAGAAAATGGAGACCTCCACCCCGGGGATTTTTGCGGCTGGAGATTGCCGGGACACGGTGCTTCGCCAGATAGCCACCGCGGTGGGCGACGGCGCCATAGCCGCTGTCTCGGCAGAAAGATATCTGGAAGAAGAAATGGGAAAATGAAAGAAGTAGAAGTTGTCTGGGCAAGCTGGTGTCCGGTGTGCCCCCAGGCAAAAAAATTCTGGCAGGAACTGCACAAAAAACACGAATTCGAGTACAGAGAAACCGAGATATCCACGCCCAGGGGTAGAGAGCTTCTGAAAAAACACCGCATCCACGCAGTACCCACAACCCTGATCAACGGGGAGGTCGCGTTTGTGGGTATGCCGGACCCGAAAAAAGCAGAAAAAGCAATAAAAATAGAGAAATAAACTAAAACAGCAGGACTAGTGGGCGTTGTTGTGGGGGATGTCTGTTGTTATGTCGTATTCGTCCAGGATTTCTCCTACGATTTCTTCGATGATATCCTCTATGGAGAGGAGGCCGACTACTTTGGATCCCTTTTCTACTACTGCTATTTGACTTCTTGTTCGTTGCAGGGCTCTTAGAATTTTTGGCATTTTCTGGTTGATGTTGACATGGTAGATGGGCCTGAGAATCTGGGAGGCTTTTATGTTTTTAAGCTCACTGTCCTGGAATCTCAGCAGGTCTTTGGCGTAGACCATCCCGATTATGTTGTCAAAGTTTTTATGGTAGACGGGTAGGCGGGAGTGGCCTGACTCGTTTATTAAAACCAGGGCTTCTTCCAGGGTTGAGTTGTCTTCGATTACTACCATTTTCTCCCTGGGTGTCATGACACCGGCTGCCACCTGGTCGGTGAACTTGAAGACCTTATGGATTATCTCCCGTTCGTCATGCTCAATGGTGCCCTCCTCCTCTCCCAGCCGCAGCAGCATTTTTATTTCTTCCTCGGTTACCAGGGGGCTCCGTCTGCGGTAGTCCCAGCCCAGAAGCCTCATCACCCCTGCGGTTAGCGTTGTGAAAACCCCTACAATGGGCTGGAGCGACTTTGTAATAACCCGCAGGGCATAAGCAGTCTGCAGCGAGACCCGCTCAGCGTTACGGGTGGCAAAGGTCTTAGGAATAATCTCGCCAAAAACAAGAAGCAGAAAAGTCATAAGACCTGTTGCAACCGCGATACCAGGACTGCCAAAAACACGGAGAGCCGCTGCAGTAGCAATGACAGAAGCCGTCACATTAACAACATTATTACCGATTAA
Source organism: uncultured Methanosarcinales archaeon (assembly GCA_964497545.1). GTDB lineage: Archaea > Halobacteriota > Methanosarcinia > Methanosarcinales > CAZCCY01 > CAZCCY01. Next base: position 10,484 of record CAZCCY010000018.1, on the reverse strand, counting down.
AACCGCAGTAATGAAACGTTCTGGACTCCGAAGCTCCTCCAAAACAACCTTAGCCCTCCGATCCCCCATCTCCGCTTTCTGTCTAATCCTGAGACGATTAACAGAGAGAAACGCTGTCTCCGAAGAAGAGAAGAAAGCAGAAAAAAGTATTAAAATAACTACAATACCAGCTTCAACAACAAGCCAAAAATCCAACATAAACTCTTAATACAGGTTACTATTAGACGCGTACCTTAAAAAGTTTATGGAATCCACAGTACTTCCGAATAGCCCTACTTCCGAGTGAGTGAGATACTAACACAGTTATATTTTGAGATGAATCATATGGGAGGTCATGATCCTAGACACACAAGATGTGGATATGATGGTCATGACCTCAGAGTTGTTGAGTAGGGCAAGCATAATAAAATTACCTGAAGGTACAAAGTACGGTTTTCAGGATACACTGAATGTGATTCTGCATGCAGCCACAATGGAGTCTTCAAGGTGTTTCCCGTAGTTGGTGCAATGGATTAAGGGGTACCTGAATAGTTACAATATTTTATTCATTCAGGAGTAGGGCTATTCGGGAGTACTGGGGTTATCGTTAAATTAATAAACTCCAGATACCAATGATTTCAGGGATGACGTGCTTACACTATCAGAACAAAAGGTGTATGATAGATCCGAAGTATCATAAACCTGATGAAAAGGAGATGGAGAAGTACTGCATCCCAGAAAACGACAACTGCCCTTTCATCGAGAGATATGCAGGACTAGAGGGTTGCGGTTGTGACTGAGCAGGGTTGTGACTGAACAAAAAGGCAGAATGTAAACCCTATATTATATTTATTTTTTGCTTTAAAAGTTGTTTCTTTTGGGCAAACTTTCAGGCACTCCCTCTTCTGTAAGCTTAACCTGCACCTGCGAAAGTCTTTTGTTAACACGATAAAAGGAAAGGTAAGGATAGCTTTATTAAAGCTTAGATGCTAAGAAGTGGGAGTCCCAAGTTGCGAGGGTTGCCCAGCCAGGTCAAAGGCGCAAGGTTGAGGGCCTTGTCACGTAGGTGTTCGTGGGTTCGAATCCCACCCCTCGCACCTTAAATTGTTTTAAGAGTGGATTACGGCAAAGAATTAGAAAAATTATTAAACATGACCGGAGAGTTTCAGGGCAGAATGAGGAATGGAATTATGTTTTTGGATGGAGAAGAGGTTGGAGAGGTATGTCTTTGGCTTGGCTTTTTGGGTCCTGTTGATTTTTGTTTTAATGAGTTTAAGGAGGACTGGAGATGGCTTTGAAGGACACGGTTAAGCCTACTCGTTCGGAGTTGATTGAGCTTAAAAAGAAGATTAAGCTGAGTGAGAGTGGGTATAAGCTTCTTAAGATGAAGCGGGATGGCTTGATTTTGGAGCTTTTCGCGATTCTGGAGAAGGCGCGGGATGTGCGGAGTGAGCTTGAGAGGGAGTTTGAGGTCGCCTCTCAGAAGTTGAAGATTGCCAGGACTGTGGAGGGTATTGTCACGGTTAAGTCCACTGCTTTTGCTCTTAAGGATACTCCGGTGATGGAGCTTGAGAGTAAGAATGTTATGGGGGTTGTGGTGCCTAAGATTGAGGCCAGGAGTGTTCACAAGCGGCTTGATCAGCATGGTTATGGTATTATTGGTACTACCAGTCGGATTGACGAGGCTGTGGAGGCTTATGAGCTTTTGGTGGAGAAGATAATTCAGGCTGCTGAGATTGAGACCGCGATGAAAAGGCTGTTGGTGGAGATTGACAAGACCAAGCGGCGTGTCAATGCCCTGGAGTTTAAGGTGATACCTGAGCTTAAGGAGGCGCGGGATTTTATTATGCTCCGGCTTGAGGAGATGGAGCGGGAGAATACCTTCAGGCTTAAGAAGATAAAAGATTGATTTTATATTTTCCATGCTATCTTTTATTTTAAAATTCATTTGGTAAAGTATAATACTAGAATAAATCATAATTGGGGGTGGAGGTATAGTATGCGTGCAGAGATTTCAATACTCTTCGGATTGAATGTCTACACCGAGAAAGGACTCTATGTTGGCAGGGTGGATGATGTTCAGATTGACGTTGAGGAGAAGAAAGTTGTGGGTCTGGCCATAAGCAGGCTTAACCCTGACCTGTTTGATGAGACAAACAAGGGCGTTATTCTACCTTACAGGTGGGTGACTGCAGTGGGGGATATTGTGCTTATACGGCAGGTGGCAGACCAGTTCAAGTCCCCTCAAGAGGAAGAAAGCTAGGCTTGAATTCCAGTTATTTTAAGGGGCTTGAGATATTTTCAAACCTCCGGGTGATCCCCCCTATTGTTGTACGGGTGGACGGGAGGAATTTCAAAAAGAGTCTCCACCGGCTTGAGCTTGCCCGGCCCTATGACGAGGTTTTTGTCCAGGCCATGGTTGCCAGTGTGGAGGCTTTTTTCCGACAGAGCGGACTCACACCCTTGCTTGCCTATACGTTTTCTGACGAGATAAGCATCCTCTTCCGGGAGGTCCCTTTTAACAGGCGGCTGGAAAAACTTAACTCGGTAATTCCAAGCTTCCTCTCCTCAGCCCTCACCCTGAAACTGGCAGAGCGGAAACCGCTCCCTACTCCTCTTGCCTTTGACTCCCGGGTCATCCCCCTGAAATGGGAGGAGATCAGGGGATATCTGGCATGGCGGCAGGCCGAGGCCTGGCGTAACCATCTCAACTCCTATGCCTATTACCTTCTCCGACAGGAAGGTATGACCGCAGCAGAGGCTGCCGGCAAACTTAAAAACCTCGATGCCAGCAGCATCCACGAACTGGCCTGGAGTAGGGGTGTTAACCTGGCCGAGACACCCACATGGCAGCGGCGAGGGATCCTGGTCTACCGGCAAATCTACGAAAAAAAAGGCTATAACCCCCTAAAAGGCACAGAAACCCTGACAAAACGCAGTCAGGTCAAGGTGGACTGGCAGCCGCCCATCTTCAAATCCACCGAGGGAGAAAAACTGCTAGACTCGATACTAAAAAATACTAAAGACACACACTGATAATCCTCTTCCTCTCAACATCAACAAGCCCCCTGTCAGTGAGCTTCAACTCCGGGATCACGGGTAGGGCGAGAAAAGATAGAACCGCAAAGGGGGTTTCAAAGGGACAGCCCAGCTCCCTAGCCCTCGCCTGGAGAGCTTCCAGCTTTTCTTCCACACTTTCCAGGCTCTCAAGGCTCAAAATCCCGGCAAAAGGCAGAGGCAGCTCCCACACACTCCCTCCATTTGAGACAACTATTCCGCCCTGGATTTCCAGCAGCCGGTTGGCACACTCAGCCATCTCACGGTAGTCTGTTCCTACCAGGATTACATTGTGGGTGTCATGGGCGATACTCTGCCCTATCGCCCCTCTTTTGAGCCTGAACCCATGGACAAAACCCAGTCCAACATGGTTTTTACCGTGTCGCTCTACCACAGCCAGGGGGAGGACATCCCTTTCGAGGTCTGGCTGCAGATGTTCCCCCTGGGAGTCAAGCTCGAACTCGAGAGAGCGGGTGTAGAGGCTTCCAGGTTTTAAACCGATAACTCTCACTCTCCTCCCCCTATCCGAGGGGATCCAGAGGTCCCCGGGGTGGATTCTCCGGTATTTAAGGGTCCTGAGTACAAAGGAAGGATAACTTCTACCCCGGGTTTGCGGGGGTTTCCCCCTGGCATAGACCCTGTAAATCTTGAAAGACTCCAGGTCGTCCAGCACCACAAGATTCGCCCGCCTCCCAGTGGAAATCGAGCCTACCAGATGGTCAACCCTGTAGTGGCGGGCAGTGTTAAAACTGGCAAGAGCAACAGCCCAGACAGGCTCCACCCCCAGAGAAATAGCTTTTCTCACAAGCAAATCCATATGCCCCAGTCTCATGTCCCTGGGGTTCCGGTCATCCGAGACCAGAAAGAAGTTCTCAAGCGAGACTCCACTCTCCAGGAGGGGTGGGATGAACTCTTCCAGCGAGGAGGCGGCAGACCCCTCCCGGAGCATCACCGCCATACCCAGCCTCGCCTTCTCCAGAACCTCCTCAAAACTTAAAGCCTCATGGTCACTTGAAATACCCGCAGCCATATACCTGAAAAGCTCCGCCCCCCTGAGGCCAGGGCAATGGCCGTCCACCCGCAATCCCCGCCTGAGGGTCTCCTCAATCATGTCAAGTTTACCACCCCGGAGCACCCCCAGGTAGTCCATAACCTCTCCCAGGCCCAGCACATACCTGTGTCCCAGCAGGTCTCTCACATCCTCCAGCTCGAGCCTGGCACCACCCGTCTCAAGCTCGGTGGGCGGGACACACGAGGGCACCATCACAAAAACATCCATATCCAGACCCCCAGCCTCCTCAAGCACCATCTCAACCCCTCTTTTTCCTAGAATGTTAGCAATCTCGTGAGGGTCAATCACAATACCAGTGGTACCATGGGAGAGACTGGAACCGGCCAGGGTGGAGAGAGTGACCATGCTTGACTCGAAATGAAGATGACCGTCAATCAGACCCGGACACACCCACCTCCCCTTGAGGCTGTGAACCACAGTACTCCTGTCAACAAGCTCTGAAACATCACCCACTCCCACAATAAAACCATCCCGTATCGCTATGTCTCCAGGGAGGATCTCCTTGGTGATAACATTCACAATCCGACAGTCATCCAGCACCAGGTCTGCAGGCCGCCCCTCCATGACCACTATACCCGATACTATTTTATCATATCTGATACTATTTTATCCAGTGGCAGAAGTCCTTACAGGAGTTCGCCAGAGTTTTAACCCAAAGGCAGATATCTCTCCCATGGGGAGGGTGTAAATAGGAGAAATTAAACTTTTTTCCGGCAGGGCGGCAGCAGCCAGAAAAACCAGGGCAAGAGAGCCTGTAAACATTAAAAACAGCCCAAGAAACTTATCCGAATTTAACCTGGACCCCCACCGAACCCTTCTAGTATATAAAGATGTATGTTCGGACATGAGTATCATCACGTAGCGATAAGTATATAAGGTTAATTGCCACACCGGACACCCCTCAAAAACCCCCCTCTTCTGAAAAACAGGAAAAAGAGTCCTGGCAGGCCAGGGTTTGGGGGGCTAGTCAGGGTTTGGGGAATCTGTTTCTGAGTCTAACAGAGATCGCTACCAGTGTTAGCATTATTGGCACCTCTTCAAGTACTCCCACCACTGTTGCCAGGGCTGCTCCCGAGTCCAGGCCGAAGAGGGAGATGGCTACGGCCACTGCTAATTCGAAGAAGTTGCTTGCACCTATCATGGCTGCCGGAGCTGCTACCCGATAGTTGATTTTCCAGGCCAGGGCAATGAGTATGCCTACCAGGAATATGAAGTAGGTCTGGATGGACAGTGGGATGGCGATGAGGAGTATGTGGAGGGGGTTTGAGAGTATTTTGCCCCCCTGGAAGGTGAAGATTATTATCAGGGTCAGGAGGAGGGCTGAGATGGTGACCGGTCTGAGTCTTCTGAGAAAGACATTCTGGAACCACTCCACCCCCCTTGTTTTTATCAGATGTCTCCTGGTGAGGTGGCCTGTGGCCAGTGGGAGGCCAACATAGAGGACAACCGACAGGAGCAGGGTCTGGTAGGGTATGGTTATCCCCCCGATTCCGAGAAGGAACGCGACAATGGGTGTGAAAGCAATGAGGATTATAAGGTCGTTCACCGCCACCTGGATGAGGGTGTAGTTGGAGTCTCCTTCTGCCAGGTAGCTCCAGACAAAGACCATGGCGGTACAGGGAGCTGCGCCCAGGAGAACAGCGCCTGCCAGGTACTCCTCCGCCACAGCCTCGGAGAGCAGATAGCTGAACACAATTTTGAAGAAGAACCAGGCGAAGAGGAACATTGTGAAGGGTTTGATGAGCCAGTTCACAGTCAGGGTTGTCACAAGCCCTTTTGGCCTGGTAGCGGCTCTTGCCACCTCCCTGAACTCGATTTGCACCATCATCGGGTAAATCATGAGCCAGATAAGAACAGCAATAGGAAGGTTTACCTGGGCGTATTCCAGCTTGCTTATCGTCTCCGGGAATGCTGGCATGAGTTTCCCGATCAGGATTCCCAGCAGAATGCTAAGTGCCACCCAGAGGCTCAGGTATTTCTCGAAGAATTTCAGTCCCATATTCTAGCATTCTCCCTTGTCCATGATTTCCTGTGCCAGCTTCTCCATATTTTGGAGGAGGGTGGTTATTTTGGGGTTTGAAACCCGGTATTTCACATTTTTACCTTCTTTGCGCGCGGTCACCAGGCCGCATCTACGGAGGGATGCCAGGTGGTGAGAAACAACAGGCTGTTCTTTTCCCAGGAACTCCACTATCTCCCCTACAGTCTTCTCACCGTCTCCCAGGAATTTAAGGATGTTACGGCGGTTCTCTTCCAGGAGGCATTTTAAGAGTTTACTTTCATTCATATCTACGCCAGAACATATGTATCCATATATATGTGTTTTGTTTTGGCGTTAACCACCTGGGATATCAAAACGACTTTTAAGGTCATCAAGAAAACCTTTTTGTTTCTTCCTTCCAGAATAGAAAATGCATGGAAAATGTTAACGGTGACCTGCAGGAGATCAAGGAGAAGCTTGAGGAAGTCCACCGGGATGTGAAGAGACTGGGCCAGTGCAGGTTTGAAGGGATATTCCAGGGGAAGAGGGAGATGGCAGTAGTGCTCCATCAGCATCTACTGGAAAATGCAGAAGAAGCCCTGGAAAGAGAAATGGTGAAACCCTGTAAGATGTACCTCCAGTGCAAGAACCTCTTTCTTGAGGGACTGCAGGAGCACCTGAGCCTGCTAGACAAGGATAAGGTCTCAGGAGAGGACATAGAAAAAATCTACAGTAAATTTCAGAAACAAAGAGAAGGTGCACCCTTCAAGGAGTGTGCCACCTGTTTCAACGAGGTCTACAGCCTGCTGGACAAACAATCAAGAATAATCCGCTCGCTGAGAATCTATCGACACAAGGACTCCAGCCTGGAAATCCCGGATGCCGAGGAGGTGGCAGGAGACCTGATGGCCATCGCAAACCGCCAGCGCCTCCAGATATTGAACGCGGTTACCCGTGAGTCCATGTCCTTCTCCCAGCTCTCAGAGCTGACTGGTCTTCGGGGCGGCAACCTCCTCTTTCACCTCCAGAAGTTGCTGGAACGGGGCCTGATACTCCAGCGTCACGGTAGGGGGGACTACATGATAACCGAAAAAGGATACGAGATGATAAAATTGATTTCAGAGGCCTACACGAGGCTCAGCCAACAAGCTTCTCCCTGATGGCTCTCCCGAGCTCTTCTGCCTTTTTTATCACCTCTGGGTCGTCCTCTATCTGCCGGAGTTTGAGTATCCTGGCAGAGCCTTTCTGGTAGGGGACGTTGTCTGGCAGTATCTCCAGGTAACCCTTGTATGCCTCCCTGACCCCGAAATCCATGCCGCTCATCTCCTTGGAGTAGGCATTCCAGCATGCGAAGGCACAGGTCTCACCTGCACCGCACACAAAACAGCATGGTGTACCCTTGGCAGACACACTGCCCACAAGCTCCATGCCTCCGAACTGCAGGACGCCTCCTAGCCATTCGAGAACACCCTTTTCCGCGGCCACACCCACCGCGGCCACTGCAGCGACCTTCCCCTGAGTGAGAAGTTTAATGTGTCTGAAACAATACAGCCGCTCCACAAAGGCATGGGTGAAGCCGCTGGCTGTGCCATAATAGGTGGGAGAGCCCACCACAAGAGCGTCAGCCTCAGCCACCTTCCGGGAAAGCCATACCCAGTCGTCTTCCTGGACACACTCATTTGTATTGACACATGCCATGCACGCCCGGCACGGGCCAACATTGATCTCGGAGAGTTTCACAAACTCGGTCTCAAGGCCCGTGGAATCGAGAATCCTTTTCACAAGCCGGTCCACATTGGCATTTCGGGTGGGACTGCCACTAATTCCCAGTACCTTCACTTTTTATCACCATTTCTACTAAAACGAGGGTAATAAATGTATATTTAACGGTTATCAGAGTGTAGTAGGTATATTTTTATAGCCCTCTTTGTCTGCGTACCTGTGGATGAGGGGTTCAACTCTCTTGCTGTACCAGCCTTTTTTAATGTAGCGCGGGTAAATCGCCAAACGCTCCCGGAGTCGCCACCCCCCCGGTAATATGGATTCGATCTCATCCACCTCGGGCCAGCGGGCCTCAGGGTTAATATAGTCAATGGTGACAGGCGAGATACCACCCAGGTCATTCACTCCTTTTTCCAGGAGCCGTTTTAACCCCTGGGGCTGGTTCAGGTTAGGCGGGACCTGAATAGAGACATCACTGGGGAGAATCTGCCTTGCCAGCATTACAGTGTCCTCAATCTCAGCAAAACCAGGGGGCTTCCAGGCTGCCATGGGCGTGTTGGGCTTAGGCGTGAAATTCTGGATAATTACCTCCTGGATGTTACCATACCTCCGCTGGACCCTGGCTATCTCCACGAGGGACCTGATTCTGTCCTCCCTGGTCTCGCCGATACCCAGGAGAAGGCCGGTGGTGAACGGGATTTTAAGCCTCCCCGCATTTCTCAGTACCTCCAGCCTCACCTCTGGGTTTTTGCCAGGCGAAAGCCTGTGGGCCTCCACCCTTGCAGTTGTCTCAAGCATTAAACCCATACTGGCGTTAACCTCACCAAGTGTTTCAAGCTCCCCCCTGTCTAGCACGCCAGGATTGCTGTGAGGCAGAAGACCTATTTCCAGTGCGAGCCGGCACATGTCCCAGAGATAACTGACCATGTCCTGGTAGCCCAGGGTTTCCAGTCTCTCCCTGAAGCCTGGCACCTCTTCTGGCCGCTCGCCAAAAGTGAAAAGAGCCTCGGTGCAACCCATCTCCAACCCTTTTTCCAGAATCTCCTCTACCTGGCCGGGTGTTAGAATCAGGTGGTTACGTCTGAAGCAACAGTAGCCACAGCTGTTCCGACAGAAATCTGTGAGAGGGATGAAAACATTCCTGGAAAACGTCACAATATGCCTTTCCAAACTTCCCAGCCTCTAATCTGGTGAATCTTACCCCCTTTCCTCTTAAATTTTGGCGTTACTTTGATATGGGGTGAAGCTGAATTTGGGGGGCGTAAAAGTGAAAACGAGGAATCAGCCTTTGGACGGATTATTTGACTTAAAAATCGGATATCTCACCCCTCCTAACCCGGTTGCACTGGCCTCCATGGCCGGCATCACCGGGAGTGAATTTGCCCAGAGGTTTGCAGAGAGTGCAGGCCTCCTGGTTATTGGCGGATACAATATGGATGCTGAGACAAACAAAGCTGCCCAGAGGATGGAGGAGCGGGGCAGGAAGGAGTTTGTCTCAGACAACCCCCCAGAACTCCTGGAAAACGAGCTCACTGCTCTGGATGGTGTTAAATCGTCCATACTGGTGAGTGTGAGAGCTGCCTCGGTTAAAGGCTATCTTGAGGCTGCACTTATTGCGAAAAAGCACGGTGCAGGTATCGAGATTGACGCTCACTGCCGCCAGCCCGAGATGACAGAGCTTGGAGTGGGAGAAGCCCTCCTCCACGACCCTTCACGGCTCCGGAAGCTTGTCTGGTCGGTCAAACGGACCGGAGTTGTGGTCTCGGTGAAGACCAGGGCGAACATCGTGGACGACACAGAGCTGGCAAAAAGCCTGGAAGAAGCTGGCGCTGACATCATACACGTCGATGCCATGCGTCCTGGAGCCGGCCATGACCCGGGTGTAATCCGGCGTGTCAGAAACGCAACAGGCCTTTTCATCATCGGCAACAACTCGGTGACAGACCTTGAAAGTGCCAAAGACCTCTTCGGCCGGGGCGCTGACATGGTCTCACTGGCAAGAGCCGTACTAAAAAACCCTGACACAATACAACGTCTGGCAAGAGAGCTGGCAGACATCCAGGAGCTCACAGGCTGGTACAACGCGCCAAAACACATCTGCGCCGGCGGAGACCTCAGAGCCCTCGCCTTCTGCTGTCCCCCTGTAAAGAACTGTCCCGTCCATCGGGCCCTCAAAGAAGCCGGACTCACACCCCAGGAGTTCACCCGCCTCAAACTGGAACTCACCAGAGGCACCCCCCTCCAACCCGGAGAGGTCACCTGTTTCGGGACCATGGCCTGGTGCTGCAAAATCACAAAACCATGCCCCCTACGCGACACAACCCTGGCAAGACACGGACTCCCAGACACCCAGTACTCCCAGCTAAAAAAACAACTATCCCAGCAAATCCTGAATTATGCAAGAAGCAAAAAGGCCGTAATCAAAAGATAGATTTATCTCCCATTGCGGTTTATTTTACCTCTCCCTGTTTTGGGCCGGTAGATCAGTGGTAGATCGCTACCTTGGCATGGTAGAGGCCTCGGGTTCAAATCCCGACCGGTCCACTAACTCTCACTTTTTCTCTTTATTTTGTAACTATTCAGGTACCCCTTAATCCATTAAGTCTTCCAAAGCCATTATCAGTATTTCTAAAAAAACCTGAAAGAATCATGAGTCTAGCAATGATCATGGTT
>CAZCCY010000017.1:2323-21546 GCA_964497545.1 uncultured Methanosarcinales archaeon | reverse complement strand
ACCAGACGACAAACCGAAATCCTGAAAGCAGGCGGACTCCTGAACTACATAAGGCAGCGATTGTAACCTGCTGTGCCTCAAATAATCCGGCCTACCCCCCCCTTTTATCTGCCAGCCCTTTTTATCTGCCAGATGTGTGTTTCTTGGGAATGTTTTAATAGTCTGGTTGTTGTTAAGTTATGGCCATGTCTGAGATTGTCCCTGATGTTACTCTGGATGTGAGGGGTGAGTGCTGCCCCTATCCTTTGATTCGTACCAAGAAGCAGATGGATGAGCTTGACAAGGGTGAGATTTTGAAGGTGATTGCCGATGACCCGGTTGCCCCTCATAATATTGATGCCTGGGCTAAGAAATCTGGTAACAAGCTTTTGGCTGTGGAAAATGAGGGCGGTGTTTTTTATGTTTATGTTCAGAAGTCCTGAACCCAGATTACTAGGGCTCCGTGGATTAGTTCAATAGCTATTGCGGCTATCAGGATTCCCATCAGCCGGCTGATAACGTTGATTATGTCTTTTCCCAGGAGTTTGAAGAGGGGCTCTGCTGCTCGCAGTGCGACCCAGATTACCAGCACAGATGCCAGAATCGCGGCTACTATCACCATTCTTTCCTCCAGGGGTGTGTGCTGTTGCATGTAGACCATCACGGTTACAATTGCCCCTGGCCCTGCCAGTAGGGGTGTTCCCATGGGCACGAATGCTATGTCTCCGTAGCCTTTGTCCACTCTGAGTTTCCCCCACATCAGGTCTAGGGATACCAGGAGGAGTAGGAAGCCTCCTGCGATCATCAGGCTTGGGATGCCTATTTTGAGGTAGCTGATAATTGTTTGTCCGAAGATGGCGAATACCAGTATCAGGGTGAAGGCGACAATTACCGAGATGTTGGCAGCCCGTTTCCGCTGTGCGACTCCAAGTTCCTGGGCTAGGGAGAGGAAGACTGGTATGTTGCCGATGGGGTCAAGGATTACCACCAGTGTCAGGAATACCTGGCCAAACAGGTTAGGGCTCATATCCGAGAATCCTCCTGGCCCGGTTTGAAAGTCTCTCTGGCGTCCAGCCTTTGTTTACAACTTCTACTGTGACGGTTTCCACCCCCTCCAGTTTTAGCAGGGCCTGTTTAACTTGTTGTGGGAGGTCTGAGTGGATGGGGCAGCCTGGGGCGGTGAGGGTTATTTTCACCTTGACACTGCCGTTTTTTATTTCCACCTCTTGGACCAGTCCCAGGTCGACGATGTTGACTGGTAGTTCTGGGTCGGTGCATGCCTGGAGTGCTGCTAGAACCTCGTCCTGGGTGGGCATACCTGAAATCTTTTTGGCTCTCTCCCTTCTTTTGTATTTCTCTAGTTTCCTGTTTTTTTCAGGGCTTTTTCCAGGATTTCCAGGGCTTCGTCTATCTCTCTCTGGGTGATGATGAGGGGTGGGGCGATTCTGATGGTGGAGTCTCCGGCTGGCAGTAGGACGAGGCCCATCTGGAAGGCGGCTTCTGCCAGTTTTTCGGTCTCTTTTAGGGCGGGTTTTTTGTTTTCCTTCACGAGTTCCACTCCGATCATGAGGCCCAGGCCCCGGACGTCTCCTATCAGAGGATGTTTTTCCTGGAGTTCCCGGAGGCGTTTCAGCAGGTATTCTCCCTTGGCTTTGGCTGCCTCGCCCAGGCGGTTTTTTTCCAGGTAGTTAAGGGTGGCAAGTCCCCCGGCGGAGGCTAGGAGGTTGCCGCCGAAGGTGTTGGCATGGGCTCCTGGGGGCCAGCTCATTATCCGGTTGTTTGAGAGGGTTGCAGCCAGTGGGAGTCCGCCTCCCAGGCTCTTGGCCAGGCAGATGATGTCCCCTCGCACCCCATATTGTTCCTGTGCGAGGAAGGTGCCGGTCCGGTAGCCTCCGGTCTGTACCTCGTCTATCACGAGGAGGAGGTTGTGGTTGTCGCAGAGTTTGCGGAGTTCCTGGTGGAAGCTGGGCGGTGGTACAATGTAGCCGCCCTCGCCCTGGATGGGCTCTACAAAGACTGCGGCTGTGTCCTCTGGAGAGAGCTGGCGTTTGAAGATGGTTTCCTCGATGTCCCAGACGCAGGCTACGCCACACTCAGGGTATTCCAGGTTAAAGTGGCACCGGTAGCAGTATCCATAGTGGGCGTATGCAGTATTTAGCTGGGGGTAGTGTTCTCTGTGTCTGACCTTTGAGCAGGTGAGTGTCAGAGCTCCCAGGGTGCGGCCGTGAAAGGCCTGGTAGAACGAGACAAGCCCCTGGCGGTGGGTGTACCACATGGCAAGTTTAATAGCTGCCTCCGCACACTCAGCCCCTGAATTGGAGAGAAACACCTTCTCATAGCCTGTCAATTCCACAAGCTTTTCACATAGCAGGACTGGAGGTTCGGCATAGAAATCAGCGAAACCGCAGTGGGTGATTTTCTCCATCTGTTCTAGCACAGCCTGTTTCCATTCAGGGTTGTTGTAGCCGATGTTTTTGACAGCCACACTTGAGGCAAAGTCAATGTAGCGGTTGCCGTCCACATCAAAAATCTGGGAGCCCTCCCCCCGCTCCACTACCAGGGGGTAAGGCCGGGTCATGGAGGGAGACACAACCCCCCTGTCCCGTTCAATCACCTCCCTGGCTTTAGGTCCAGGTTTCATAGAAGGCAACTTGGAGGGACAGGGAGATAAAACCTTTGGGGAGCCAAATTAATTTAAACTTTAATCCCCTCTCTACCTTTTTATGTTGAAGGACGAGCACAGCCTGGATTCTCTTATTTCCAGGGAGGAGCGGGAGCATCTTCTTGCCGGTATTCACCGGTACCTGGTCTGGGCAGGCGAGAAAATACCGGAAGAAGTGGAAATCGAAGGCGGTAAAAAAATAAAACTCAACGATTTAATCTGGAAGTTGATTCATAAAAAAGACCTGACACCCGGGGAGATAAAATGTATTGAAAATCTGATAACCTTTCTTGAGACCAAGAAAAAACACGACGAGGAGATACTGGCAAAGGTGAATCTCACCCATGCCGAGGCTAACAGGCTCTATAGCGAGATAGCCGGGTTAATACGGGCGATAATGGACCTGAAAGACCTTGAGCGGGGTCGAAAGACAAAATACAAGACTCACGAGGTTAAAAGAAAGATTGATGACGCTAAAAGCTGGATGGAATTCCTGAAAAGCATCAGATACAAAACCTAGCCTTAACCATAAACCTAGCCTGGAATCTCGATGCTCTCGGCTCTGATTTCCCGTTTCCCCTGGTATTCCTGGACTGTGCCGGTTATTTTAATCCGTTTGCCTTTTTGCAGTTTCAGGTTGCTTGCTGTATTACTGGGTATGAAAACTGTGGTGTCTTTGATTTCAAGGATTAGGTGGCCCTGGCGGGTTTTGTGGAGGTCTGTGATTTCTCCTTCCAGGTGGACTCTCTCTCCTACCTTTGAATCCGGGGAGTAGGTCTGTATTCCGAGGGGGAAAAAAGTGTAGGCGGTTAGGAGGGTTAGAGTTGCGGCTGCCAGCAGGACAGCCACAGTCTTCTCTTCCCGCTCCATATCTAGCTTATGGAGAGTATGGTGACGTTGAAGATCAGGGTTTTGCCTGCAAGCTTGGGGTTCCGGTCTATCTCAATTGTGTCGTTCACAAACCTGACTGTGGCAAATCCCATGGGGGTCATCATCCGGGTCTCCTCGATGGGGTTGTGGCGGAGGGTGACATTGTTACCGGTGATATTCACCACAGTTGTGTTCCAGGGGGTCTGATGGAAGCTGAAGGTCTCACCCACCGTGACATTGTGTCTGATGGTAATGTTGTTATCGTCAACTCTGATGACTTCCTCGTCCCAGGGGCTGTTGGGGAGTCTGAATGTGTCCCCTACCTTTAGATTGTAGTCCAGGGTCACTGTGGTCTCGTTGAACTCTAGGACTGTCAGGTTAACATCGCTGTTGGGTGTTGTTACCTCCAAGCCGGCTTTTGGCTCCTGGCTGAAAATAGCCTTGAACCTGGCAAGGTCCATGTCAAAGGTCTTTGTGAAGTTCTGGGTCAGTGGCATCTCGCTTGTTGTCGGATACCTCTGAACCAGCCTGGGGTCCCACTCGCCATAACCCTTCTCTGGCGGCACTGTTATGGTCTTTGTCTCTCCCACCTTCATGCCCAGCACTCCCTCCTCGATACCTAGGATTACCTCTCCCCTGCCCGAGCTGAAGTTCTCCCGGATGGTGAAGTTAAAAGGCTTGTAGCTACGCCCTGGGTCGTAGATCCCCTCGGCTTTCGCCACATCCACGATATTTGTGTCAAAAATCGAGCCGTCCTCCAGCCTGCCGACATAGTTCACCGAGACCCTGTCCCCCTTTTCCACAACTTTTTCACCAATACATCCAGCGGCCAGCAAGAGCGCGGCCAGCATCAATGGAAATAAATATTTTTTCATGAACCCCCTTTATGTTCTACCAGAGATAAATATTACTCTTTCTCATTAACCCACCTTCTAAACATCACAGTAATATTATTATTCCCCTGATTCCTGGTCTACCATGTCCCTGCTCACGGTTTCTCCTTGCTCCACCACCAGGTCTGCCCATATTCGGACGTTGCTGTGGATGGTGGCATTGTTTTTTATGCTGACCCTGGGGCCGATTACAGTGCCTGTTTCCAGGAAACAGTTTTTCCCGATCTGGGTGTCGTTGTCGATGATGCTCCCTGAGACCACGGTGTCCTGGCCGATGTGGATGCCGCCGAACAGGAATGAGGAGAATATTCTCACATTGTCCTCTATAGTACAGTTAGAGCCGATAGAGGTGTAGGGGCCGATGAGCACGTTGTCCCCGATGGTGGTGTTCTCGCCTATCACGATGGGGCCTACCAGGGCTGTGTTCGAGCCCATGGAGACGTTGTAGGACAGCTCGATGGGACCGGTCACCCTGGCATCTTTTATCTGGAGATGGCCTGCTATCTTAGTCCCTGGCAGCTTCTCCAGCATCCATTTCGAAGCCTCCCGGTAGGACCTGGGATTGCCAATGTCAGTCCACTTACCCCGCACCAGATAACCATTTATCCGCTCCCCCCCCTCCATCAGGGCAGGGAAGAGGTTTTTGGCGAAGTCGTATTCACCGGGTGGAATCCAGTCGAAAATCTCTGGGTTGCAGGCATAGATGCCGGTGCTTGCAAGGTTGCTGAAAATTTCGCCCGCTGAGGGTTTCTCAAGGAAACGGTGTATTCGGTTGTTCACATCCATATCTGCAATACCATATTCCCTGGGGTCCTCGATGGGTAGAAGCCCGATGGTGACAATGGCATCTCCCTTGAGGTGGCTTCGGAACATCTCCCGCAGGTCCAGGTCCATTACATGATCCCCACCTATCACCATGAAAGGTTCATCCCCAAAAAAGTCCTGGGCGTTTTTAACACCACCAGCAGTTCCAAGCTTCTCTTTCTCGTGGACATATTCAATGTGGACCCCATAGACCCTCCCATCACCCAGAGCCTCTTCCAGATCGTTCCCCCGATATCCAAGGGTTATCACAATGTCATTGAACCCCTGCACCGACAGATGCTCCACCAGGTGGACCACCGAGGGCCTGTTCAGGAGAGGTATGAGGGGTTTCGGACGCTCCAGGGTAAGAGGTCTCAGCCTTGTGCCCTCCCCCCCACACATGATACACGCTTTCATCCTTGTTTAAATCCCCTGGCCTGGATAAAACTGTTTCTCTTTTAATGCTGTGTCTTCTGGTACCTCTCGGTTATCAGGGCCCTCTTCAGCTTGTAAATTACTTTCTGGCGGTCACAGTTATACCTGGCTGCCAGCATTTTTACCAGCCTGCGTTTAGCTCCACCTTTCAATTCCATTTCAGCCATTATCTCGTCGATGAACTCTTTGGGGACCTCACTCCCCTTTGCCTTTGCCTCAGAGTTTTCCTGTGTTGTCATGGCGCAACCTCCACTTCCATGTTAAGTTCTTTTGTGAGGGGGAGTTTATGGTAGGAGAGGATGTTCTCGTCTTTCACTGGTGCTGGCCTGAACCGCCTGGTAACCCCGTTGAGGGTGAGACTGCCCCCCTTTTGAAGTTTGAGTTTCAGGATATACTGGGGGTTCAGCTCCAGATAACCGTGTTTAGGGTCAGGCTGGTTGTGCCAGGTGAAAGGGGTTGTAACCATGACCAGCCCCCTGGAGGGTAGCTTGAATTCCCCCTTTGCTGGGGGGTAGGCTGGCCGTTCCCGTTCTGGAACGGTGTTTTCATCCGGGACTCCCAGTTTTTCGAGGGCCACCTGGGTGAGTTCTTCTGGCCCAGGTGGGCTTCCACCGGTGTGCTGGTTGACTTTGTTTATGATTTCGACTCCCTGGAACCCGGATCCTGTGTTCCTCTGGACTCTGCCCTCGCTATTCACCAGGATGCCGGTTTTCTGGTAGAAGGGCTCGGCTGCGATTACGATGTCAGCCCGCTCGGAGAGGGGTGTGGGATGGGAGCCCTGGTAGATGAGGGTTTCAAGGCTGTCCAGGACCTCCAGGTGGCCTGGGAGGAAGGGGTCTGATTCCAGGCAATATAGGGTCCTGATTTTGCCTGCCTCGATTTCCGCTAGCAGGTCTACCAGGCCCAGGTCCCCCCCGTTGTGGAGCATCTGGGCGCCTGTGGTGTTGGCATGAGCTTTCAAAAACAGGGGTTTACCGCCCAGGGAGAGCACACCTTTGACCTGCTCTGGCCTGGTGAATGGGTGGAAGTCCGAGATTATCAGGCCTTCCCAGCTCTCAGGGAGAGAGTCCAGGCTCTTGTCTGCCAGGGCTAGGTGTTTGTACCAGACACTGGTTATCTTAGCCCCAGCCCCACGGGCCCGGAGGAGGTTTCTCAGCACAAGTGGGTATTGGGTGTAGGGGTCGACCAGGAGTAGAATCTCCCCTGCAGTTTCGATTTCCTGGTAGGGGATGCCGTTTTTAAGTAAAGCCACGCCCTCCTGGGGGATGCCTGTGTAGTCCAGGCCAGTGGCAAGCCTACCCCCAACCTGGTCTGCCAGCCCCTGGAGTGCCAGTTGTTCCTCACAGGTTGTATCCCCAGGGGAGAGGAAAACCGTGTCTTTCCCAATGGCCTCTGCCGCCCTCTTAATTGCCTCTTCCAGGCTGGAGGGCTTATCTTTAACCCTGGATTCGAGTCTCTCCCGGTAATAAATGGGGAGGTTGACGCCGAACCTGCAGAGTTTGCCTGCGTTGACCGGCGAGGCCTTACGGAAATCGATATTCAGGTCTTCGCCTTCTCGCAGGTAGAGGCTGCAGCCATAGTTGCAGCCTGGGCAGATGGTGGTTGTCACAGTAGTAATCATTCCAGTTTCACCTCGAAATAGGGGGGACGCCTCAGGTCCATCCCTGGGAGGTATTTGAACTCCATCTGGAGGGGGCGGGCGAACCTCTGGTGTAACTCAGCCAAAGGAATCTCTGCTGGACAAACATCACTGCACTGGCCACAACCGATACAGGAGTCCGCGATGTGGAGGAACCGGATTAGATGATACAGGGAGAGCTTGTAGCCGTCTACCGGTTGGTGGAAGTCAACACACTTGGAGGACTCGCCACAGGAGCAGACCGGACACACCTTTTTACACGCCCCACAATCGATGCAGTTTTCCAGGGCATGGGTGTAGAACTCCAGTCTCCCATCCAGTTTGGGGAAGGATTTTTCAAGCCACCTGCCTGAGAGGTTCTCCATCACACCCCTGATTTTCTCTCTCACCTTGATGCTCCCCTCGGGCGCGGGTGTGAGCTCGATGGCGTCCAGCGCGTTTTCCAGGAGTTTCACCCCCTTCTGGCTTGTGATCTCTACAAAGGTCTCTCCAGGCTTGGCACCCCAGTTGCCGCAGGCAAGGTCTGCATTCCTCGGGATTTTAACCGGACAATACCGGCAGTTGGGACGTCTGCCAAACCCTTTTTCCTCGAGCTCGTCAATCGAGATGGCAGCTTCGCCATCCCTGGTTTTGAATATCAGTTTGCCCTTCTCGATTTCCTCGCCCTCCACCTGGTCTGGGTCGAGTTTGTAGACCTCCTGGAGCATCCTTCTCGTCTCCACCGGATGGAGACTGCCGCCACAGTTCAACCCCACAATGTAGGTCTCATCCAGGTTCAGGGCGTTGCGTTTGCCCTGCTCTATTATCCCACGGGCGTCACAGGGCTTGGCAGGCATGGCAAGCCTCAAACCCCTGGCGCTGGCAGCCAGCTTGGCAAAATTAGCAGGCACAGTGTGCATGGAGCCCGCACTCTCAAGCACATCCTCCACCCGGTCTGTAATCACCGGCACAGCCTCAAACTTGCCAAGCTTTTTCAGGACAATCACACCGTCCACCAGTCCAGACTCCAGGGCCCTGGCAAGCACAGCGGTAACAAGACCGCCACTCGCACCCCTTGCCCGAAGGGCCTCGTCCCTGGCATGTCCCAGATAACATTCACCAACCTTCAAGTTCAGACCACCCCTGGCGGTTTAATGGGGCTTGGGCCAAGCTCTTTCACCTTCTCGGTGACCTCCCGGATGAAACTGGCGAACTTCTCCCCCTCGCTTGCAGAAATCCAGTTAAGATAGAGCCGCCCCTCCAGGCCAAGCTCCCGGACAACCTCTTCCAGGAACCTGTACCTGACCTCGGTCTTCTCATTCCCATTTATATAGTGGCAGTCGCCCAGGTGGCACCCGGTCACCAGCACCGCATCCGCACCCTCCAGGAAGGCGGTGAACACATGCACCGGGTCGATTCTGCCACTGCACATCACCCGGATTATCCTCACACTTGGGGGCTGCTGCAGCCTTGCCATACCCGCAGAGTCCGCGCCCCCATAGCTGCACCAGTTACAGCAGAACGCCACAATCTTCGGCTCCCACTCGGTTCCTGCAGACCCGGGTGCGACTTCGCTTCGCTCAGTCCCACTGTTCTTAACGTTAGGCTCAGTCTCACTTTCAGTTTTGGTTTCTTCTTTCTCCAGTAGTATCTGCTGTTGGCTCATCCTGTCACCTCCCCCTCAAGGGGGTAGCTGAACACGTTTTTAACCTGTGCCAGGAGCTGGTCGTTTTTGAAGTGTTTCTGTTCCATGGCGCCGGTGGGGCAGGCGGTGGCACATGTCCCGCACCCCTTGCACAGTGCCTCTACAACCTTTGCTTTACCTTCTTCCAGTTTTATGGCCTGGAAGGGGCACATGGGCACACAGACCCCGCAGCCTACACAGGCGTCCTCGTTCACGGTGGCGGTTATCCCCTCGGTTATTGCCTGCCGGTTTTTGAGGAGTATGGCTGCCCTGCTGGCACAGGCGCTGCCCTGGGAGACAGCGTAGGGGATGTCCTTTGGCCCGCTTGCCACGCCTGCCAGATAGACGCCGTCAACCGCGGTGTCCACCGGCCGCAGCTTGGGATGAGCCTCCAGGAGGAAACCGTCACCTGCCTTGGAGAGTTTTAGGAGCTTCTGGATGCCGTCTATCCCACTGTGGGGGACAACACCGGTGCTCAGGACCAGTAGGTCGAATTCCAGCTGGGTTATCTCCCCCTTCAGGGTGTCCTCCAGTCTCACGATTATGTTTTTGGTCTCAGGGTCCTCGGTGACCTCGACAGGTCTGCCCCGGAGGAATTTCACACCCAGGCTTCTGGCCCGATTATAGGTCTCCTCATACCCCCGGAAGGGTGTCCTTATGTCCATGTACATTATGGTGTGGTCGGTCTCAGGATGCTTCTCCTTGAGGAGCTGGGCGTTCTTGATGGTGTACATGCAGCAGACCCCGCTGCAGTAGATGTTTGTGTTGATATCCCGGCTCCCCACACAGTTGACAAAGCCCACCCGGATAGGCTCCCGGCAGTCCGATGGGCGGATCACATGGCCGCCGGTGGGGCCGGCCGCGTTTAGAAGCCGCTCGAACTCCATTGCGGTGATTACATTGTCGTATTTCCCATAGCCATAGTCTCCCCTGGGCTCCGGGTCATAGGTGGAGAAGCCTACCGCCACGATTATCACCCCCACGTTGAGCTCACTGTAGCTTGGCTCCTGGCCGTAGACAATGGCGTCCCGCTCACACGCCTTGGCACATGCCTTGCAGTTGATACAGTTCTCCCGGTCCAGCACAGCCCTGAGGGGGACAGCCTGGGGGAAGGGGACATAGATGGCCTTACGGGTCCCCAGGCCCTCGTTGAAATCATAGGGCACCTCCACCGGGCAGACCTCGCTGCACTTGGCACAGCCTGTGCATTTTTCAATGTCAACCGACCTGGGTTTGTGTTCCACCCGGACTTTGAAGTTGCCCACATAGCCGTCAACCTCCCTGACCTCGCTGTAGCTCATTATCTCGATGTTGGGGTTACGGGCTACCTCAACCATCTTGGGTCCGAGGATGCAGATGGAACAGTCATTGGTGGGGAAGACCTTGTCAAACCTCGCCATCCTACCCCCAATACTCGGCTCCTTCTCCACCAGATAGACGTGGAAGCCCATGTCAGCCAGGTCGAGGGCTGCCTGCATGCCCGCGACTCCGCCGCCGATTACCAGCGCGTTCTCGTTGACCGGCACCACTGCCTCTTCCAGTGGCTCCAGCAGTTTGGCTCTCTCCACTCCCATCCTGACAAGGTCAATGGCCTTCTGGGTTGCCTTCTCCGGCTCCCACATGTGAATCCAGCTACAATGGTCCCGGATGTTCACAAACTCCAGGAAATACTTGTTCAAACCAGACTCTTCTAGGCACGCCCGGAAGGTGGGCTCATGGGTCTTGGGAGAACAGGCTGCCACAACCACCCGGTCAAGATTATGCTCCTTTATCTTCTGCTGGATGTCTGCCTGGCCTGAGTCAGAGCAGGTGAACTTGTTAACACTTGTCACCACCACACCAGGCAGCTTCTCAGCATACCTGGCAACACGGTGGGTGTCCACAACACCCCCAATGTTCACACCACACTGGCAGATGAACACTCCAACCCGTCTATCCCGGCTCTCGCCGCCATTACTATCGCTCATCAGACCTCTCCTCCTCTTTGTTTCGATTAAAACTCTCCTGAATGGGCCCAAGGCCCTGGATTTCCCTGGTGAACTCTTTTATCACCTGGCTGAACCTGGCACCCTCGCTCGCGGAAATCCACTCCAGTCTAACCCGCCCCTCCAGCCCCAGAAGCCGGAGAGCCTGCTGGGTCTTCTCGATTCTCTCCTTGGCCTTGAGATTACCGTCAATATAATGACAATCCCCGGGGTGGCAGCCAGCCACAAGCACCCCATCCGCACCCTCAAGGAGGGCCTCCAGGATGAAAACCGGTTCAACCCTGCTCGAACACATCACCCGGACAATCCTCACACTGGGGGGGTACTGGAGCCTGCTCACACCTGCCAGGTCAGCACCAGCATAGCTACACCAGTTACAGCAGAATGCCACAAGTCTGGGCGTCCAACCGGTATTTCCAGTGTTCTTGCTGTGTGCCTGGTTCATGCTGACACCTCCTCGGCTAGGGCGTGGATGGCTCCCTCGATGGCTGGCCTGGTGAAGTGCTGGGCTGTGATAGCCTCCACAGGGCAGGCCGCAGCACAGCTCCCACAGCCCTTGCAGGCTGCAGGGTTGATTCTGGACTTCTTGGTCACGTAGGCTATTTCTTCCACCCGGACCACCCTTTCCACCAGGGTGGGAGCGCCATAGGGGCAGACCTCGACACAGGTGCCGCATCCGATACATTTTGCCTCGTCCACAACCGCGATTGCACCCTCGGTCTCCAGGTAGCCCCGGGCAAGCAGCGCGCACACCCGGCTTGCAGTGGCACTTGCCTGGGACAGGGACTCATCGAGGAGCTTGGGGGCCTGGCAGGCTCCTGCAAGGAAAACACCCTCGGTGGCAAAATCCACCGGCCTAAGCTTGGGATGAGCCTCCAGATAGAAGCCATGGCTGTCCAGGGGGACCTTGAAAAGCTGGTTAACACCACCCTCTGGAGGCACAAAAGGCGTGCTCAATACCAGGCTGTCAAAGGGTATCTCCAGTTCCTCGCCCAGATGTGCGTCGTGGACTTTTATGGTGTCACCGTCCAGATAGGGGTCCTGGTTGAACCTGATGAAATTGACACCTTTTTCTCGTGCCTGGGTGTAGAGGGATTCCCAGTTGCTGTAGGTGCGGATGTCCCGGTGGAGCACGTAGACCTGGGCTCCCTGTTCTCTTGCCCGGATGGCGTTTTTGACAGCCTCAATACAGCAGGTCCTGCCACAGTAGCTTCTCTCCTCACACCTGGCTCCCACACATTGTATCATGACAATATTCCCCCCAATCCCCCCTTCTTCCAGTTTTTGTTCGAATTCAAGCTGGCTTAGCACCCGGTT
Organism: uncultured Methanosarcinales archaeon; assembly: GCA_964497545.1. Lineage (GTDB taxonomy): Archaea > Halobacteriota > Methanosarcinia > Methanosarcinales > CAZCCY01 > CAZCCY01. Next base: position 9,299 of record CAZCCY010000017.1, on the reverse strand, counting down.
GTCCCTGCCATAATTGTAGTAGCCCTCTGGCTCGAGGGGCCTGGCTCCGGTGGCGATTACCGCAGCCCCAAAATCGACTAGTTGGGCTTCGTTTTGCCCATTATTTACCTTGGCCTGGAAGTTTCCCACAAAACCCTCGACATCGACTACCTGAGAGTCTAGCAGGACCTCAATATTCGCATCCTCCACCCTTTTTTTCAGCCCCTCAAGCACCTCCAGGGCTGGTCTTCCATCAGGGAGCCTTTTAATATGTCTGAGCATGCCGCCAAGCTCGGACTCTCTCTCCACCAGGGTCACCGGGAAGCCCTCCTCTGCAATGTCAAGGGCTGCCTGCATCCCGGCTGGACCGCCGCCTATCACGAGGACCCGCTGTTGTATCTCTACTCTCTGGCTGTAGAGGGGCTTGAAATGTCTAACACGGGAAACTGCCATTCTTACAATGTCCATGGCCTTCCGGGTCGCCTCCTCCTTCTCCTGGGAGTGCACCCAGCTGCAATGCTCCCGGATGTTAGCAAGCTCGAAGAGATAGGGGTTAAGACCAGCCTCCCGCACCGTGTTCCGGAAGAGGGGCTCATGTGTCCTGGGGGTACAGGATGCAACCACAACCCGGTTAAGGTTCTGCTGGTTGATAACCTCCTTGATGTGCTCCTGGGAGTCCTGGGCGCAGGCATAGACCACATCCTCCGCATGGACAACACCAGGGAGGCCCCTGGCATACTCTGCAACCTTTTTAACGTCAACAACACTGGCAATGTTGATGCCACAGTGGCAGACAAAAACACCTGTCCTGACCTCGTCTCCCACCGGTCGCTCGGGTGGATATTCCTTTTCCTTGACAAGGCTCCCCCGTGTCTCCCGGAGTAGTGCTGCTGCCTTGGATGCTGCTGCGCTTGCCTGGGCCACGGTGTCCGGGATGTCTTTGGGGGCCTGGGCGGCACCGCAGACATAGATTCCAGGGATGTTTGTCTCGACCGGCCGCTCCGGGGTGGTCTCGGGCCTGCCATGCCTGTCCAGTTTAACCTGGAATTCAGGCCCAATGCTGGGAGCGTCCAGCCCGATGCTCAGCACCATCACATCGAACTCTTCTGTCCTGACCTCGCCCCTTTCCTGGTCCTCGTATTTCACTGCCAGTTTATCGCCTCTGGCTTCGATGGCTGGGGGCCTGGAGTTAACGTATTTCACCCCTAGCTCCCTAGCCCGGTTATAGTATTCCTCGAAGCCCTTGCCAAAGGCCCGGATGTCAATGTTAAAGATGGTGATGTCCAGGTCTGGCCTGTGTTCCTTGGCGATTATCGCCTCCTTGGTGGCGTACATACAGCAGACGCTGCTGCAGTACTCCCTCTGTAGGCGGGAGTTCCGGGAGCCAACACACTGGATGAACCCGACCCTTTTGGGTCTAATACCGTCGATTTCGATTTCTCCCTGGGTGGGGCCGCTTGCACTCAGGATACGTTCAAACTGGAGCGAGGTTATCACACGGGGATGCCCTGGTAGATAGTTTTGCAGTCCACTGGGGTTGTAGGGTGTGAATCCGGTGGCAAGTATCACCGCGCCGACTTTTAGCTCGATTTCCCTGTCTTTCTGTTCATAGTCCACGGCTCCAAAGCCGCACACCTTCTTGCACACGCCGCACTTACCCTTGGTCAGGTAGAGGCATTTGTCTGCCTGGATGTATGCTACCCTGGGCATGGCCTGGGGGAAGGGGATGCTGATCGCCTTTGTTTTGGAGAGTCCAAGGTTGAAATTGTCATCAACCCTGGTTGGACACTTACTTACACAGATGCCGCAGCCGGTGCATTTGTCTTCGTCCACGTATCTTGCCTTACGGAGCACCCTCAGGGTGAAGTTGCCTGCCTCGCCCTCGATGGACTGGACCTCGCTGTAGCTTAGAAGCTCGATGTTGGGGTGTCTTCCGGTCTCCACCATCTTGGGTCCAAGGATGCAGGTGGCACAGTCATTGGTGGGAAAAGTCTTGTCAAGCTGGGACATCACACCCCCAATACTGGGCTTCGCTTCTATCAGGTAGACCTTGTAGCCTGCCTCTGCCAGGTCAAGGGATGCCTGAATACCAGCGATTCCGCCACCCACCACAGCCACCGAGCCTAGAGTCATGCTATCACCTCTTCCAGGGGGACCATGTTCTTGTCAAGGCCGAGTTCCCTGGGGGGGATTCCCAGGGCTAGGCCGAGGAACTGGGTGAAATAGAGGACGGGTAAATTGAACTCTTCTCCCAGGGCTTTTTCCATCATCTTCTGGTGGCCGTCCAGGAGCATGTGGCACATGGGACATGCCACAACCATGCAATCTGCGCCGAGGCTTTTAGCCGCTTCCAGGAGCTTCCCTGCCATTTTAAACGAATAGTCTGGGTTGCTCATCATCAGATTGGCACCACAGCACCTGGCCTTAAAAGGATAATCTAGACACTCGGCACCAACCGTTTTTATTAGCCTGTCCAGACTCTGGGGGTTCTCGGGGTCGTCGAACCTTGTCACTTCACTCGCCCGCACAAGCAGGCAGCCATAGTAGGGCACAGTTTTAACCTTGAGCGGGTTTACTATTTTCTCTTCCAGGTTAAGCTCGCTTATTACGTCCAGGAGGTGGCGTATTCTGACCCCCCGGTATTCACCTAGTTTTTTTTCTATTTCTTTTTTCAGGTTTTCGTCCTCCCTGATTGTCAGGTCTGCCCGCTGGAGGTTGTGGGAGCAGATGCTGCATCCAATTACAAGGTCCAGCCCCATGTCCTGTGCCAGGTAGATGTTCCGGGCTGAGAGGGCGATGGAGAGTTTTTTGTCCATAAGAACTTCCAGTGCACCGCAGCAGTTCCAGTCCTCAATCTCCACAAGCTCGATTCCCAGGCGCTGGCACACAGACTGGATGGAAAGGTCGTATTCCCTGGCAGAGGTGTGCAGGGTGCAACCCGGGTAATAGCCTAGCTTCATATCTCTTCCTCCTCGAAGAGATGTTGGAGTTGTTCTTTGTCCTTGGGACGGTGGGGTAGGAGCTGGACTTTACCCTTTTTGAACATCTCCCAGGACAGGGGCATGTATTCCATTACCCCTTTGAGCCCCCGGGTTTTGAGCAAGAATGGTAGTGTTACGCTTGCCTCATGCCATCTGCCATGTTTTCTCACCGATTCCGTGAAAGCCTCGTCAAACAGGTTCTTGTTGCTCTCGAGTTTTATTCTGCCTGCTCTTGCTTCCCGCCTGGCAATCTGGCGGATGGCGCCCATCACCTCGGTTATCTTCACGTTCTGGGGGCATCTCTCATAGCAGAGGTAGCAGGAGGCACACAGCCAGATGAGGGGGCTTTCCAGCACCTCGCTTCGCATTCCAAGTATGGCTTTCCGGAGAATCCGTCTGGGATTGAACCTGGGGTCAATCTCGGTCACAGGACAGCTCAGGGTGCAGCCGGTGCAGTTGAAACACCGTTTAATGTTCTCACCCCCTGGCTCCCTGCTGATTTCGTCTTTGAACCCTGGGTCTAGCTCGGTTATTTTCATGGTTTTATGCCACCTTCCGCGCCAGATAGGTTGTCAGGTCTTCCACCTTGAAGGGGTATTCTATCTCCTGTTTCAGGCAGTTGAAATGGGCGAGGCACTTGGGACAGGTGGTAATCAAAGTCGGGGCACCGGTTTCCTCAGCCTCGTTCATCCTGGCAATCCGCAGTGCCTTGGTCTGCTCGTTACAGTTCATCAGACTGCTCACCCCACAACAGAGGCTCTGCTCCCGGTGGTGGCGCATCTCCACAACTTCCACACCATTTTTCTCCAGTGCCAGTCTTGGGGCGTCATAGACTCCCATGTGCCTTCCAAGCCGACAGGGGTCATGGTAGGTGACCCGCCCGTCCAGTTCCAGTCCCAGGCTGTGGAGTAGCTCTGCAATGTGGACAACCTTCACCTGGAGTTTGTAGTCCAGGGAGAGGGTGCGGTAGCACTCGGCACAGCTCACCACCAGGGTTTTGATCCCGCTTTCCTTGATGTATTTCTCGTTGTAGGATGCAAGTTCCTGGAAAAGCTTTTGTTTGCCCTGCCATTTCTGGTCGTGACCGCAGCATTTCATCTGCATGATTTTAGGGTGAATCCCAAGCTTGTTTAAAAGCTTGATAGAAGAAACAGCGATTTCCCCGAACCTGACATTGTTAAGACCGAAGAAGGCGTCCTGGAATTCCAGACACCCTGGGAAATACCCGTACTCGGAGTTTTTCTCCCCTTCCAGGTCTGAGACCCTGCCTGGGGTGTTGGCCATCATCTCTGCAATGGTGGTGAAAACCCCCTTGTGGGCGACCTCAAGGGGCTTCCCGCCTCTGCGTTCGTCTTCCACGAACTCTGTGAAGCTTATGCCCTGGGGGCAGGATTTGGAGCAGAGTTCGCAGGTGAGGCAGGTCCAGATAGAAGGGTCCTTCTGCCGGTAGTTTTTGTCATAGATGGCACTGCGGGGCGAGGTCTTGGAGACACGCCGCATGGGGCAGATGCCTGTGCAGCTACCGCACTGGAAACATAAATCTGAACTCAACACTTTAGGCAACCCTCTGGAACAAATAAAATCTTACGATTTTAACCGGATATTTCCGATTTTAATTTAAATACTACTATCATGTAGATTAAAACTTTCGGTTCGTATTAACACGAACAAACATTACTTTTCCATATTACAAAAAAACACCCAAAAAAATTATTTTTGGTTTTATTGCTTAAATATTTAAACCTTCAGTTACATGTAAAATCTCGAAGGTGATACCTCCATGTCTGAACATGAAGAAATAATGGAAAGCATCGGGAAGAGTATGGGGTTTGTCCCGGAGATTATGAGGATGATGGGGGAGCTTGACCCGTCTTCTGCAAAGATGTACAAACGATGTGAGGAGAACATCCAGAAAGACGGCGCCCTCTCTGGCAAGGTCAAGACCCTCATGGCCATGGGTATCGTGGCAAGCCAGCTCTGCGAGAGCTGTGTAGAGGCCCAGATGCGCAGCGCCCTTCACAAAGGAGCCACCAAAGAAGAAATCATCGAAACCCTGGGCGTTGTGTTTGTAACCTCAGGCGCGCCCGCGGTGGCAGCCTGCAAGCGCGCGCTCAAAATGCTGGAGATGGAAGCTGGCAAGCGGCCCAGCCAGGAAGGGATGTGCGACTGAAACATGATTAAAGTTAAGACCTTCACCCAGAAATCTGAGATTTTCAAGACCATCAACGAACTCAAGGAACTTGACAAGGAAGTGAACCGGTTCCTGGCCGAGAACAACCTGAAACTGGTCTCGGTGAGCGACACCATCACCTCCAATGTCTCGGGGCAACCATAGGAATAATAAGAGTAATCGCATACGAGGAATAAAAGGATATGAAAGACATGAAAGAAGAAGTCGAAAAGGTAATTGAACAAATCCGCCCCAACCTCCAGGCAGACGGCGGAGACATCGAGATTGTGGACATAGACGAGGAGGACGGAATCGTCCGGGTAAGACTCATGGGAGCCTGCGGGTTTTGTCCCATGAGCACCATGACCCTCCAGATGGGCGTCGAGCGAGTAATAAAAGAACAAGTACCTGGAGTGAAGAGGGTGGAAGCAGTCTGAGGTGGAAAAGATATGTCGACCCATGAGAATCTCCAGGAGGCTTTTGCAGGCGAATCCCAGGCAAACCGCAAATACCTGGCCTTCGCAGCAAAAGCCGAGGAAGAAGGATACAGACAGGTAGCAAAACTCTTCCGGGCAGCAGCAGACGCCGAGACCGTCCACGCCCTCAACCACCTGAGAATCATGGGCGAGGTTAAAAACACCAGGGAAAACCTGGAAGCAGCCATAAAAGGCGAGACCTTCGAGTACCGGGAGATGTACCCAAAATTCATAGAAGAAGGAAAAAAAGAGGGCAACGACCCCGCAGTCTTCAGCTTTGACGTGGCAAACCAGGTAGAAGAAATCCACGCAGGACTCTACAAAAAAGCCCTCGAAGAGCTCGGAAACAACAAGGAGACCGACTACTATGTCTGCCAGAACTGTGGCAACACGGTCGAGGGAAACCCCCCGGATATCTGCCCCATCTGCAACGCCCCCAGGGAGATGTTCAAAAAAATAGAATAACCCCCATATGGCTAAACTTGCGATAATCTACGGGACAGGCTTTGGCAACACCAGGCTGATGGCCAGGGCCATCCAGGAGGGGGCAGCCAGCGAGGGAGTGGAGGTGGTGCTTAAAAACATCACCGAAGCCAGCCTCGACGACCTCAAGGACGCTAGTGCCATCGCTCTTGGCTCCCCCACCTACAAGGGAGCGGGCATGCCCACCATGCTCAAATTCGCAGAAGAAATCGGAAGCCTGGACCTGAAAGACAAGATAGGCACAGCCTTCGGATCCTATGGGTGGAGTGGGGAGGCAGCCCAGCAGCTCATCGACAAAATGAAAAGCTACGGCATGAAAGAGGTGCTGGAACCCGGGCTGAGAATAAAACGCATCCCGGATGAGGACGGAATCGAAGTCTGCAGAAACCTGGGAAAAGTCCTAGCCCAGAAGATAAAATGACAGACACCCTCAGAGAACTCCTGGACACCGTAGGAAGCATCAAAAGCCTGCAAGAAGCCATCGAAATAGCACTATCCCTGGAGCGCAAGACAGAGGCATTCTACGCCCAGCGAGCACGGGAGACCAGCCAGGAACTCTACACCTACCTGCGAGAAGAAGAAACCAGACACATCCAGTACCTGGAAGACTACCGGAAGGAGCGGAAAATACCGCCAAAAGAAACCAAAAAATTCATCTGGAACATCTCCCGGGAATTCGGAGACAAACCCGGAGAAATCGGGATACTCCTGGCAGCCCTGAGACTGGAACGCAAATCAGAATACCTCTACCAAGCCCTCGGCCAACAAACAGAGAACCCGGAGGAAAAGGAATTCTACAACACCATGGCACAATTCGAAAGAACCCACTACGACCTAATAGACGGCCTACTCGAATACGCCACAAACTACCGGGTAGAAAGCTAACC
>CAZCCY010000017.1:0-2223 GCA_964497545.1 uncultured Methanosarcinales archaeon | reverse complement strand
ACCTTCTTTTTAAAGAAAAATTTTACGACGAGAGGGGGATTCGAACCCCCGAGGTGCAGTGCACCACAGGATTAGCAATCCTGCGCCATACCGGGCTTGGCTATCTCGTCCCTTGTCTCGGTCAAACCCGGTCTTTTAATGGTGCGGTTGTTATTTAGTTTTTACTAGCCTGGCATGGTTAGAGTCCGGTCTCCAGGGCTTGAAGTACTTCTTTTAGGAGGCTGCGGTATTTCTGGGTGTCGGTGGAGTAGTGTTCCAGTGCCCTGACAGCGTTTTCGGTTTTTCTTTCCTCGAGGTCCTTGAGGCGTTTCAGTGTCAGTCTGGCTGTCTCCAGCACCCAGGTGTCCCTGGTCTCGTTGTCCACGATGCTTATGAACTCGGCTCTCACCGAGTTGAGGGTTGCACCTTCCGGGGTGGTGTAGATGCTAGGCTTACCCACCACTGCCAGGAACTCGGGTGGCTCTGTGCCTGCCAGCACCTGGGCTGCCTCAGGCTGGTACTGGCCTGCATAGATGTAGAAGTACCCGGTAGGGTCAACAAGCCTTGCCCGCCAGTACTCGGCCTCTCTCTCGTCCCTGGCGACATTGGTTTTCTCGGTGAGAGTCCCCACCAGGAAAATCCGGCTACACTTAGCCCCGGTAGGTGTGAGGATGTACTGGGGGGAGTACTGATCCTCGCCCTCCCGGAAGGTGAGATTTGCCTCCTGGAACTCGGCTGCGAAGATCCTGTGGGCGACAGCCCTCTCAAAAGTCCTCTGCTCCATAGTATTCTTCCTCCATTGGTTCTTCTTCGTTTTCTCCTTCTTCCTGGCCTTCTTCCTGGTATCCTTCTTCCCGGTATTGTGGCAGGGCTTCCAGTGTTTCCAGGAGGGATTCTATTTCTTCTGGCTGGAAGGTTAGACGCTCCATGGTGTTTACCAGGATGTAGCGGTCCACAGGCCCTCCCTGGACCCTGTAGTATCTGCCTATCAACCTGGCTTTGATTTTGTCGAGGACAATGGTGGGATCAAGGGACTCGGAAGCCATGGTTTTTGCCTCCTCCATGGTGATGCCGGCTGTGTGTTCGGTCATCTCCCGGTTGAGCAGTATCTGCTGGGTGGTCTCCCCATTGTCCAGCACCCCTTTTATTCGCAGGTCATATTCCCCTTCCACCTTGCCATGCTCTCCACACACACCCCTGGTGAGCGCCCGATTACATTCTCGACATCTTTTAATCAGGCCTGAGCCTGACTGGATGTCCACAAGGACACCGGTGAACACCCCGGCATCCCGGTTCACCTCGATATCTTCCTCAAGGGGAGTTATCCTGGTGTTCCGGGTAAGTTTAACGCTGCACCTGTCCTGCCACTTGTCAGTAACCAGGTTTTTAAACAGATAGACCCGTCCTTCTTCCAGGGCTGGTAGACCTGAAACCTTCCACTTGGTGAACTTGATGGTGCCGGTCTCATCTCCCACCAGTCCCACCTGGTCTATGGACTCGTGTGTGGGCTCCCAGAGTTGAACCACCTTGGCCTTCAGGTCCCCCCAGACCCCGGCCTCAGTTATGTCTTTCACCTTGAGGGCCGGGTTCAACTGGTAGTAGTTTGTCTGGGGGATTCCCCGCTCTTTGAGGAAATAGTTCACAACACTCCGCTCAGCCTCTTCTGGAGGTACCTTGAACTCCCGGACAAGTTTTGCAACCCGGGACTCTATCTCCTCTCTTGCAACCTCAACTCCCAGTTCCCTGAACCGGGACTCGATTCTAGAAACAATCTCAGTCTCCATCTCGCATCCTCTACCTCCATATGGAGGCAGCAGTTGAGATTGGATTGAAAGTAGATAAAAACTACTAGCCCTCCCCGGGCCCTGCCACCTCTGCCAGTACCTTGTCAATCTCTTCTACCATCTCAAGCATCTTCCGGTACCACAACTCAATGTTCTCCCGCAGCAGGGATTTCATCCTCGCCGGTTCAAGGGCAGCGTACTCATAGTAGTATCCTCCCCCCAGGATGGTCCGGGTCTCCCGATAGACAAGGCCACAGTTAATAAGGTTCTGCAACGCCCGGTAGGCTGTACTCCGCTCCCGGGAGAGGGCTTCCCCCAGGGCTTCAGCAGAGAGGGGCCCTTTTCTCAAAAGCACCTTGTAAGCCTCAAGATCCAAGTCCTTCAAACCCAGAATGCACTTGGAAATATCCTCACAGCTAAAATCACCCTTAATCATCTCAGGGATAGACCTGGGCATAAA
>CAZCCY010000016.1:21221-22334 GCA_964497545.1 uncultured Methanosarcinales archaeon | reverse complement strand
TTGAATTGGAGTGTTTGTCTTTGATTGCTGGTAAATTTAATGCTGGATTAAATTGAAAATAGTAGCGGCGGTGGTCTTCTGGTAGATTTGGAGAATCCTGTTATAAAGAGTTGTCTGATCAACCTGGTGGGGGAGGAGGGCTTTATTGTAATCCGGGATATGCCGAGGGGTGAGGTTACTGACGAGGCTATAGCTGAGAAGACTGGTGTGGTTCTTAATGTTGTTAGGAGGACGCTTTTTATTCTTTATGAGAACAGGCTGGCTACTTATCGGCGGGAGCGGGATGTTAACAGCGGCTGGCTCACCTATCTCTGGAAGCTGGATATCCAGAATATGGATCACGTCCTTAAAGCCCAGGTAGAGAAGCTTAAAAAGAATCTTGAGGAACGCCTGCAGTTTGAGGAGGAGAATGTATTCTATGCCTGTCCTAACGCTGAGCGGGAGCATGAGGAGGGGGAGCCTGACAGGTTCCTTTTCGAAACTGCAAGTGAGACCGAGTTCATCTGTCCTGTGTGTGGTGGGGATCTTGAATACCAGGATAACAGTGAGATAATAAAAGCTATCAAGCAGAGGATAAAAGAACTGGAGTCTGTGAAATAGAGATGACACCCGGGGAGGCACTGGCTCTTCTGGACTCTCTTAACTGTCCGCCGGAAGTTAAAGCCCACTGTAAGGCGGTCTCCCAGGAGGCTGTACGGCTGGCATTAAAAATAAAAGAGACTGGGAGGGCAGATGTGGATGTTGGCCTTGTGGAGGTGGGCGGTCTTCTCCATGACCTGGGGCGGTGCAGGACACATGGCATTGAACATGCGGTTGTGGGTGCAGAAATTGCCCGTGAGAAGGGTTTGGATGAGAGGTTGGTCAGAATCATAGAAAGGCACATTGGAGGCGGGATATCCCCCATGGAGGCTGAAGAGCTGGGCCTGCCAAGGGCAGACTACACGCCTCAGACTCTTGAAGAGAAAATCGTTGCCCATGCTGACAACCTCGTGAAAGGAGACCGGGTTGTGTCAATAGAGGAGCAGGTAGCCTCCATGGAAAAAAGAGGGATCAAACCAGAAATAATAAAAAAAATTCTAAAACTGAACCAGGAAATAGAAAGCCTGCTAGCGG
>CAZCCY010000016.1:0-21121 GCA_964497545.1 uncultured Methanosarcinales archaeon | reverse complement strand
AGACCTGGAGTGTTTTGCTTAGAGTTTTCTTTTTGCTGTTACAGAGAGCCCAGGATGCTTTTAAGCCAGTTGATGATTTTTGATAGGAGGTTTTCCTTGGTAATCTCAATGTTTTCCAGGCGGGTCACTGTCACGTTTTCTTCGCCGTATTTCTCCTTGAGCTTCTCGATTTTATCCAGGGCAAGCGGGGAAATTGCGCCCACAGTGTTGAGGGAGAGCAGTATCAGGAGGACGGCTAAAATAATTGTTTGTGTTCTCATGTTTTTCAATGTCTGGTTCTTTTGTTGTGTTTAAAGGGGTTTGTTCATCCCTCATCATTAGATTATGGGGAGTTCTATTCTCTCTCCTTTGCGGTTGTAGCAGGCCCAGCTTTTCCGGTTGTAGGGGGCTCCCACGATGATGTGGATGCTGCCTGTGGCGTTGAAAAAGGCGAGGTCTGCACTGGAGGGTGTGAGGTCGCTTGTGGGGTGGCTGTGTACTGAGCCTGCGATTTTCATGTTGGGGAGCATGTAGAGTTTGAGGGCTGCGCTCACCTCAGAGGACTCGGTGCCTGGCAGCACAATAATCTCGGTAATCCGACCCCCTTCTGCCCGTAGCAGGCCTGCAAATTCCAGGGGTGCGGTCTCTCGGCTCACCTCTAGGATGAAGTCCAGAGCCTCTTTCTCAATACCGGTAATTGCCATTATACTAATTTAGCTCTTCAAGTATTTCTGTTGCTGCCTCTATACCTCTGCCGGTGCTGGGGATTACACCGTGTTTTTTAAGTGTCAGTTCCAGGGCCTGGAGGGTTGTGAGAATCTCCCTGTGGTTTATGTTGCCCATGGTCCCGATTCTGAAGATTTTCCCTGCCAGTTCGCCCTGGCCGCCTGATATTTGTACTCCCAGTTTTTTCATTCCACCCCTGAGCTCCTCGTCTGTGACCTCTGGGGGCATTTCCACAGCGGTCACGGTGTTGGAATAGCTGCTCACACTGTTGAGCCTGGGGAACATTCTCAGTCCCAGGGCTTCTATCGCACTTCGAACTGCCCGGGACATGAGGGCGTGGCGGCGGATTCTTTCTTCCAGACCCTCCTCCCGGATCATCCGCAGTGCCTCCTGGAAGGCATAGAATAGGGGGATGGCAGGGGTGTAGGGGGTCTGGTTTTTGGCGGCGGACTTACGGTAGGATGGGAGGTCCAGATAGTAGGGTCTCTTCTCTGAGAGGCTGTCCCAGGCTTTTTCGCTCACCGAGATAGCTGAGAGCCCGGGTGGAGCGCCGATACATTTCTGGGAGCCTACCACGGCTATGTCTACACCCCATCTGTCCACTTCTACCAGGTCTCCGCCAATGGAGGTAACACCGTCCATGATAAAAATGCAGTCATGTTTTCTGGCGAGTTTCCCGATTTCCTGTGCCGGGTTCTTGATGCCGGTAGAGGTCTCGTTGTGGACAATGGAGATGGCTTTAGCATCCACCCTCTCAAGGGCCTCCTCCACCACATCCAGGTCGATGGGGCTGCCCCAGTTGAATTTCACAGCCTCCACCTGGCAGTAGCGTTCTCCAATTTCCCGGAATCTGCCTCCGAACTTGCCGTTTTCCACTGCCACCAGGGTGTCCTCTGGTCCCAGCAGGTTTCCTATCGCTGCCTCCATGGCACTGGTACCTGAGCCGCTGAGAATAAAAATCTCGTTTCTGGTCTGGAAAAGACTGGCAAGAATTTCCCGGCATTCCCGGTAAACCTCTCCAAACTCTTTCCCCCGATGTCCAATCATGGGCTTTGCCATCGCCCGGAGAATCCTCTCGGCTACCGGGACCGGCCCAGGAATCATTAAAAGCAAATCATCCTTCATGTGGGCATTCATTGCAGGGACAAAACATAAGAATATTGCCGTTTGCCCAAAAAGGATTACAGCATCGGTTAAATAGAGGCGATTTCTATTTAGGCTTTCATGGGAAAGGAGACTTACAGTGCTGCGGTTTTTACGGTTAGCACCTCCAGGTTTGAAAGGTATGGGAGTGTTGAGATGCCGGAGGGTGCAGGGGATGTTTCAGGGAAGTTGATTTGGGGTGCCTTGCAGGCAGGGGGTCACCGGGTGGTCAGGTATGAGTTGATTCCGGACCGGCGGGAGGTTATTTCTGACAGGGTGAAAGAGGCTGTTTACTCTGGGGTGGATGTGATAGTTATTTCAGGGGGGACGGGTCTCACGTCTGACGATGTCACTATTGAGGCTGTAGCCCCCCTCCTGGAGAAGGAGATGCCGGGTTTTGGAGAGCTTTTCCGTCTCAGGAGCCTTGAGCAGGTGGGGGATGCGGTGATTCTCACCCGGGCTACCGGGGGTGTAGCCAGGGGTAAGGCTATTTTCTGTCTTCCTGGTTCGCCTGATGCGGTTAAACTGGGAATGGAGATAATAATGGCCCAGTTAAGCCACATAATGCAACATTTAAGAGATTAAAATTTAACACGAGTGGTCTATAGCATCTGTCAGACTCTAGCATCTGTCGGTTCCGCTGACCATTCTCAGTCTTTCCGGGCCTTTTATTTCTTTTATTATTTCTGCCACGCTTTTTGGCACAAGGTGCTCCCACCTCTCTCTTTTTAACATTTTTTTTCTGATCTCGGTGCCTGAATAGTTCTCTCTCCTGAAGAGGGGTGGTTGTTTTACCTTTACTCCGGCCTCGTTGAAAAGCTGAATAACCAGGGGGTTGTTAGAGTAGACGATGTCAAAAGGTGGTGTCATGGACCTTACATGGCTTACCCAGAGGGAATTCCGGTTTATGTCCTCGATGGGTATTACATAGTGTTTCAGGTTGAGTTCCTGAAGGGCTGTACTTACCATTAAAGCTCGCTCTCCCGCTGTGAACGGGTTTTCTTTTTCATGGCTTAGCTGGGCGCTTCCTATGGCGACTATTACTTCTTCTACCTCTCTTGCTATCTCTTTGAGAACCTGATGGTGGCCAAGGTGGTAGGGCTGGAAGCGTCCAAGGTAGAGTCCTCTCATCTTCTCATTTAACCTCTTTTTTCGGCCTGTTATTTTTCGTTATCCTGGATAAAATATTTGGTGGAAATTGAATGTCTGTTTTTCAGGAGGCGAGATTAATAGTAACTGATAAATAGAGGTAATATGCATTTATCGTTCCAAAGCAGGGTAGTTAGAGATGGCTGAATTAAGCTACGTTAAGATGTTTATTGAGATTTATAATGTGGGGGCGGCTTTTATCATTATTTTTCTCATTCTCCAGATTCTTTTAATTCTCAGACGTGTGGACAGGGATCTTCTGAAGGCGAGGGTTTTTCTGAATGAGGAGGTTTTGCAGCGTACCTGGCTTTTTATCAGCATTGCAGGCGCTTCCTACGCCATTCACTCACTGGGAAATTTTGTAAGTCTCCTCCTTGACACCACAGGCTACTATTTTTTCGCGGTCACCCAGCTGATATTCCTGGCTGCTTTCATCTCCGCGGTCTACAACTGGTATGTCTTCATAGACGGTATTAAAAATAAAAAAATAATATAACTTAAGAGTCTCCCCGGTTAGCCAGGGGCTTTCCACTCCGCCAGTTTTTTTAGCAGTATCTCTTTTGTGTGTTTTATTTTTATCCTCTCTCTAAACCTCCTGGTTATCACTTCCAGGAGGAATATCCCCAGTGCAAGGAAGAGGAAGTGGGGTTTGAGGCTTCTGGTCTCTGGTGTGGACTCTATCGCTCTTCTCTGTATCTCTCGGAAGATTCCAGGGATGTCTTCGGGCTGGAAGACCCGTCCTCCATTTGCATCTATTATTGCTCCCATCTCGTCGTTGAAGCCTACCAGCCGGTACTCTAGAGGGTAGTTCACTGCCAGGGGGTAGCCGGAGAGGTCGTGGAACCCTGTCCCGGTGAGGGTCAGGGTTGTGGTGTAGATGTTGTTTGCCTCGCGTGTCAGGGGTGTCTCTTTTCCGTCCAGTTTCAGGCTGGGCAGGGTGTCTGAGATTACCTTGACGGTTGTGGGGGTGTTCTGCCAGGTGTCCTTTGCCTCTACGAGGTCTTTCCCCTGGGGTCTTGGGTCGCCGATAGCCCAGTTGAGGGTTGCACTAATCAGGCGGGTGTTTCCATGCTGGTAGAGGACTCCAGCCCATTTTCTCCCGTCGTCGGTTGTCAGTGAGGCCACCCTGCCAAGGCCAAAGTTCCAGACGGTCAGCACAGGTTTACCCTGACCTGTGGCCACCAGCCGTTTGGAGCCGAGCTTAGGTATCACGTCGTTGAAGCCTGTCAGGTCCCCGTCCAGTTCAAGCGCCCTGGTGATGAAATGGTTTCCATCTGTGATGGTTAGGGTGTACTGCGTCCTGGTTTGCTCCTCTGGCGGTGGTGTCTCCTGTGGCTGTTGGAACTGGGGTAGGGGGCGGGTGCCTGTGGGCGCGGCTATCAGCTCTGAGCCGGTCTCCTGGGCGAGTTTACGGTAGGAGGCTATGATTTCCTTCTGGCTTTCGGTTTTCACCTGGACAAAGTGGAGGGTCGCACCCTGGGCGATTAGTTCTCTGCTGGCTGCTAGGATTTCATTGTAGAGTTTACCGATTTTACCGTCACTTAGCACGATTACCTCCTTGCGGCCGGTGACATTGTGGAGCATCTTACCTGCCTCTCTGAGCCCGTCCTGCATCCGGGTGGCCTCGGCTGCACCCACAGGTGCGAACTCCCGGATTCTGTCCTCCAGGGCCTGTTTGTTTTTGGGTGTCATCCTGGCCAGGGGCTGGATTTCTGTCACACCTCCAAAGGCCACAGCGCCTGCCAGGGTGTCCAGGGGGAGATTCCGCACCATGTTTATGGCTATGGCGTCCTCTTCCCCGATGACAGTGTTTCTCACCTCTCCGGTCTCCACGTCCACATCTCCACCCAGGGTGCTACCAGAGGCGTCAATGACAATAACCACGTTCCTCCCCCCGCGGAACTCGCCTGGCCTGCTAATCACCGGCAATATCCGCTCGAACTCGGAGTTATTGTAGCCGCCAAAATTGTAGGAGTTCTCACCACCTACCACCACCAGGCCACCCCCCCCGGTCAGGTAGCTGCGAAGCAGGTCGATTTCCCCTGGTGCTGGCAGGTCGTCCAGCACCACTGCCTTGTAGCCCTGCAGGCTGGCAAGGCCAGGGGAGGTCTCGACCTGGTAGAGGCGGGTGAGAACACTGTAGAGGGGAGATGTGGTATCCCCAAGGAAGAGGATGCGGGGCTTGGGAGAGACAAACACAGCTTTGTAGAAGACATTGTTAACCTCCCTGTGGTCTTCTCCGAGGGGTGTGATTTTACCGGTGATCCTGTGTCCTCCCAGGCTTGTGAAGGTGTAGGTGAAATGTATACCCCTGGCCCTCTCGGTCTGGCTTTCGGTTTTCTCAAGGATTTTTCTGCCATCCACCTGGATTTCAAGTTTATAGTTTGCATTTGTCCCTGCCTGTCTCACCAGGGCTGTGAAGGTCGTTGGGTTTCCGATTACCAGGTTTTTAGGCCCCTGGATTTCCAGGCTCAGGTCGTTTTCTTTCACCCTGGGCTTCAGGGCATAGACCCTGGTGCCGGTGCGGCTGGCAAAGGTGATGGCGTCTGCCAGGTCTTTGCCCAGGTTGTTGTTAAGGTCGCTTACCAGGAGGAGATTGTTGTTCTGGGAGTGCTGTAATACCCAGTCCCCCAGGGCTGTAGTCTCCCCCTCAATTTTACTCCTAGTGGTAGTGGTCCTGGTTTTCAGGGCATTGTATGCCTCCCCTGCCAGGCCCGCCTGGAATAGCTCCATGCTCCTGGTGTTGTCTTCCAGCACGGTTATCCTTGGCATGGTCTCGCTCTGCCGGGTTGTGGTGGTGTAGGGGGAGGCAAGAGCGATAACCAGGAGGCTTAAAACCAGCACCCTGGAGACTGCCAGCAGTTTAGAGCTGCCCCTGCGGAGTAGGAAGTAGCCTAGTAGTAGAACCGGGCTAATGAGAAACAAGATGAGGGGATGTTCTAGGCCCACAGTTCACCTCGCCTTTTAAGAATGTAAAGTTCAAGTAATACCAGAAGGGCTGCCAGTAATATCAGGTGGTCCTCGAGGTTCCAGGGCACCCCTGAACCAGCACCCCACTGGGAGCGGGTCTCGCTTTTAAGACCGGTGGCAGAGCTCAGGTCTGACTCGCTTGGGTTCAGCATGTTCACAGCCACCTTCCGCTCAGGCAGAGTGTAAACTCCCACCTCGTCAAGTAAAACGCTTTCCCCGGTCTGACTGCCACCGGTTGGAGTTTTTATCCTGGACTCAGTGCCAAAGTTAAGGATTCTACCAGCCCGGAGATTATAGCCCCCGGGGTCGAGGCTGCCCTCAAGCCATTCCACAAGCTGGAGCCAGAAAACCGGATAATCAGGCATGGCATGGAAATTGTTCCACACACCAGGGTTAAGAGGGTCATAGATATTCCCCCCTTCTGGGTCTGCCAGGCCAGAATAGAAGACAAGCCCCCTGCCAAAACGCCAGTAGGCGAGCATGGGTGACCCGTCACCCCCTTCTAGGAGCACCACCGCCCCCTTCCTGGCCTTGGCCTTGAGGTGTCGTTTAATCTCAATGTCCAGGTCAATCCCCTCGGTGATGGGTGTGGCAAGTCTGAGGTTGAGCGAGGTGGAGTTCCCGATTCCGGTGATTTTAACAGGCAGAGCCCTACTGTTGTCCTCTAGTTTGTCTGAGGCTATCACCAGGAGCTTCCCCCCATTTTTGGCATAGTCTTCAAGCTCCCCGCTGATATGATCACTGACAACAAGCGGGTAACTGTCCGGGTCTCCGCTGGTTTCTACCCTGACAGAGGGTAAGAGTCTTAATGCCACCAGGGAGGGTGCGTTTTCCCTGCCCAGATAGAGTATCCTCCGCTCCAGTTCTGGTGGCATGTAGATGTAGACTTTGTTGTCCAGGCTCACAGCGTCCTCTGCCTCCAGGGACGCCTCTGTGACTCCCGGTGTGAGCCTGTCAATCTGGAGGTAACTGCTGCCACCGGGGGGTATCTCCAGGGTTTTAAAGGTAGGGGTGGTGCCTGCCCTGTTAATTGTGACCTTGACACTCTCGCCGGTGGGGTTGAAGTTTCGGACCGTGAGCTTGTAACTTCCGCCCTCGAAAAAACCGTCCACAAAGCCCAGGTTATCCCTTCTAACCTTGACCTCCTGGAAGTCTACCTGGAGTCCCTCTGCCTCGGCAAGCCTTTTCGCAGCCAGGGGGTCGTCTCCCTGCCAGCCCAGGAAATCCGAGACCACCAAGATCCTCCCACCCCTGGGTAACATGCCCTTTGCCAGCATTATGGCCGCTGCCAGGTCAGCCCCAACCGCCCTCGGACCACTAGCTTCAATCACGGTCTTCGCCCTGGACCTGGAGGCATCCCGCACCAGCAGGATGGGGATGTTCTCAGCCAGAATCACGGTGTTCCGACTACCCAGACCCTGGAGGGCGAGTCTCTGGGCGTCCTGGAAGCCTGTCTCCATGCTCGCTGAGACATCCAGCACAATAGCAGTGTCACCCCCACTTGT
Source organism: uncultured Methanosarcinales archaeon (assembly GCA_964497545.1). Lineage (GTDB taxonomy): Archaea > Halobacteriota > Methanosarcinia > Methanosarcinales > CAZCCY01 > CAZCCY01. Next base: position 13,649 of record CAZCCY010000016.1, on the reverse strand, counting down.
GAGAATATATGGGCCTGCCATCGCAAAAACAATGGCGAGCAGGACAAAAAGCTGCAGGAGTAAAAGCGGGTCCCGCACAAACCTCCCAAGCAGGTAGCGGCGCCTTTTAATCTGGAGCTGCTGGAGGAACATCAGGGAGGGGATGGCAAGCCTCCGGGGCCTGGGACGGAGCAGGTAGACCAAAACCAGGGGGACGATGCTTAAAAGTGCCCAGAGCCAGCTGGGACGGCTAAACGGCATGCTTCTGTCTCCAGCTAATAACCTCAAAGATAGCGTCAAAAACAGGGGTGTCGGTCAAAAACAGGTGGAAGTCAGCCCCCACCTCACTGCAAACACTGTTAACACCAGCGACATGGTCGTCAATCCGCCTGTGATACTCCCTCTGCAGGGCAGGGGTGATATAGGTGTCCAGCTTCTCACCAGTCTCCAAATCCACAAATTTCGCCTCGCCCTCCAACGGGAGCTCCCACTCCACCGGGTCCAGCACACATATCACAACCAGCTCGTTGTCAGCCATCCGATAGACGCCATTGCGGATGGAGTCCAGGTTGTCCATGAAATCAGAGATGACAATCACAAGGGACCTGGAACGGATGAAACTCCGATACTCCTCCATGCAATAGCTGAACCTTGTACGCCCCCCTGGCTCGGTGGAGCCGAGAAGGTCGATGCTCTGGGAGAGATACTTTTTGCCCCGCCTGGGACGGGAGACCTGGGTCTTCTCGGCAAAGGTGGAAATCCCGAACTTCTCGTTGTCCTTAGACACAAGATAAGCGAAACCCAGGGCAATCATGGCACCATACTCGAACTTACCTCCAAACTTCATGCTATTACTGGTATCCAGCAGGATATGGGTGGTAAGACTCTTCTCCTCCTCAAACTCCCGGACATAGAGCTTCTCAGTCCTACCATAGACCTTCCAGTCAATAGTCCGGAAATCGTCCCCCTGGGTGTACTCCCGATAGCCCACAGCCTCCATCCCCCTGCCCCGCAAAAAAGACCTCCTCGTACCCGCATAGGCAGTGGAAACCCGCTTCCGCACCATGAAAGAGAAGCGGTCAAGCTCCTGGAAAAAAGAGGTGTCAATCACAGACAATCAAGCCCTCTCTATATTTCAGCCGACGCTCTTCAGAATCCTCTCAATAACATCGTCCTTGGTGACACCCTTACGCTCAGACTCAAAGGTGAGAATAATCCTGTGTCTTAGCACCGGGAAAGCCATGGCATTAATATCCTCCCTGCTCACATAGTTCCGCCCCAGCATGAGAGCCCTGGCCTTGGCCGCAAGAATAATCCCAATACTCGCCCTGGGAGAGGCACCATACTCAATCTCGCCTTCCGGGTCGTCCCGGGTGGCAGCCACAATCCGGATAGCCCGATACTTAAGATCCTCGGCAACCGGCACATCCCTGGTCAAACGCTGCAGGTTCAACAGGGTCCGCCGATCCAGCACGGTCTCAGCCTCCGGGAATATATTCTGGGTGTACCGGTCCACCACCACGCTCTCCTCCTCAAAACTAGGATAACCCACCAGAATCTTGAGAAGAAACCTGTCAAGCTGAGCCTCAGGCAGCGGGTAGGTCCCCTCCTGTTCAATAGGATTCTGGGTGGCCAGCACAAAAAAAGGCCGCTCCAGGGGATACGTCTTATTCCCCACCGTCACCTGCCGCTCCTGCATGGACTCAAGAAGCGCACTCTGAGTCTTAGGAGAGGCCCGGTTCAACTCGTCAGCCAGCACAATATTAGCAAAAATCGGCCCAGGCTCAAAACGATAAGACTTACGCCCATCCACCTCCTCAATAATATAGGTGCCAGTAATATCCGAGGGCATGAGATCCGGTGTAGACTGGATACGTGAAAACTTCAAATCCATAACCCTGGCAATAGTACTGATAATAAGCGTCTTAGCCAGGCCAGGATTACCCTCCACAAGGGCATGACTGTCAGTCAGAATAGCAATAAGAACCTGCTCCACAACCTCCCGCTGACCCACCACCACCTTGCCAATCTCATACATCAAACGCTTAAAAATCTCATTCGCATTCTGATAGGTCTCAGCCAGCTCAGACTCGACTTCAAGCCCATTTCCAGTGTCTTCTGCCATAAATCCTCTAGACCTCCCTGGACTCCATAATAAGCGTAAAACATCACACACAGCTATATTAACATTTACCCTCCCCCTCTATTTAGAGCCCCCTTTTAGAGCCGCCTCCAGGGTCAGCCCTGCCTCTTAAGATTTGGGGGGTTTATGGCGGTACGTTAATAATGGTGTGCCGGTGTTATAGGGGGGCTTGTATTCTGAGACTGGATTTGGAGTGTGAACTGCTACGAATCTTTCTTACAAGTGGACTGCTCTTGCTACTGTGTCGTTGGGCGTTTTCATGGCTACATTGGATGGTAGTATTGTGAATCTTGCCCTTCCTACTATTACGAGGTATTTCGGGGTTGAGATTATCACTGTCCAGTGGGTGGTTGCTGCTTATCTTTTGACGGTTACGGGTTTGCTTTTAACTTTTGGGCGGTTGGCTGATTTGTTGGGTAGGCAGCGGCTTTTTGCCCTGGGGATTGCGGTTTTCACGCTGGGTTCTGGTCTTTGCAGTGTGTCTTCTGGGGTGTTCCAGTTGATTGGTTTTCGGGTGGTTCAGGGTCTGGGTGCTGCCATGCTCATGGCTACCGGGCCTGCGATTATCACTCATGCGTTTCCGGGGAGGGAGCGGGGCAAGGCTCTTGGTATTATCGGGACTGTGGTGTCTATTGGTTCTACTACCGGGCCGATGCTGGGTGGTTTGCTTATTGGCTGGCTGGGCTGGCAGTCTATTTTTTACATTAATCTGCCCGTGGGCCTGCTGGGCTTTTATCTGGCCTCTAAAAAGCTCCATCGGGAGCCTGCCACTGGAATCCAGGGTTTTGATTTTGCCGGTGCGATTACTGTTTTTGTGAGCCTTGTAAGTTTTCTTCTTGCTCTCGGCCAGGGGGAGAACATGGGCTGGGGTTCCCTGTTTATTGTTGGGCTGTTCCTGCTGGCTTGTGTTTTCTTTGTTTTATTTGTCTTTGTGGAGTTGAGGGTGGAAGACCCGGTTATGGATTTTTCGTTGTTCCGGAATAGCTCGTTTACTGCTTCAAATGCCAGTGGTTTTCTGACCTTCACGTCAATGTTCATATTCCTCTTTCTTCTCCCATATTATCTTGAGGACTCCCTCGGTTATCCCCCGGAAAGGGTGGGGATGGTTCTGGTGGCTTTCCCCTTGGTAATGGCGGTTGTCTCGCCTTTGAGCGGGTGGATTTCTGATAGGACCGGCTCCTTTATTTTAAGTTCGCTGGGTCTTGGGGTGGCTGCTTTTGCCCTGTTCCTGGTGAGTCGGTTTAACGAGGCTTCACGGTTCCATGAGATTGTGGGTGTTCTTGCGCTCATGGGTCTTGGTATTGGGCTTTTCCAGTCTCCCAACAATAGCATAATAATGGGCTCGGTTCCACCTGAGCGGCTTGGAATTGCTGCAGGCACAATGGCCACCACCCGCAACCTCGGCATGGTCACAGGCATAGCCCTTGCAGCCGCATTTATTACAAGCAGACAGGTCTACTACCATGCCTTTATCCCTGCATTCCAGGACACCCTGAAGCTGGCAGCTCTAATCTGCAGCCTGGGAGTGCTAACCTCACTTGTGAGAGGTAAACACGGAAGAATAGAACAAAACAGATAAATATATTATTTTTCGCAGCTAAACGTCTTTACAGCCCAACAACTATTTTTATTAAAATTGCTAGGAAGAACATGAAAACAATGATTACAATGAGGATTAGCGTGTAAATCAGTTTTTCTTTGAGGCTGAAGACATCATGCCAGGTTACATTTTTCAGGTCTTCCCAGTTTCTCTCATGCCAGGCTGGCTGGTACCGGTTGAAGCGGTTTACGTAACACCCATCCTCTCTACCACCGGGGGGGCAGGTCCTGGCTGCACAGGTGAAGTGGTACTGACAGGCCAGGTTATCGCCAGGTGTCAACTGCCTTGTCATTCTAGCACTCTCTTTTTTGTGAAAACAGCAGCCATAAGGGTGGAGATCACCACTGCTCCAACAAGGGCTGAGTACATCTCCTGGCCAAGCAAATCCATCTCGTAGCCGATGGTGGCTGATACAAGCCCAAGGCTTAAACGTGAGTTGAAAAGATAGCTGATGTATGCAGAGATTTCCGGGAGAAAAAGCCTTGCTGAGAGATAGGTACCACTGAATTTGAAGATAAACGCAAGACTAGTCAGCAAAGCCAGTAAAGGCAGGTTCTCCAGAACACTTAACAGGTCAACCGTCGTTCCCACTTTGAAAAAGAAAATCGGGGCCAGAAAGCCGAAGGTGAGAGCTCGAAGCTGCATCAAGAGTTTTTCGTGCTCTACCACAAAGCCAGAGGTCACCATTCCAAGGATGAACGCAAAAAGTACTGATTCGATTCCAATAGCCTCGGAAACAATCTCTACACTCAAAATAAGGAATAATATTATTTTAAATTCGAATTCAACCGCATTTCCCCGGTAATAATGGAAAATTCGCTTGCCCATAAAAGGGATAAAATAAGAAAATAAAAGGAACATAATAATAAAAACTACTGAGAAGACAGAAAACCTTGTGAAAAGAAGACTCAACGTGAGCATACTAAAAACATCTGTCACCATAGCAGCAGCCAGAATCTGCTTACCCCTACTACTCAGACTCTCTGCATCCCTAAGAATAGAATACACAATAGCAACCGAAGTAGTGGAGAGAGCAACACCCACCAGGAGAGCCTGCATAATCTCAAAAGACAAAAAATAATAGAAAACAGCAAAAATAGCAAAAAACGGGCTGAAAAAAGAAAAAAACCCAATAAAAAGGCTACTCTTCGTATACTGTCTCATAATATCAGCATCAATCTCAAGACCCGCCAGATACATCACAGCCAACAAACCAAAATCAGCCAGCAGATCAATGATCTCAAGACTCTCAAAACCCAAAAAATTACCAGCCACAATACCAGCCAAAAGCTCAAGTATCGAAGCCGTGACACCAAGCTCCACAGCTATGAAACCTGCAATAATTACCAGCCCTACAACCTTAAATATGATATTCAATGCCAGCACAACCTCAACCAAACATGCAATAACAGTAAACCATTCCAGGATAAAGAGACATCAACCCAAGGATTGAATTCTCCCATCCCTCATTTCCACTATCCTGGTGCAGTTTCCTGCGATTTCCGGGCTATGGGTGACCACAAGGATTGTTCTCTCTTCTTCCCGGTTAAGCTGTTTGAATATCCCCATGATCTCCTCCCCGGTCCTGGTGTCCAGGTTACCGGTAGGCTCGTCTGCCAGGATGATAGCAGGACGGTTTGCCAGGGCCCGAGCGATGGCAACCCGCTGGCGCTGACCCCCAGAAAGCTCACCCGGCTTATGATGGACACGACCCCCCAGCCCCACCATCTCCAGCAACTCCTGCGCCCGTTTTAACCTCTTCTCCCTGGGCACCTTCTGATAGACCATAGGCATCTCCACATTCTTAAGCGCAGTAAGCCTGGAGACAAGATTGAAGGTCTGAAAGACAAACCCAATTTTCTCCCCCCGAATCCTAGAAAGAGCCTTATCATCCAACTTTGACACATCCCGGCCCTCAATAAAAATCCGCCCCCTCGTAGGACGATCAAGACAACCAATTAAATTCATCAAAGTACTCTTCCCACTCCCAGACGGCCCCATCAAAGCCACAAACTCCCCTTTTTCCACCTCCAAATTAATATCATGCAGAACCGGCACCTCAACACTCCCAAGCCGATAAGTCTTACTCACACCTTCAACCCTAAGCATCAAAAGAACATACTAGATACGAAAACTAATAAACATAGAGGATAACACCTTGCCCCACATACCCACACCCCACCCTCACTCCTCGATAAAGACCAATCCGTCGGTCATCGGTTAAGAAAATTAAATATCACAAATTATTTTATAAAAATATATTTAATTAATTCTCTTCCCTCACCTAGTTGCCATGATGAGTAACATTTATATTGTATGTATTACATTATAATTCTAATTAAATTGTATTATAATATTGAGGAGGCAAATGTGTATAGTCTCATAATTTTTTCGCATTGGACTCTTTTCAATATTTTCATGTCTTTTGCGATAGCTTCACTCGATTCTCCTTTTTTCTTATGATTGACGATATACCGAATTTTCCTTCTGTCCAGCTTCACACTCTGAACAGAAATTTCAGGGTAAAATATAGTGCGAAATTTTTTCGGGACTATACAGAGCGAAAATCAAAAACTTTTTATCTTCTCCCTTAGTAGATGTGAGGTTATTCATGCAACGGATGGACTTCCACGAGAAAATTGAAAGATTGGGGTTTGCTTTTCTCTTTGCGGGTATAGGTCTTATAGTGGGGATGTGGTTTGCTGCCAGTTTCTATGAGGTCGTCCTTGCTCGTCTGTCTATCGGAAAAAGCCCGGTAGCTGTCTTCTCGCTCCTGTTGATACTAACAATAATTGTGGCGTCTGCTATAGTAGGGTATCGAAAAGGTAGATACCTGTTTGAAAGTTAGAACTGAAAAAGAGGGAGTGTTACAAAAATTAGGAAATCTTTTAATTAATGAGACAACGTGTAATGTCTGCTCTTTCCAGTAGCGGGCAGGGGCAGATAAAAAAATAATTGAAAGATGGATAAGAACAATTGGAAATGTGGTTTGTTCCATGGAGATGAGGTGGAGTTGAATGGAAGTTTTGGTCACAGGTGGCTGTGGGTTTATTGGGTCTCATCTGGTTGATGAGCTTTTGAGGGCTGGACACAGTGTCAGGGTGCTTGATAGTCTGGAGTACCAGGTTCATGAGGGTAAACGTCCGGAGTATCTGAATCCTGGGGCTGAGTATGTTTTTGGGGATATCAGGGACCGGGAGGTGGTGAAAAAGGTTATTGAGGGGGTGGAGGTGGTATTCCATGAGGCGGCTGCTGTTGGGGTTGGGCAGTCGATGTATGAGATTAGGAACTATGTTGATGTTAATTCAACCGGGACGGCTAACCTGCTGGATGTACTGGTGAACGATGAAAATAGTGTCAGGAAAATAATTGTTGCAGCCTCCATGTCCTCGTATGGAGAAGGGCTGTATGAGTGTGAGAACTGTGGGATGGTTGAGCCTCCTCTTCGGAGTTGGGAGCAGATGGACCAGAAGAGATGGGAGCTGGAATGTCCCACCTGTAAACGCATATTGAGACCTGTTCCCACGCCTGAGACCAAAATCCAGAATACAAATTCGATATATGCTCTTACCAAGAAGGATCAGGAGGAGATGGTTTTGATGATTGGCAGGACCTATGGGGTTCCGGCGGTGGCACTCCGCTATTTTAATGTTTATGGTCCAAGGCAGTCTCTGAGCAATCCCTATACTGGTGTTGCGGCGATATTCATGTCAAGGATAAAAAATAATAATCCTCCTATTGTCTATGAGGATGGTCTTCAGACGCGGGATTTTGTTTCGGTGCATGATATTGTGAAGGCGAATCTGCTGGCAATGAAAAAGGCAAGTGCAGATTATGAGGCGTTCAATGTTGGGACCGGGGTCCCTCTTACAATAAAAGGTATAGCAGAGACGCTGGCCGAGCTACAGAACTCGAAGGTCAGACCGGTTATTACAAATAGGTTCAGGAAAGGTGATGTGCGGCACTGTTATGCAGACATCTCGAAAATCAAAAGGAAACTGGGCTATAAGCAGGAGGTGTCTTTTGAGAACGGCATGAGAGAGCTTATCTCATGGTCGGCAGGCCAGAAGGCTACTGACAGGTTTGAAGAGGCGAACGAAAAACTCAGGGAAAAGGGGTTGATATAAAATTGAAGGTGATGGTAACCGGGGGCGCAGGATTTGTTGGCTCGCATACTGCAGAATACTACCAGCAGAAGGGTGAGGAGGTGGTGGTGTTCGATAATCTCTCACGGGCAGCCCTCCTCAAATACGATAGCCCCCATACCTATAATTGGAATTATCTGAAGTCAAAGGGTATAGAGTTGATAAACGGGGATATAAGGGATTTTGACCAGGTGAGGGGGGCTTGTGAGGGTGTGGATGTTATTGTGCACACAGCAGCCCAGACCGCGGTCACAACCTCGGTCCAGGACCCGAAAACTGATTTCGAGGTGAACACGCTGGGTACGTTCAATGTCCTTGAGGCTGCAAGGCGGAACGATGTCGAAACCGTCGTCTATTGCTCGACCAACAAGGTGTATGGAGAAAATGTGAACAACCTGGAGGTCATAGAAAAAGAGACGAGATACGCCTTCAAAAATTTCAGGGGGGTCCCTGAGGACTTCCCGGTAGACCTGTGTGAGCATACACCTTATGGTTGTTCCAAGCTGGCAGGGGATCTCTACACCCAGGACTATGGACACCTCTACGGGCTGAAAACCGGGGTCTTCAGGATGAGCTGCATCTATGGGACGAGGCAGTTCGGCGTCGAGGACCAGGGCTGGGTGGCGTGGTTCACCATAGCGACAATATTGGGGAAGCCTATCACCATCTATGGCGATGGCAAACAGGTGAGAGACGTGCTCTATGTCACAGACCTGGTACGGGCATATGATGCCTTCCTGGAAAACGGTAAAAGCGGTGTCTATAATATGGGTGGTGGAAGTGAGAACACTTTATCTCTCCTGGAGTTGCTGGACCTGCTTGAGGAGTTCACCGGCAGAAAAAGCCCCATCCGCTTTGACAATTGGAGGCCCTCTGACCAGAAAGTCTACATCTCAGACATAACCAGGGCAAAAACAGAGCTGGGCTGGAGGCCGGAAATAAACCCCAGAGAGGGTGTTAAAAGACTGGTTGGGTGGGTGGAGGCAAACAAGGAGAACCTGCAATAAAAAACAAAATGAGTCAGTGAAGTACAACATGTGGGGACACATGTAGGGGTTAACATGGGATTATTTCTGCTTTTTTTGCTAGATCTGTGGGGGGTTGGTTCCATTGTTTTTTCCAGGCTATGGTGAATTTTGTCTGGGGGTTGTGCTCCAGCAGGTATAGGATTTGCTGGATGGCTGTCTCGAGGGCCTGGGGGTCTGGGTTTCGGGGTGTTACCATGTTGAGGGGATAGGTCTCTTTTAGCTCAACTGGATAGATAAGGGGTGGCTGGAGATGCCAGGTCTGGCTGCCGGTGTTTTTTATTTTGGCATCTGGTGGTTTTAGGAGGATGTGGCCTGTGAGTGTGAGGTTTGCCAGCTTTTTTTTGTGTCTTTTGATCTCGGTTCTCTGGCATGTCTCTCTTCCGGTGTAGAATATGGGTGTTCTGCCTCCTCTGGGGGTGGTTTTTTCGAGCCAGTCCTGGTATTTGAGGGCCTGGTGTAGGCCTTCGAGGAGGTGGGGGTGGCTGTGGCATCTCTGGGCTGTGTATTCCCAGAGTCTGCCTTCCCAGAGGGCCTGTTTTATTGCTTCCATTTCTCTTAGTGTGAGGAGGAGGTTGTGTTTTGCTAGGAGGGTTGTGTTTTCTTCGAGTTCTCTGGGTGTGTGGTTTGTGCAGACCTGGCAGTTGCAGGGTAGGTATCTGAGGTCTTGGATGTGGCGGGTGCCTGTGGGTGTGAGGTATCTTTTGTCTCTGGCGTAGAGGATGTAGGCTGCACTGTCGAACAGGTCGCATCCAAGGGCTACTGCGAGTGGGAGCATCATGGGGTGGCCTGCCCCGAAGAGGTGGACAGGGCTGCTTGGCGGGAGGTTTTCCTTGACTTTTACGATTACATCTACCAGTTCCTGGTAGTGGTAGTTTTCCATTAGTGGTACCACGCCTCCTATGGGATAGATGTCAAAGCCGAGCTCTGCTGCCCTGCGGGCTGCTTTTTCTCTGAGGTCTGGGTGGGTGGAGCCCTGGATTGGCCCGCAGATTAACATCTTTTCGCTCTGGAAGGCTGTGGCTTCCTGGAGTCGTTGGAGTGTCAGTTTCAGGTCTGCTTCTGCTCTCTCTTTTGGGGCGAATGGGGGTGTGGGGATGTCGAGTGGCACTCCAATGTCTGAGCCGATCTTCTGTTGGAATTCCAGGATCTCCCTCGAGGTTACCTCGATTTCGCCGTAAACTGATAGCTGGTAGGAGCCTGAATCTGTCATTATTGGACCGTGGAATCCGAGAAGGCTGTGGACGTCCCTGGTCTCGCCGGTGTGGTGGAGGATGTAGGCGTTTGTGATGAGCATCTTTGCTCCCATCTGCTCCATTTCAGCCGGGGTTATGACCTGCAGGTTGGGGTTGACCACTGGCATTATGAGGGGTGTCTCCACTGTTCCGTGGGGTGTTTTAAGCCTGCCGATTCTGCCGCAGACGTCTTTGTGGAGAATCTCGAAAATCGGGGGCATCGGATGGGCTCTTAAAGAGTTTACAGACAATAAAAGCATTGCAAAAAATGAGATAACTTCAAACCCCTTTGAAGTCAGGGTTAACTATAAATAGATAGACGTTATTACTGTGTCAGAAAGTTAGTCTGAATTTGTTCTCAGACTGGAATAGATCGAGGAGGTTAGACAATAAATGAGAGAAAGATTGGTGTATATGGTCCTTGGAATGCTCGTGCTGAGCCTCCTGCCAGGGACAGTGACAAGCCAGCCGGGCGGACCTGGCATGGCTGTTGAGGTTAGAAAGGCAATACCTGTGCCTGTGACTCCTGCACATGTGTCGATGGAGAACTTCACAAAACTTCGCATCTCACCCAGCTATGGGAACCTGAGGCTCCAGCCAGGGGAGAGCGGTGAAATAACGTTTACCGTGAAAAACCGGGACAAAAAACCGGTCACGGTTTCACCTTACCTTGAAACAAAACCCTATGATATGAACGTGCTGGAAAGCGAATGGGTTACCATCACCCCCACCGAGAAAGAGATACCTGCAGGCGGAAGCCAGGAGTTCAGGGTCAAGGTATCCATCCCCAAAGATGCTTCTGTCGGCTTTTACAACAGCCGGCTTTTCCTGACAGACGAGAAAATGCCCCAGTCACCCTATTATGCTCTCAGCCTCTCGGTAGACGTCTGGACACCGCCCAAGGTAAGAATAGACCGACCCTACATTTACGGCCAGCTTGAGGCAGGCAAGGAATACGACTACACAGTCACCCTGAAAAACACAGCCGATAAACCAATCCCAATAAACCCAAAGCTCAGCAGTGAAGACAGGATATACGGCCCCTTCGGCGCCCTGGAACCCCCTATCCCGGACAGTGCCATAACCATAACCTCGCCCAGCGAGATACCAGCAGGCTCAAGTGTAGAGGTGAAAATCCATATTAAAGTCCCAGAAGATGCAAAAGGCAGTTACAGCCGCTCCATCGACCTGGGAATCCCTGAAATGCAGCGCTTCGGTGGAAGCAGGATTCAACTCAGCTTTGGAATCTGGAGACAGCCCACCGAACCCTTCGTGAAAACCTTCAACATCGAAAAAGAGAACACGCCGGTTACAATAGAAGTCTCATCCAGCCTTGGAGAAATCTTCAGCTTCCTCCCTGTAAGTAATACAGGCTCCACCCTCGAGCCATCCTTCACAGTAGACCTGACAACTGAAGACGGCACAAGGGTGGAGCTAACAAAGACAAAGACAGTGATTCAGGGAGGCGTTTCACTGGGCAGCATGGGACCAATGCTACCCCCCTGGGAATCCGAAAGCCAGGGAATCTACCAGGAAATCACAACAGAATACACCGAAACCTACACAGCCCAGGTACCAGCCGGAAACCTCAAACTGAGCATAATGCCCCAGAACACCCAGAGATTCAGATACACCATAACCATGGGGGACTAAACCCCTCCACATTTTTATTTGAATGGGACTATGGCCAAACAAAAAATCCTGACAGCCCTCCTGCTAACACTGTCCATACTATCAGCTGCAGGATGCCTGGGAAACTCCAGCAAAAAGCCAGCCTGGGCCGGCGAGGTGAACTGGCAGGGAGACCCCCCACCGGAAAAAGAAAAACTGGAACAAACCCTCTGGAGCCAGATAACACCCTACAAAACAAGCTACAACCATGTGAACATCACCTCAAAAAAACAGGGAGACACCTTTAAACTCCGGGTCGTAGGAAACGCTGCAGAAGGAGTGGACATCTACGAATTCAACTACCATCCAGACAGGGGGCTTATCCGCACCGGCTACCTACTGGAAGCCATACCCCCACGGGAACGGGAAAACGCTATCGCCACCGCCCTCGGAAACACAAACATCATCCAGGCAAGACCCACAGGCACCCCAACCGTACACCGCATCCTGCCAGACACCGCAGAAAAATACTACACCCCAAAAACCCTCCTAAGCGTCACCTGGCCTGGAACCTCAGCCCTGATAGACCCAGAAGAAATGCAGGTGGTGAAAACCTGGAAGAGCGAGACAACACAATAAAAAATTTTATTTTGCCAGGATTTTGATGACCTCTTCCAGCGGCAGGGTTTTTTGTTCCCCGGTCTCCAGATTCTTAAGAGACACCACCCCCCGCTCCAGTTCCTCGCTTCCCACAATCACCGCATAGCTGGCATGGCTGGCATGGGAGAGCTGGTCCTTGAACTTGCGTCTCATAACATCCACCCGGGTTGGAACCACCCGTCTCAACTCCCGGGCTATTCTGAAAGCCTCCAGCCGGGTGTCCTCAAAACAGACCACACACACCATTTTCTCCTCTGGGGGCTCCAGGGGGCATACCTCCATGAGCCTGTCAAAGCCCAGGGCAAAGCCTGTGGAAGGAGTGTCCCCCCCTCCAAAGAGTTTGGCCAGACGGTAACTTCCACCCCCGCAGACCTGGTTCTGGGCACCCAGGCCACTGGCATAGATTTCAAAGACGGTGCCGGTGTAATAGTCAAGGCCCCTGGCAATTCCAAAATCAACCGTGTATTCCACCCCCACCCGGTCAAGGAACTCCAGGACCTCCCCCAGCTGGTCCAGGGACGGGAGGTCTCCAAGCAGCCTTTTTGCCCCTGGGATTGCCTCCTCCCCTGTCAGCTCGATTAAACTTAAAAGATTTGAGGCAAGCCCGGGGTCTATCTCTCCCAAAAGCCTTTCAAGGCCCTGATGGTCCTTTTTGTCCACAAGCCTCATTATTTTTGTCTGGACCTCCGGGTCCAGGTGTGTGAGCAGGCTTCGGAGCACGCCCAGGTGTCCAATGTGAAGGTCCCCCTCTACCTGTAGGGCGTCCAGCATCTCCATTGCAAGCGAGATTACCTCGGCATCTGCCTCCGGGTAGGGGCTTCCCACAAGCTCCACTCCAAACTGCCAGAACTCACGGAACCTCCCCCGCTGGGGACGCTCGTATCTGAAACAGTTGTCAAAATAGAAAAGGCGCAACGGCCTGGGCGCAACCGACATGGACTCCAGGTACAATCGCACCACCGGCGCTGTAAGCTCCGGGCGGAGAGCCAGTTTTCGGCCACTTTTATCCTCAAAGTCATAGATTTCACCCACAATCGCCTCGCCAGACTTGATGGTAAAAAGCTCAAGATGCTCAAAGGTAGGAGTCTTAACCTCTTCATAGCCCCAGTTGAGAGCAACCTTCCGAAGCAACCCTTCTGCCTGGCGTCGAAGTACCATATCCTGAGGCAGGAAATCTCTGGTTCCCCTAGGCTTCCTCAACATCAGGGGGGCTTAAAGACAGGAAAACTTATTAATTCTTATCCTTTTCAA
>CAZCCY010000015.1:12788-23160 GCA_964497545.1 uncultured Methanosarcinales archaeon | reverse complement strand
GCCTTTCCTCAGTGGCTACTGGATTACCAGCGGCAACTGGACCTACAATGCTACCACCGACACCCTCTACTTTGTAACAAGAACAAAAGGTATAATAGGGGACGCAGACGGTAACGGCGATGCAGATTCAGGAGGCACAATATATCTGGACATCAATGCCACCACTGGAATACCAGATGGCACTGGGGTGGGCCCTGCCGAGGAATATTCTGTGATAATAACAAGGAATTTTATACCTGTTGCAAAGATACAGTTCACTAACAACCTCTTGAGCTGGGCGTCAAACAGTGTAGACGGTAGTTTAGTGGGCACGGCTGATGATTTGGAGGCATTCAATGCGGTTAATGATGCTGCAATCGCTGGTTCTCACAGTTTTGAGTTCGCGATAAAAAATGCTTCAACCCATCTGGGAGGGCTCAACGACCTGAGCTTCAGGTTATTCGTAGGCGACACCCAGGATTTCATATCCGAGCATGACCTTACACTTCCAGATTCAAGCGACCCCCAGATTACCATGACCAAACAGGGAATCTGCACCCTTGAAGGTAACCAGTTCAACTACAGCTATGTTATCCAGGTGGAGAACACTGGAACTGTAAAACTGTTCCAGGTAACGGTAAACGATGCTGACATACCGTTCAATCCATCTGAATTCGAGCTGGACGTAGGAGAAGTGAGAACCTTCACACCATTTGTTCTGAAACCCATGTCGCAGACCTCGCTGACAAACACCGTAACTGTGACTGCTCATGACGAGATAGGTATCCCGGCATCTGCCTCTGCGACTGCAACGACTACCTGTGCCACTCCAACACCTACCCCGACACCGACTCCAACTCCGACACTAACACCTACCCCAACTCCGACTCCCACCGGAACTCCACCTCCGCCTAGTGTCCCTGCTTTCAGTGGTTTTGGCTTTGTGGCGCTGGCTGGTCTTGTGGGTTTGACTGCCATGTTCTATCTGCGCCGGGGAAGGGACTGAGGTTTTCTTCCACCCTCTTTTTTCTTTTTTTTTTTGTTTTTTATGTTAAAGTTTTATTCTGAGGTTTTTGACGGTTTTAAGCTGTGGGTTTCCAGGAACTGGGTTGTTCTTCGTTTTTCGTTGCTTTTTGTCTTTTTTATGTTTGTTTTTTATGTTTTTTATCTCTGGTCTCCCAGGAGCTGGTTTAATCGGCAGACTGCCAGCGAGCTTGGTTTTGTTCTTGATTTGTTGGGTTATGGTGTCAGGGTTGAAGGAGACCTTGTTTTTGTGAATGGTTCGCCGCTGCGGGTTATTGATGAGTGTACCAGTGTTTACAGTTTGATTGTTTTTGCTGCCTGTGTGCTGGCCTACCCTGTGGGGCTTCGGGAGAAGATTGTTGGTCTTGCAGGTGGGGTGCCTTTTATTTATGGTGTTAATCTTATCCGGCTGGTTAGTCTTTCTTTTGTTGTGGTGGAGTTCCCCTCCCTTTTCGAGGTTATTCACCTTTATGTCTGGCAGGTCACGTTGATTATTCTTATTGTGCTGGCTCTTGTTTTCTGGTTTGATTTTATCGTGGAGAAGAGGAGATGAATGCCAGGGTTGTGTTTCTTGCCAGGTTTCTTGTCCTGGTAACTGTTTTCTTTTCAATCTGGAATCTTATTTCAGACCGGTTTCTCGGTCTTGTGATTTCTGTGGGGGGTGTTGTGATCTGGTTTTTGCGGCTTTTTTCTGATGTCAGGTTCTCCCCTGAGCCTTTTGATATTGCTGGGGGGTTCTCCAGCATCCCTCTTTTTGCGGCTCTTGTCCTTGCAACCAGCGGTGTTTCCTGGAAGCGGAGGGCCAGGCTCGTCCTTCTGGGGTCGGTTGTGTTGTTCTTTTTTCAGGTCCTGGTTTTTGACCTTCAGCTCCTGTTTTATGGTCTCAGAAGGCCCCTTGTCAGTTTTTATGCGATTGTGGGCAGGATAGGTCTGCCGCTTTTAATGTGGTTTGTCTCGGTACGGGAGGTTGTTTTACCTGGCGTGCCTGCTGAAAAGAAGCCGGTTAAAAAAAAGAGGAAGGTAAAAACAGTGAAAAAAAGGGCAGGGTCAAAGTGATTTCAGTTTTTTCTGATGTCTCTCGGTTTCGCTGAAGATGCAGCCACAGTATTTCTGCATGTAGAGTTCGAGTTTGCGGCTGATTTCCCGGGATTCCCTGTATCCCGTGCGGAAGTCCTCGTAGTAGAAGGGGATGCCTGTTTTTCTGCCGATTTCCTCGCCAATCTCCTGGAGGAGATCGTGTTTCTGGTAGGGGGAGATGAGGAGGGTTGTGGTGTAGGCGTCGAAGCCTTGTTGTGCTGCTGTTTCTGCTGTCTGGGTGAGGCGGTAGGTGTAGCAGTAGGTGCATCTGTCCTCTGCCCGAAGCGAGTTTTCCAGGTATTCCCGGATGGGATACTCTTCTATTCCCAGGTCTTTTGGGCGGATTAACCGGATTTGTTCTAGTTCTGCGTATCTTTTCAGGGTCTCGAGTCTCCGGAGGTATTCCTGGAGGGGGTGGATGTTGGGGTTGTAGTAGAACGAGGTAGGGGTGTGGCCGGTTTCTTCCAGCCGCTTGTGGGTGTAGGTGAGGCAGGGTGCACAGCAGGTGTGGACCAGGATTTCTATGTGTATTCCTCCCGGAAGATGTTATCAATGTTCTGGGATGCTATTCTCACGATGGTGAAGTTCCCCTGGGTTGTGATGTTGTATTCGGTGAGCCCCCGCTGGGTGCTGTTAGCCTGGAAAGCCTGGAGTTTGGGTAGGAGGGTTGTGTTGATGTCCTCGTAGATGGTGAGACGCTCATAACTCTGGTTTCGGGCTGCTATTCCCATGTAGAAGCGGGTTGCAAAACTTGTGTTGGTGTCAATGAGCTGGAACTCGGCAGGGCCTGTATAGGCGAGCAGGTCCTGGAACTCCTGGTAGGCGGTCATGTTCTCTTTTCCGGCTATGATATCCAGGGCCTTCAGGGTGTTCCTTCTTGGGCTGTGGATCAGCGGGTCTCCCATGACGTCCAGGAAGTTGTTATCGTCTCGCAGGAGCAGGGGGTAGCCGTTTTTCCGGTAGGGGAGCTCCACGTATCCGAAATCGACTATGCGGGGCTGGATGGTTGCCAGCAGGAAGGGTGTTTTGTTGACGCTTGCGAAGTAGACTCTGGTGGCTGTGGCATTGTAGAGCTTTTTCATGACCTCGTCTCCCAGGCCCTCCTGTTTTAGCTGGCTTCGGGTGAGCACCTCGAACATGAAGGGCATCCCGCTCAGATTTGTGTACTGGGCGAAGGTGACCCCGGGGGGTGTCAGATTCAGGGCGTCCTCGATGCTGTTGAAAGGCTCTCTCACAAGCCTGCCTGGAAGCGATTCAAAACTCCTAGCTGTTATCTTCTCTTCCTGCTGGTTTTCCTTCTGAACCGGTGTGGGACCTGTGCTGAAAAAGTAGAATCCGATGCTGAGAACCATTATGCTTGCAAGGAAGATGGAGATGAAAAGTTTGCTGAGAGCTGATTCCCTCTTCCTCGAAACTCTTTTTCTGCGTGCCATTTCTACCCTGAACTAACCGCTGGACACAGATATAAGTTTTTGTCAGGTCTCATTTGAGGATGCGGGCTGCGTCCTTGGCAAAATAGGTGATAATAAGGTCTGCACCCGCCCTTTTGATGGAGAGGAGGGTTTCCAGGACTATTTTATCCTCGCTGAGCCATCCCAGCCTGGATGCAGCTTTGATCATGGCATATTCTCCGCTCACCTGGTAGGCTGCGGTGGGCACCTGGAAGCGGTTTTTCACCCGCCAGATGACATCCAGATAGGGCAGGGCTGGTTTCACCATCACAATGTCTGCTCCCTCTTGCAGGTCGAGTTCCACCTCCCGGAGGGCCTCGTCTGTGTTGCCAGGGTCCATCTGGTAGGTGGAGCGGTCTCCGAAGCTGTACCCGGATTGGGCTGCCTCCCGGAAGGGGCCGTAGAAGGCAGAGGCGTATTTGGCTGCATAGGACATTATCGGGATGTGCTGGAAGCCGTTTTTGTCCAGGCCCTCTCGGATGGCGGCGACCATCCCGTCCATCATCCCGGAGGGTGCGACCATGTCTGCCCCGGCCCTGGCATGGCTCACCGCGGTCCTGGCGAGGAGGGGTAGGGTCTCGTCGTTGAGAATCTCACCGTCTTTCACAATCCCACAGTGGCCGTGGGACATGTACTCGCAGAGACAGACATCTGTAATAACAACAAGCCGGTCTCCAAACTCTTTTTTCAGGTCACGTACAGCCCGCTGGATTACGTCCTCCTCGCCGTAGGCTGATGTTGCGTTCTCGTCCTTATGGCTGGGGACTCCGAAGAGGATGACCGCGGGTATGCCCAGCTCCACTATTTCCCCTGCCTCTTCCACAACACCCTCGGGTGGGATGCTGTACTGCCCTGGCATGGAGGAAATCTCCCGCCTCTCAGAGATGGTTTCGTCCACAAACAGGGGGCAGACCAGGTCTCTGGTGTCGAGGGTGGTCTCCCTTACAAGTTCTCGCAGCGGTTCCAGGCGAAGCCGGCGCATCCGGGTAACAGGGAACATGCCCCTCATGTGGGCGTGCAAAAACTAAAAGGGTTTCCCCCCCCCCACTTTTGGGGGGAAGTTTAAAGCCGGGTTAAACTGTTAGAGTTGTGGATTGTGAAGATTGCTATTGTCACTTTCAGGCGGAATGTTTCAGAGGCGAGGCGGATTCAGGGGTGGATTGGAGGGGAGATCCTTTTTTACCACCCAGGTGTCTTCCGGGAGGCTTTCAATAAGGCGGATGCTGTGGTTGCAATAATGGCTCTGGGGATTGTGGTGCGGGGTATCGCACCCCTCCTGCGGGGCAAGTGGAGTGACCCTCCGGTTGTGGTGGTGGATGCCGGTATGAGGTTCGCTATCCCGGTGGTGGGTGGGCATCACGGTGCCAACACTCTGGCCAGGAGGCTTGCACCCCTCGGAGTCATACCGGTAATCACAACTGCCACCGACTCACTGGGCAGACAATCGGTGGAGGGTATCGCTGAGACCCTGGGGGCAGAGATTGTTAACCGGGATTCCACCAAAAAAGTGAACCTGGCCATGCTGGAGGAGGATGTGGAGGTGCTGGAGGTCCGGGGGCCGAAGGTCTTGGTTGTTGATGAAAGCGTCTCGGTGCTGGTCAGAAAGGGGGTTGTGGTGGGAATTGGGGCCAGAAAAGGTGTTGAAACTGTGGAGGTTGTCCAGGCTGTAAACTCGGCCCTCCAGGAGGTGGGACTCGACCTCGGCGAGGTCTCGGTGCTTGCCACCGCAGAGGTCAAACAAAAAGAGACTGGAATCCTGGAGGCTGCCAGCCTTTTGGGTAAACGGGTTGTCTTTGTGCCAGCAGAGGTGATTAAAAATAACCCTGGCCCCACAAAGTCTGAGGCTGGGAGGCTCGGGCTCCCAGGCATCTGCGAGCCTGCAGCACTCACCCTTTCCCAGGGGAGAGAGCTGTTAATGCCCAAAAAGAGTTATGGGAGGGTTACAGTTGCCATTGCCAGGTAAACTCTATATTGTAGGTATCGGCCCAGGCTCCCTCTTGCACCTGACACCCCGGGCCAGAGAGGCCCTGGAGGGTTCGGAATACATTCTGGGCAACTCCACCTACCTGGACCAGCTAGAACCCCTCCTGGAGGGTAAAAAGGTGGAGAGAAGCGGCATGGGCAGGGAGGTGGAGCGGGCCAGACGGGCGGTCCAGCTCGCAATAAGGGGTCACATTGTGAGCATTGTGAGCGGGGGTGATGCGAACATCTATGGCATGGCAGGCATCGTCTACGAGATAGCTGAGAGAGAGGGCTTCCAGAGGGTCGAGGTGATACCTGGTATCACTGCCCTGAGCGCGGCCGCTTCGCTTTTAGGTGCACCGGTTACCAGTGACTTTGCAGTGGTGAGTCTGAGCGACCTTCTCACACCCTGGCAGGTCATTGAAAAACGGCTTGCCCTGGCCTCCCAGGCTGATTTTGTGATAGCACTCTACAACCCCCGCAGCAGAAACCGGCCTGGCAATTTCAGACGAGCAATAGAAGTCATAGCCAGGTACCGGGAACCCGACACCCCCCTGGGCCTGGTTAAAAATGCTGCAAGACCTGGAGAAAAGGTGATTGTGACAAACATCCGGGAAGCCGGGAAATACGAGGACGAGGTTGACATGGCAACCACGGTTATTATTGGTAACCGGGATTCCAGGGCCTGGGGGGAAAGGATAATCACAAGGAGAGGGTATCAGAGGAAATATGACTACTGAGAGTCCAGTGGAGATTGAGGAGAGGAGCCGCAGTATAGCGAGAAGACTTGTGCCAGGGGACAGCCCAGAAGACCTCATACGCCAGCGGTGTGTAATCGCCACCGCAGACCCCATCTTCGCCAGGCTGCTTGAATTCAAAAACAGGCCGGTAGAAGCTGGAATCCAGGCAGTCCAGGAGGGCAGACCGATTTTCACAGACATCAGGATGGTTCAGGCCGGAATAAAAAAAATCTGCCAGGTAGAATGCGCCCTTGACTACACACCAGACCAGCCTGGGACAACCAGGACCTCGGCAGGCTTCAGGGCCCTGGGAGAGCGGCTTGAAAACGCTATTGTTGTGATTGGAAACGCCCCCTCCGCAGCCTTTGAAGTCCACCACCTGGCCATTGAGGGTATCAGACCAGCCCTTGTAATCGCAACACCTGTGGGCTTTGTAAACGCCAGCCTCTCCAAAGAGAGAATAAGGGAACTTGAGGTCCCAAGCATCACCACACGGGGCAGGAGGGGTGGGACACCTGTGGCCGTGGCTGCCATGAACGAGATAATAACCCAGGCGGCCAGCTCAGAAGACTGGTAGTTCAGTGGAAAAATGCACCGCTGTCACCGATAATATTTTAAATTGAGAGGACTATTGGGTGTCCAACCTTTCATAGTCACAGATTAGCATAGTTGGGTTCAATCTGCGATTGCTAGAGACCCTTTGAGTGACCGATTAAGTGTTTAAAGGATGGTATACATGGCTGAAAAGGGTAAACTTGTTTATTTCTTTGGTGATGGGAAAACCGAGGGAAACGGGAGCATGCGAGACCTGCTGGGAGGCAAGGGCGCCAATCTCGCGGAGATGGCTAACCTTGGCCTGCCCGTACCACCTGGATTCACGATTACCACCGAGGCATGTACTTTTTATCAGAAAAACGGTGAGTTCCCACCCCAGCTTAAACGGCAGGTGACAGACGCCATTCAAAAGCTTGAAGAGGTGACAGGGAAGGTCTTCGGGGGGAAGGAGAACCCTCTCCTGGTCTCGGTCCGCTCCGGGGCTAGGGTGTCCATGCCAGGGATGATGGACACAGTCCTTAACCTAGGTCTCAACGACGAGACAGTGCTGGGCCTTGCAAGCAAGGATGAACGGTTCGCCTATGACTGCTATCGCAGATTCATCTCCATGTTTGGAGACGTGGTGCTGGGCATGGAATTCCGGGACTTCGAGGAACTCCTGGAGGCAAAGAAAAAAGAAACCGGGGTGGAAAACGACGCACAGCTCACACCCGGGGCACTCAAACAGCTTGTCGGGGAATACAAAGAGCTCGTCAAGGCAAAGACCGGTAAACCATTCCCCCAGTCCCCCAAGGAGCAGCTCTGGCTCGCCATCGCTGCGGTCTTCGACTCCTGGAACACCGCGAGGGCTGTGACCTACCGGAAGCTCAACAATATACCTGACGAGTGGGGGACCGCGGTCAATGTCCAGACCATGGTCTTTGGGAACCTTGACGACAACTCAGGGACAGGCGTGGCCTTCACCCGGGACCCTGCCACCGGAGAGAAACGCTTCTTTGGAGAATACCTGATCAAGGCCCAGGGCGAGGACGTGGTAGCCGGCATCCGCACCCCAGAGCCCATCGAAACCCTCCGGGAGAGGATGCCCCAGATCTACCAGCAGCTCGAGGAGGCATACCAGAAACTTGAGAGACACCTGAAAGACATGCAGGACATCGAGTTCACCATCGAGAACGGCCGCCTCTACATCCTCCAGACCCGCAACGGCAAACGCACTGCCCAGGCAGCAGTTAAAATAGCCGTGGACATGGCCAACGAGGGGCTGATCGACAAAAAAACAGCCCTCAAACGGGTAAGCCCAGAACAGCTCGAAATGCTCCTGCACCCCACCATCGACCCCTCTGAGAAGCCCAGAAACATCGCCAAGGGCCTCCCCGCTTCCCCGGGTGCGGCTGTGGGGAAAGTCGTCTTCACACCCGAAAAGGCCGAGGAACTCGCAGCCGCAGGCGAGAAGGCCATACTGGTACGAACCGAGACATCCCCAGAGGACATAGGAGGGATGCACGCTGCCGAGGGCATCCTGACAGTGCGAGGAGGTATGACCTCACACGCCGCAGTCGTGGCCCGGGGGATGGGCAAATGCTGTGTTGCAGGCTGCGGGAGCATCGTGGTGAACGAGAAAGAGGGCTACTTCAGCGTCAACGGCGTGACCGTCCGGGAAGGAGACTACATCACCCTGGACGGGACCACCGGCACCGTGATGCTGGGCAAAGCGAAACTCAAAAAGGCTGACCTAAGTGGAGAGTTCGCGGTCCTTCTCTCCTGGGCAGACGAATACCGGAGGCTGGGTGTGCGGACCAACGCTGATACACCAGGGGACGCTAAAACAGCCCGTGAGTTTGGCGCCCAGGGAATCGGCCTCTGCAGGACAGAGCACATGTTCTTTGGAGAGGACAGGATACCGGCTGTAAGAGAGATGATAATGGCAGAGGACGAGGAGTCACGCAAAAAAGCCCTGGAGAAGCTCCTGCCCATGCAGAAGGAGGATTTCAAGGGGATATTCAAGGCCATGGACGGGCTGCCAGTGACTATCCGCCTCCTGGACCCGCCGTTACACGAGTTCCTCCCTAACCACGAGGAACTGGTGGTGGAGCTGGCAAAGCTGAAAGCCAGTGGTGGAGACAAAAAGAGGATTGCAGAGCTTGAGAGGCTTCTTGGGCGGGTGGAGAAGCTGCGGGAGTTCAACCCCATGCTCGGACATCGGGGCTGCCGGCTCGGCATCACCTACCCGGAGATTTACAGGATGCAGGCACAGGCAATCTTCGAGGCAGCCTGCGAGCTCGCCCAGGAGGGTTTCACGGTCAAACCAGAGGTCATGATACCCCTGGTAGGCCACGTGCGAGAGTTCGAACTCACCAAGAAAGAGGTGGACAAAGTCGCCAGGGAGGTCATGGAGCGGACAGGCGTTAAACTCGACTACCTGGTCGGGACCATGATCGAACTCCCCCGGGCAGCCATCACCGCAGACCAGATTGCCAGGGAAGCCGAGTTCTTCTCCTTCGGAACAAACGACCTCACCCAGACCACCTTCGGCTTCAGCCGGGACGACGCAGGCACCTTCCTACCATACTATGTAGAACACAACATCCTCGACAGTGACCCCTTCATCGAGCTGGACCAGGAGGGGGTGGGAGAGCTGGTCAAAATCGGCGTCCAGAAAGGGAGAAACACCAGGCCAGAGCTGAAAATAGGAATCTGCGGGGAACACGGCGGCAATCCACCCTCTATCGAGTTCGCCCACCATGCCGGCCTGGACTATGTGAGCTGCTCCCCCTACCGGGTCCCCATCGCCAGAATGGCAGCAGCACACGCAGCCCTGAAAGAAAAAGAATAAATCGAGTGGGGCTACTGGGCTAGCCGGGATAGAAGGCTGTCTTTTATCTTTTTTATCTCTTCCACACCCGCGCCCCTGGTTTCCACCGGCGGTGTGCCTGTGAGGTCTGCCCTGCGGATTTCAGGGTCAAAAGGGATAACACCCACAAGGGGTATATCCGGTAGGGTTGTTATCTCGTTTTCGCTCTGGACCTTGTTGACCACGAGTCCGAATTTTTTTATCCCTATCTCGCCTGCCAGCCGGTGGATTCTCCTGGCAGTTTCAATGGACCTGACACCTGGCTCTGCCACGATTAGCATGAGATCTATGCCCCTGGTGGTGGACCTGCCCAGGTGTTCTATGCCTGCTTCCATGTCCAGAATCACCATGCTTTTTTCCTTGAGCACGATGTGGCGCATCAGAGCCCTGAGGAAGGCTGAAGCAGGACACATGCAGCCACTGCCGCCCTGGCTCACTGTGCCCATTACCAGCAGTTTAACGTTGTCCGGGCCGGTGGCTCCGAACCGCTCCACAATGTCGTCTACCCTGGGGTTCAGGCGGAAGACGCCATCACCACATTCAGCCCGCTCCCGGATCAGCTCCTGAAAGCTTGTGAGAGGAGGGGGTGGATGTTCTATTCCCAGTGCCCCTGCCAGGCTCATGGCCGGGTCTGCATCCACTGCCAGCACCTCAAAACCGTCCCTGGCAAAGAGGCGTGCAAGAACCCCGCTCAGAGTGGTCTTACCCACCCCACCCTTACCCGCAACAGCAAT
>CAZCCY010000015.1:6759-12688 GCA_964497545.1 uncultured Methanosarcinales archaeon | reverse complement strand
GCCTCATGGATGTGTCCACAGATTACAAGCACAGCCCGGCCCAGGAAGGATGTGAGACCGCTGCTGCCAACCCGCCTCCCTCCAATCTCGTCCAGGGTGTTAAGGGGTGGGGCATGGCTTACCAGCACAAGCCTGGCATCGTTTTTCACGTGCTTGAGAAGCTCAAGGGCCATCCCCTTGATTTCCTCGTCCGACATTTCAAAAGGCGTGTTGAAAGGGGTTGGATTGGAGCCCCCGATTCCAGCGAAGGTTATGCCCTTGAACTCGTAGAGGGTGTTATGGAGGTTGAAAGCCTCTGACCGGTCAATCACCTCCAGGAGGGCGCGGGGGTCACAGTTGCCCGGGACCGCCAATAGGGGCACCCTGCAAATTTCAACCAGCTCCAGAGCCCGACTTGCAGGCCCAAAATCCGTGATATCCCCAGATGCCACCACAAGGTCAACACTGCCAGCCAGCTCAAAAAGACCAGGAACCTTTGAATAGTCCCCATGGAAGTCAGAGAGAGCAAGGATTTTCATGACCCCCAGATTTTAACGGACTGGTATTTACCAGTAACGTTTTAAAGCCCCCAGTAAATTCCAGGTTTTACCCGGCCGTTTGGCCCTCACATGCCATCGTTACTCTTATCTTCTTTATCCCTCATTTATTAAAGTTAAAATTGATTTCATGGAGGATGCGTCTTTATGGATGAGATAACTCTCAGGGTTGCCGAGGCACACCACAGGGATGTTGGGAGAGATATAGCCAGGATTGACCGGCGGGTGATGGACAGGCTTGGCATTGTGAGCGGGGATATTGTGGAGATTGTGGGGCGGGAGTCTGTCTGTGCTATTGCCTGGCCTGGGTATCCGGAGGACATGGACAAAGAGATAATCAGGATGGATGGTAGTCTTCGGAGCAATGCCAGGGTGGCTCTGGACGACCGGGTGGTGGTGCGAAAAGCAAAGGTGCTGGAGGCGAGGAGAGTTAATCTCGCCCCTACCCAGCCGGTGCGACTGGTGGGAGGCCCCCAGTATATTTTGAGGCTTCTGGAGGGGAGGCCGGTGGTGAAGGGACAGCGGATTCGAATTGAGACGGTTAGTAATCCTATCAGTTTTATTGTGTTGTCAACCCAGCCTCCGGGGCCGGTTGTGGTGACCCGGAACACCAATATCACCCTGCGAAAGAGGATTCTGAATGAGGAAGAGTTGGAAAAGATACCTCAGCTCACCTATGAGGACATCGGGGGTCTCAAACGGGAGATTGGCCTGGTGCGGGAGATGATCGAGCTCCCCCTCCGGCATCCTGAGCTTTTCCAGAAGCTTGGAATCGACCCGCCCAAGGGTGTACTTTTACATGGGCCCCCGGGCACTGGTAAGACCATGATTGCCAGGGCTGTGGCCAGCGAGACCGATGCCAATTTCATCCCCATCAGTGGGCCTGAGATTATGTCCAAGTATTATGGGGAGAGTGAGAAGCGTATCCGGGAGATTTTCGAGGAGGCTGAGAAGAGTGCGCCCTCCATTATTTTCATTGACGAGATTGACAGTATCGCGCCCAAGCGGGGTGAGGTCACAGGTGAGGTGGAGCGGAGGGTGGTGGCCCAGCTTCTCTCACTGATGGACGGGCTTAAAACCAGGGGCGAGGTGACGGTGATTGCTGCCACCAACCGGCCTAACGCCTTGGACGAGGCTCTCAGGCGGGGTGGCAGGTTTGACCGGGAAATCGAAATCGGGATTCCGGACCGAAACGGCCGCCTGGAAATCCTCCAGATTCACACCAGGGGTATGCCCCTGGCCGAGGAGATGAGTGAGGGTCAGGGCATGCAGGAGATTGCAGATATCACCCATGGATTTGTGGGGGCTGACCTGGCATCCCTCTGTAAGGAGGCGGCCATGCATGCCCTGCGAAGACTCCTGCCAGAAATCGACATGGAGGAGGAGATTCCACCAGAGGTTATAGAGCGGCTCTCGGTAGGCCGGGAGGATTTCTACGAGGCTTTGAAAAACATCGAGCCCTCTGCCATGCGCGAGGTCTATGTGGACGTGCCCCAGGTCAAATGGACGGATATTGGGGGCCTCAGCCAGGCGAAACAGGAGCTCATAGAGGCTGTGGAATGGCCTCTCAAGTATCCGGAGGCCTTTGAGACCCTGAACACCAAGCCTCCCCAGGGCATCCTCCTCTTCGGCCCCCCAGGGACAGGTAAGACCCTGCTGGCAAAGGCGGTTGCCACCGAGAGCCAGGCTAACTTTATCAGCATCAAAGGCCCAGAGCTCCTGAGCAAGTATGTGGGCGAGAGCGAGCGGGCGGTCCGGGAGACCTTCCGCAAGGCCAAACAGGCCGCACCCACCATAATATTCTTTGATGAAATCGACAGCATCGTGCCCATCCGGGGTGGAGGCTTTGACACCCATGTGAGCGAGCGGGTGGTAAGCCAGATTCTCACCGAAATGGACGGCCTGGAAGAACTTAAAAACGTGGTAGTAATCGCAGCCACAAACCGCCCCGACATAGTAGACCCGGCATTACTTCGACCCGGCAGACTCGACCGTATAATATACATCCGCCCCCCAGGCCAGGGGGCAAGAGAGGAAATCTTCAAAATCCACCTCAAAGGAAAACCCCTGGAAAGCGATGTTAACCTCAAGGAACTGGCCCGGGCAACCGAGGGATACGTGGGGTCTGACATTGAAGCCGTCTGCCGGGAGGCATCCCTACTGGCACTCCGAGAAACCATCAAACCTGGCATGAAACGAGAAGAAGTGAAAAAACTTGTGAAAAACCTGAAAATCAACAAAAAACACCTCTACACCGCAATAGAAAAAACAAGACCCAGCATCAAAAACCTCAAAGAATACGATGCAATCGCTACCGAGTTCACAAGACAGACAAGCCTTGCAGGGCCACTTGTGGAGGACAAAAGCTACACCTGAAAAAAGGGAGATAGAAACCCCCCACAGCCTACCCCCTAGAAGATGAATAAACGAAGATTGAATAAACCTGGAAGATGAAATAAAAACGGCAGGCCAAAAAAGAAGGTAAAAAAGAAGGGGTAGGTCAAAAAAGGATGAGGAGTGGGGGGGGAGTTTTTTTTATCCTCCGCTGACGGCTGGCAGTATTGAGATTTCGTCGCTGTCTTTTACTTTGGTTTCCAGTCCCTGGAGGTATCGGATGTCTTCCCCGTTGAGGTAGAGGTTCACGAATCTCCGGACTTTTCCGTTTTCTAGGATTCGTTTTTCGAAGTCGCTTCCGTATTCTTCTGTGAGTTTTTCTAGGACGCCTTTGATGGTTGTTTCTCCCAGTTCCAGGGTGGTTTCCCTGGCATGTGTCAGGTTGCTTAGGGCTGATGAGAATCTTACTTTTACCATGTTTTATTCTCCCAAATTTTTTTATGCTGGTATTTCTGCTATTTCTATCTGGTGGACGAGTTTTTCGAATTCGGACAGGGTGGGTTTGATGACTGGTGGTTTCTGGAGGTTTTGGAGGACTGTGTCCTGGGCTTTGAGGCCGTTTCCGGTGACATAGGCTACCACGGTCTCGTCTGGCTCGATGCGGCCTTCTTCTACCAGGTTTTTGAGTCCAGCGATGGTGGTGCCGCCCGCGGGCTCGGTGAAGATCCCCTCGGTTCTTGCAAGGAGTTTTATTCCTTCGATGATTTCCTGGTCGGTGGGTGCTGCTGCGTATCCCCCGGTTTTCTGGATCACGTTTTTGGCATAGTAGCCGTCTGCAGGGTTGCCGATGGCCAGGCTGTGGGCTACGGTCTCGTAGTCCCGGACAGGTATTACTTCCCGGTTTTCTCTTACTGCGCTGGATATGGGGGAGCAGTTTAGGGGTTGGCTGCCCGAGACTCTTACCTGGCTTTTGTCCACCAGTCCTACTTTTTCGAGTTCAGTGAATCCCCTGGCAATGGCACAGAGCAGAGCCCCACTGGCCATGGGTATTACCACGTGGTCTGGAGTCTGCCAGCCTAGCTGTTCTGCAGTCTCATAGGCGATGGTTTTGGACCCCTCGGTGTAGTAGGGGCGGATGTTGATGTTTACAAAGGCCCAGTCGGGATGGCTGTCCGCGACCTCGCTGGCCAGCCGGTTAGCGTCGTCATAGGTGCCGTCAACAGCGATGACGTGGGGGCCGTAGACGAGCATCTGCACGATTTTGCCCAGCTCTATGGTGCTGGGTATGAAAATGTAGGCTGGCAGGCCTGCCTTGGCCGCGTGGGCGCCTACCGAGGCTGCCAGGTTGCCGGTGCTGGCACATCCCACGGCTTTCACCTTGAATTCCAGTGCCTTTGAAACAGCGACAGAGGTCACCCGGTCCTTAAAAGAGTAACTGGGATTAACAGATTCATCCAGAATGTAGAGCTCCCGGAGTCCAAGTTCGGAGCCCAGGTTTTCAGCCCGGTGGAGCTTGTTGAAACCAGCCCCCAGGTCAACCCTTCTTTTTTCGGATTCCAGGGGGAGGAAATCAGCATACCTCCAGATGGAATTCGGGCCCCTAGCTATCCTTTCTCTGCTCACCCTCTCCTGGATAACGTCCCAGTCGTAATTGACCTCCAGGGGACCGAAGCACTCAAAACAGGTGTTCTGGATGACAGGCGGGTACTCGGTCCCGCATTCCCGACATTTCAGGCCAATAACATGACTCAAATTAAATCACCTGTCCCACCAAAACGACATTACCATATTTAATATTTACTACAAATCCTGATAACCCAGAGTAATAAAAAGATGAGGGGATGGTTATTTCAGAGGCTTAAGGAGCCATGTTCTTAGGGTCTTCTTCTCCGATGGCGGGGCTCCCTGTACCCCTCTGGCTCTATTTCTTCTGGCTCTCTTCTGAAGCCCTCCCTTGGTCTTCCATGTCGGCTTTCGAATCCCGCTTCCTGGCTTCTTCTTATCCTTATGTTTCCACCCTCTTTTCTGGTGATAAGATAGACGGCTGCTGCGCCTATGCCTGTAACCAGAACTGCCAGCAGTATTATGTTAAGGGTTGTGAAGAAGGGCTTTTTCACCACAGAGAGGGTGGCTGTTTTCCCGTCTACCCCCAGAATGTAGTTGGCCGGGGTTTTCTGGGTGTAATTGAAGGTGACAGTGGTGAATTCCCCTGGGGAGAGGGTTATGTTTTTACTCTCGACTGTGCTGCCGTTTACTTTTAACTCCAGCTTGTGGCTTCCACCTTTGGTGCCGGTGTTTGTCACGTTTACTGTTATCATTGCGGGTTTACCGGTATAAACAGTGAGGGGTGTGAGATTCAGGTCAACTACCTCGAATCTGGAGTAGGGTGGTATTACTTCCAGGTTTTTGCTGGTACCCACATAATTTTCTTTTGAGGCTTTGATGGTGTGGTTTCCCCCGACCTCTGGTGTGAATTCGAACATGCCACTCGCATTGGTGGTGCCAAGGGGTACGTCATCAAAGGTGAGAGCCACTCCCTCGATGCCTGTGCCATTGGAGGACACAACAATGGTCATCTTTTTCCCCTGGTCAATACGAGAAGGCATCTCCAGAATCAGTTCCCCGGCAATGTATTCTTCCACGGTAATGGTCTTTGTCCCGTCATCGTATCCCTCCCTGGAGGCCCGGATGGTATATGTCCCCTTTTTGGTGAGAGTGTAGTGTAGGGTGCCGTTTCGGTCTGTGAACCCGATGTGCTGGCCGTCCAGGGTGATGTTAACGTCTCGTATCGGAATGTTTCCGACTTTCACGGTTATGGTGATGTTGTCTCGTTCAGTTGCAAAGCTTGGCGCATCTATTTCGAGTCTGGAGATGTCTGGGGCGCCTGTGTCTGTAACCTCTCCTGTGCTGCTGGTGAGTTTGAAGGGATAGAACCTTACCACAGTCTCATTGTCTGCTATCTTGAATTTCATATCCCCCATGACCTCCACCTCGGTGCCAGCATCAAGGTCGATGTTCTCTTTATTTTCCATCCTGATTACACCGCCGCTTTTGCTTTT
>CAZCCY010000015.1:0-6659 GCA_964497545.1 uncultured Methanosarcinales archaeon | reverse complement strand
GCTTTTGCTTTTTATTTCCATTGTCCCGTATTCGTCTCCGGTGTTAATCTCGGTGTAGCTCTCAGATATCTGGAATATGCCGTCCACAAACATGGCAGCCCGCTCCCTGCCACCGAAGACATTGCTGAAGTGCACCGCAATAATCGGGAGATCGCTCACACTTCCAACCTTCTTCTTTTCGTAGGTGTAGGTGTCTCCCTCGTTTACCACATCAGGTTGATCAATGACAGTGCCATCTTTTAAGAGGTAAACAAGAGCTCTCCGGTCATTCACGTCCACATCCACCATTTTAAGGGCATAACCATCCTTCAGGGCGAGGAAGCTTCCCTCATCCACTGTATGTTCACTGTCATCGTCAATCAGCACCCGGTGGAGCTGACCCCGGTCAGAGGTCGAGATGTCTCGGTCTGTAATGTTGCCTTTGAGGTAGCCTGCAAAGTATTTGTCAGCCAGGAAGCCTATGACCTGGTACCTGCCCCAGTCCTTGAACTGGAAAGAGACAGATTTGGCAGTGGTGGTGTAGGTTATACCTCCTTCGGGGATGTTTCTATCCTCGATTTTACTCACATTGAATTTTTCAGTTCCCACATCCTCGTCAAGGTCGTAATAAAATCCCTCGAAGTTATAGGGTGTCCATGTGAAACTTGACTGGTTGTCCAGAACGGTCCCTCTCACTTCGTAGACCCCACTCCGGTTGACATAGGGTGCGAACCTGAGGGTGGAATTGTCTGCCACCCTTAATACCAGGTCTCCCATGAGAGGTATGTCTTCACCTGGGTCCAGGTCAATGCTGTCTTTGTTCTCCATCCTGATGGTGCCACCACTCTTGCTTTTTATTTCCATCACACCGTATTCGTCCCCGACGTCAATGGATTTGTATTCCTCGGATATCTGGAAGATGCCGTCCACAAACATGGCAGCCCGCTCCCTGCCACCGAAGATGTGGCTGAAGTGCACCGCAATAATCGGGAGGTCGCTCACCCTTCCAAGCTTTTTCTTTTTGTAGACATAGGTTTCATCTTCCTCTACAACATCGGAAGCCACCTCGTTCCCGTTTTTCAGGATGCTTATCCAGGCAACTCTGGCGTTTGAATCCACATCTATCATCTCAAGGGCATAGCCATCCTTCAGCGCGAGGATAGACCCCTCGGAGACAAGCTTGCCCTTAAGGTCTTCATCAAGGAGCACCCGGTGTAGCTGACCGTATTTGGAGACAGATTTATCTTCATCTGAGATAGCCCCCTTCCGGTAGCCTGCAAAGTATTTGTCAGCCATGAAGCCTATGACCTCGTACTGACCCCAGTCCTCGAACTGGAAGTCCACAAGCTGGGGGCTTGTAGTGTAGTTGATGTCTCCTTCATCGATTGTTCCTTTAATGTTGGTGATGTTAATCGTCTCCCCGCCTACATTGTTGTCCAGGTCGTAATAAAATCCGGAAAATGTCTGGGGCGTCCAGTAATAATAATCCCTGGAATGGTTTACATCATCTGTCCATACCCTATCCCCTGTATGATTGTCGATTGCGGCTACTGCTCCAGCTGCTATTACAGCTAAAATCAGGGCGGTGAATGTAATTTTCCTCAATATCATAGCCTAATCATCCCTAAATTTTTCCACCTCAAGTTAAAGCCAACCGATTAAACCCCCCTAATGACCAACTGATATAAATAATTTATGAAACAGTAAAAATCATAAGAAGAAATATATTAGTATAGCAATCATCTTTGGTAATTGTAATTTTTAATGTAGATTGTATATGTCACGCCACAAATAATGTTTCCAACACACACTTTATTCATAAAACTTTAATAACTAATTTATATTATAAATAACACTCATCGCAATACTGTTAGAAAAGTCGCAATATGTTATATTTCGATAGTCCCGAAGAAAAAAGGCTTGGTGGAAGTTATATTTAAATAGTTTCTCCGGGTTATAAGGGGGTTTACTGCAGGAGATAATTTTTATGGCTGATTTCAGAGTTGTTATCTCGGATAGCGAGACGGGTAAGTCCCGTCAGGTAGAGATTAGTGGCAATCAGGCTGCCAGGCTTTTAGGCAAGGTTATTGGCGATGTGGTGGACGGGGAGATTGTGGGTTTGCCAGGTTTCAAGCTGAAAATAACAGGTGGCACAGACCGGGACGGCTTCCCTATGCGTCGGGATTTACCAGGGAGCCAGAGGAGAAGGATCCTGGTTAGTCGGAGTGTTGGTTTCAAGCCAGAGAAAAAAGGGCTTAGAAAAAGGAAGACCCTGCGGGGGAACGAAATCTCCCAGGACACCGGCCAGATTAACACACTTATTGTAGAGCGTGGCTCCAAGACCGTGGAAGAGATTCTAGACAAAAAAGAAGGAGAAGAGGAGACAGCAGAAAAAAGCGAGGAATAAAAATAATAATCTTTTTTTAACTCTGACCACAAATTCTGGTTGAGTGGATGAGAGCAGATATCCAGGAGATTTTCAGTTCTATACAGGGAGAAGGACTCTATGTAGGGGTTGGCCAGGTGTTCCTGAGATTCCGGGGGTGCAATCTCAGCTGTACCTACTGTGACACACCTGAAACCGGGGAGTGCAGGGTAGAGCAGACACCAGGAAGACAGGATTT
The DNA here is from genome assembly GCA_964497545.1 of uncultured Methanosarcinales archaeon. Classification (GTDB taxonomy): domain Archaea; phylum Halobacteriota; class Methanosarcinia; order Methanosarcinales; family CAZCCY01; genus CAZCCY01. Next base: position 4,056 of record CAZCCY010000015.1, on the reverse strand, counting down.
CAAAATCATTCATGGCCAGCTTGAAGCAGGGGAGGCTCTGGAGGCTGTGAGCCGTCTCTGGAGAGGATCCACCCGACACCTGAGTCTCACCGGAGGCGAACCCCTACTCTACCCAGAATTCATCCAGGAACTCTCCTGCTCAGAGTATCCACTCTACCTTGAAACAAACTCCTCCCTCCCCTGGAGGGCGGAAAAAATCAAGGATGTTCTGGCGGTGGCAGCCTGCGACCTCAAACTCCCAGAACACCATGCTTCCAACAATTACTCCAAGCTCCTGGAACAGGAGAAAAAAACCCTGGAAATCTTCCACACCCAGGGAGTCGAAACCTTTGCCAAAATCATTGTCACACCCGACACCACCCCTGCTACGCTCACCCCCGCGGTGGAAGCCATAAAAGAAGTCTCAAAAGACATCCCCCTAATCCTGCAACCCGTCTCCCCCCGGGGGCTGGAGGCCCCAAGGCTACTGGAACTCCTGGAACACGCCTCCGGGCTGCTTGAGACCGTGAGAATAATACCCCAGACCCACCGGATACTGGGAATCCTCTAGGACCTGAGTCTTTCAACCAGGTTTTCAATTACAATGTCGGTAACGTTTTTCCCTGCTGCACGGTGGATGCCTGCTGCCGAGGGGGTGGCGTTTGCCTCCAGAAGGTAGGTCGTGCCCATTCTGTCTTCCAGGAGATCCATGCCTGCAAATTCCAGTCCCAGGGCCTCTGCACCAGAGATGGCGATTTCAGCCTGAGCCGGTGTTAGCTTGCAGGGCTCAGGCCTGCCCCCCTGGCTGATATTTGTAATCCAACCTTCCCCGGTCCGATAGATGGCAGCGACAGCCTTGCCACCTGCCACAAAAACCCGGATATCCCTACCTCCATGTGGAATATACTTCTGGATGTAGAGAACACCCCACTCCTCCAGGAGCTCTGCGAGCCTCTTTCTGTCCTGGAGGCGGACAATGCCCTGTCCCTTGCACCCGAAAAAAGGCTTAACCACAGCACATCCGAAAACTTCTAACGCGGCCAGAGCCTCCTCCCTCGAGGTTGTCACCAGTGTAGGCGGCACCGGCAGACCCTGCCGGGTGAAAAGCTGGGAGGCAAGATGTTTATTGGCAGCCCGCTGAATAGCAAGAGGCGGGTTAACCACAACCACACCCTCTTCCTCCAACAGGAGCAGAACATCAAAAGGGAAGACCACCCGGTCCAGGGAGGTAGCGGCTCCCATGTCCCGCACCACCAGCGCATCCAGCCTGGAAAGATTGAAACCACCACTCTCAAAAAAGGGGCGGCCAGCCTGAACCCTGCTGGTAAGACCACGGAAATCCAGGAGAACCGGAGAACCCCCCACCGCCCTGATGGAAGACAAAAACGCCTGGGCAGTCCAATCCAACGGGTCTGTAACAAGCAGCCCAATCACAAACGACACAAACAGGAAGGTTACCGCCCAAAAAAGATAAAATTGATGGTCAGTTTGAAAAGTCTCTACAACCACCTCATCTACTACCACACATATTTTTATACTTGTCCTTTGAATTATAGCATAGCCTAGAGGTTGGAGTATCCTAGGGCTGGAGGTGAGGTATATGAGAAAAATTGCAGTAATTTTTTTGGCAGCCATAGTGGTTTTTTCCTTGGCAGGGTTTTCCGGTGCCAAAAACAGTAAAAAAACCATAAACCTGGATGACGACTTTGTTCAGGGCGAAATCATCGTGAAGTTCAGGCAGGGTATAGATGAGGACACAGTAAAAAACGTCCATGCCAGACACGGTGGAAAGGAGGTTAAAAAGGGCCTCTACACCCAGGCTCGCAAGGTGAAAATCCCAGCTGGCAAGACAATAGAAGAGATGCTAAAAGAATACAAGAACGACCCTACAGTGGAATATGCTGTCCCCAACTATCGGGTACATGCCCACATGCTCCCCAACGACCCCTTCTATGTTTACCAGTGGAATTTCCCCATGATTAACATGCCAGGTGCCTGGGATGTCACAGCCGGAAGCCCTGGAGTTGTGGTAGCAGTTCTGGACACGGGTGTCGCCTACGAGAACTACAAGAAAAGATACAAGCTGGCCCCTGACCTCTCAGGCACAAGCTTTGTACCAGGGTATGATTTCGTTAACGGTGACAGCCATCCCAATGACGACAACGGCCATGGCACCCATGTAACCGGCACCATTGCCCAGACCACAAACAATGGCTATGGCACAGCAGGCATAGCCTTCAGGACATCTATCATGCCAGTCAAGATACTGGACAGTACAGGCAGCGGGGACTCGCTCGCCCTGGCAGAAGGCATCCGGTATGCCGCAGACCACGGGGCCAGGGTTATCAGCATGAGCCTCGGATTCCCCCCAGGTGTCACGCCCAGTGACGTCCCAGAGGTCACCCAGGCTGTCCAGTACACCTACAATAAAGGTGTGGTGCTGGTTGCCTCCTCTGGAAACGATGGAAGCGGTGTTGTGAGCCTTCCTGCCAGGTATCCAGAGGTTATCGCTGTTGGCGCTGTCAACTCGGCAGGCACACGCGCCTATTATTCCCAGTACGGCCCCCAACTTGAGGTCGTAGCCCCTGGAGGCGACAATGCTGACCGGGACGGGAACGGGTACATTGACGGCATACTCCAGCAGACCATCCAGCCAGGAAACCCAGGAAAATTCGGCTTCTACTTCTACACCGGAACCTCCATGGCAGCCCCACACGTCTCAGGACTCACAGCCCTCCTGCTAGCCCAGAACCCAGCAAGAACCCCCCAGGAGATACGGGACACCCTCTGCGCCACAGCCACCGACCTAGGCCCCACCGGACGGGACGACGAATACGGCTGCGGCCTCATTAACGCCCAAAAAGCCCTGTATTATGGAACACCCACACCAACACCCACACCTACTCCAACACCAACACCCCCCCAGGTACCCATTACCAGTCACAATTTAAAGGCCAGATGGCAAAAAGACAAAGCGAAAATCGAGGCTGTCATCACCTTTACAATTACCACAGGCGACCCCACAGACATCCTGGTAAAAGAACTCACAGACACCTCGGGCACCTGGAGTCTTGAAAAAGACCTGGCAGATGTCAAAATAAATGGCGTCAAAACAAGGATTCCAGTAACCTTCTCGCAAGGTACTGCAACTGTAAACATCGGAAGCCTGAACCAGGGAGACCGGGTGGAAGTAAAGATAAAACTTCTTAACACCCAGCGAGGCACTCACACACTCACAGCCCAGATTCTAGAAGGGGGAACCCTCCTTGCTGAGAACACAAAAACAATAACGGTCTAAAAAACACCCCCAAACTTATTTTTTTATTTTAAATTGTATTTTTTTATTAATCAAACAGCACTATCTCCTAATCTATAGTCAATCCCTAAAGTTACTACCCCATAACATAATTAAATCATGACGTACTATATTAACATATGGCTAGAAAACCTCAGTGTATAGTCCCGAAAAAATTTCGCACTACATTTTGCCCTGAAATTTTTGTTCAGACTGTGAAGCTGAACAGGAGAAAAATTCGGTATATCATCAAGCATAAGAAAAAAGGAGAATCGAGTGAAGCTATCGCAAAAGACATGAAAATATCGAGAAGAAGGGTGGAACAGATATGGAAAGAATATAGAGAGACTGGTGTAGAACCAGTAGTAGGATTGAATCTTGGCAGACCAAAGAGACCTTACAAACTAGAGGAAGCCGAGATTGACAAGGAAGCCTTCAACTTAAATTCGGAGCAAGAATGCTTGAACCTATCATCGAAGGATTCTATAATATCCATATTCTTCATAATAGAATTCACATGTACTTCCTTTCAGAAGGTTTAGCCAAAAAGGAAGAAAAGAAAAAGAAGAGACGGAAATGGGTCAGATATGAACGAAAGCATAGCATGTCAGCAGGACATATTGACTGGTATGAATACACAGAGAACAATATCAAAGTATGTGCCATACTTGATGATGCTTCAAGAAAAATCCTTGCAGGTGGAGAATTTGAACATATAAACACGGAGCCGTCATTCAAGAGGTTCTGATTTTGTTCGTCTGATTTGTTTCAATGAATCATTT
>CAZCCY010000014.1:17937-24117 GCA_964497545.1 uncultured Methanosarcinales archaeon | reverse complement strand
GGGCATCGCCATCAGCAGTGGTTCCAGCGGTAACGTCCTCTATCTGAACAACCTGGTTAACAACACAAATTACAATGCCTATGACAGTGGCAGCGGTAACCATTGGGATAACGGCACCATCGGCAACCACTACAGCAATTTTGATGAGCCGGGTGAGGGCTGCAATGATAGTGACGGCAACAATATCTGTGATTCAAACTACACTATTCCGGGTGGCGGTGGCAGTGTGGACAGGTGGCCGCTTGTCTCCTGGGGTGCACCTTACTCACCTGGTGGAGGTGGAACGGCTGGTGGAAGCGGTGGAGGAGTTCCTCTGAATCTCACCTGTGCTGGGGTTTGTCATGCGATGTATGCTACCTGGGACTCGGATTATGTCTCGGAGGGGGAGGTTGTGAATTTCACCTCGCTGGGTGTGCTCCTGGGTATTTTTAAGAACAGCTCCTGGGTTGTGCCGGGGCCGGTGGTGGAGCTGTTCTATGACACGGGTGAGCTTTTGCCTCCTCATCTCCGGGGTAATGGCTCGTTTGACGAGTTCTATGTTCTCGATGAGCCTGGGATGCCGGATGTGGAGGATAATGCCAGCGGGTATCTCCGGTGGAATCTGTCAGACCTGACCGGTGTGATGAACATTACCAGGGCGGTGGACCTGGCAGGGGGTGAGCCGGTCAGGGAGAGGCTTGGGATGAGTATCTGGAGGAACTCCTCGGTGGTCCGGGGTAATGGGAGCTATTCCACCAATGTGAGTGTCAATGTGACTGAGGATAGTTTCAGGTTGAAGGTGGAGGTGTCTCTTGAGAATAGCTCGTATCTCAATGCCAGTTTCACAGGTTACACCTCAAATCCGGATGCCAATGTCTCCTTCAGCGGTGGGGAGCTGACAGCGATATTCCAGAACAGCTCTACAGGGTGGAATCCTACCAGGGGTGTTTTCAATCTTACTGTCAATTACACCGTGAACCTCACCCGTTCTGATGCTTTCGAGTATAAGCCGCGTGTTAATGTCTCCCTGCGGGTAAGGGAGACCTCGGACCGGTTGAACGGTACTTTCTACAATAATTCCTATTATGTCAATTATACCAGTGTGCTATTCAACAGGAGTGCTAACTTTTCAAGCAGCTCTCCGCAGAACTGGACAACCGAGGAGTTCAGTGTCAAGTCTGTGGAGTTCCCAGCCCACCTCAGAGATATAACACCGCCCAGGATTACCATCGAGAGTCCTGGAACAGTGGAAAAAGATGCAAAAGCCAATCTCACCATCAACATCACCGACTCCAGCCCACAGGTCTATCAGGTCTACCGGAACGGCATCCTTGTAGAACAGGACAATTATTCCAGTGGTGTTCCTTTCAATGTCAGCATAAACACCAGTGTGGTTGGCTCCTGGAACTATAGTGTCTGGGCTAATGACACCTGGGGTAACAGTAATTCTACCTCGGTGGTGGTGGCGGTGCAGGACACCACTCCGCCCGTGGTTTCTTTTGTGGCTCCCACGCCTGGGAATGGTTCTGTCCAGGGGGAGAACTGGGTTTATGTGAACATAACTGCAAGTGAGCCTTTGAATACTGCCAGGCTGGAGTGGAATGGCACCAATACTACCATGACCGGCAGCGGGACATGGTGGCATCGGAACATGATCTCTCTCTCAGATGGCGATTACACCTTCCGGGTGTGGGGTGAGGACCTGGCTGGCAACTGGAATGTGAGCGAGATAAGAACTGTCAGGGTGGACACCAAGTTGCCGGTCATCACCATCATCTCGCCCAGGGATGGGGGCTATTACAATACCACCTCGGTCCAGCTTAATGTGTCTGCGAACAAACCTGTCAACTGGAGTTACAGCCTGGATAGCCAGGCAAATGTGAGTTTCGGCTCTTCCAATGTCACAATGGCAAACGTGTCCCTGGAAAATCTCGGTGAGGGGGAACATAGTGTAACCGTTTATGCTAACGATTCTCTGGACCGGTGGGCGAGTGAGACATCCAGCTTCACCGTTGATCGGACACCGCCTGTCATGGACTTTATCTCTCCGACTCCTGAGAACAATACTGTCCAGCCCTTCAAAAACCAGGTTTCCATAAATGTCACCTCAGATGAGCCTCTTGATGTTGCATATCTGAACTGGAATGGCACCCTGGAGGGCATGTCAAACACATCTGCGGTTAACTGGTACAAAGCTAAAACCGGCCTGTCGTATGGCACCTATTATTATCATGTCAGGGGCCGGGATCGGGCTGGCAACTGGAACACCACCGGGACAAGATACATTACCATTGGCGCTCCAGACCTATCTCCCAGAATCCAGGCAGCCAGGAGAACCGCTGTAAACACCTCGGTGAACATCACTGTCAGGGTCTACAACTTTGGAGTGGTGAAATCGCCCAGTGTCAATCTGACCTTCCTGGTTAACAGGTCTGGCACCATCAACATCTACAACACGACTGTGTCTCTACCCTCTATTCCGGCAGGGGGGAGTTACAGCTTCAACATCTCCTATACACCCTCTGTCTCGGGCTGGCTGCTCCTGGGCGCTTTTGTTGACCCCTCTGACAGGGTTGTGGAGGGGAGTGAGTGGAATAATAGGCGGCACAGGTGGATGTATGTGGGCAGCCCGGACCTGGAGGCCAGGATAATTGCCCCCTACCGGGTGGTACAAGGCTCGAATGTGACAGTCTTTGTGGAAGTGGTGAACCGGGGCAGTGTGGCTGCGGGGAATACAACCCTACACCTGAACTTTACAGGTGGCCTTGACAACCAGACCATCTCCCTGGAATCGCTGGGCGTCTGGGGCAGGTATTCCTGGAATGGCACTATCACGAACATATCCCGGAATACGACCGTCAATGTGTCGGTGGACCCGGTGTCCTCTGAGCTTGGAACCAGTAATAACAATGCGAGCCAGTTTATCCAGGTGAAGGAATACAACCTCTCCATCAACCGTCTCTGGCGTCCATGGTATCGGGTCTATGAGGGGAACAGCTTCTTGGTGGGGGCCCGCTACAGTGCTAACATACCCGGGATGGTGAACGCGTCCCTCAGTCTCCCCGCTGGTCTTACCGCCATCCAGCCGGTTAACCGGACGGTGTATGCCTATGCCTCGAACTGGAACTCGGTGTGGTGGCGGGTCAGGGCTGAAACTGCCGGGGAATACAACTTCACCATAAACCTGTCAGCCCATGGCAAGAGCGACACCAGGAACACCACCTGGCCGGTGAGGGTGGTTGTGCCCACCCTGGTGGTGAAGGACACAAACTCCACAGTCCTGACCGGCAACCAGAATGCCAGTCTCTCCTTCCAGATATTCAATGTCACAACCTACACAAAGAATGTCACCCTGGACCTGGCAGGTGGTGCTGAGGGGAGGATTCTCATGGGGCTTGACTGGCTGGTCGGCTATCCCCACGGGTGTCCAGAGCAGACCATGAGCCCCACCCAGGCAGCCCTGCGGGTCTGGCAGTACTACCGGAAGCTCAACCAGACCAAGCTCAACGAGACCAGGGACACCCTTTACAGCAAGATAAAACAGGGTGTGGAACGCATGACACCACCCTCAGGCTACAACGCCCAGAAGCGCACCAGTGACTGGCGTAACGGTGGCTGGGGGTGGGGCAGCCGCAGTCCAACCCTCTTCTACACCTACTACACAGCCTTCACCCTCGCCTCCATCTTCAACGACCCAGAATTCGAAAGCGATACCAATCTCACCGATCTCAAGAACAACATCAGCTTTGACAACGCCACAACCTGGCTCCTCGACAGGCAGAGGTCAGATGGCAGCTGGAAGGGACAGGGGTACATCCGGGGGAGTGTCCCCACCACAGGTTTCATCATGCGCACCTTTGGATGCTCCAACACCACCAACACAGCCTGCGTCTTCGGGCTGCTGAACCAGACGGTGAAGGACATGGTGAACAGTTCCATGGACAACGCCACAAGTTACCTCCTCAACGTCCAGATAAAATCAGATGAAGATGAGGACAAAGGCGGCTGGAATTCCAATGGTGCCAGTGCAAGGCCTGATGCATTCTCCACAGCGCTTGCCATCCTCGGTCTGGCCTCCACCGGCAACCAGAGCCAGGCGGTGAAAGACGCCATCAAAAATGGTACCAGCTGGCTGTTCAGCCACCAGCTTGCCAATGGGGCGTGGAACAGGTATCCCGGGTTCGCCTCCTCAAGCTACAGCACCACCGGCGCTGACAGCGAGACCACAGCCTACGCCCTCCTGGCACTGAACGCCTCCGACTTTAACTCGACCAACGAGAGCGTCCTGCGGGGCATCAACTATCTTATCAGCGTCTACGACAGCGGTGGGCGGTGGGGTTCCACCAGGTCCACCAAGGCTGTAATCAAAGCCCTCACAGACCTCCAGGTAAACCAGACCCTCGACAGGACTGTCAGCCTGACACTGAAAAACGCCACCGGCACCCCGGTCTACACCAACACCACCAGGCTCACCCTCACCAGGACCAAGGAGAGAATCAACCTCAACGACACCGTGAAAAACAGCCTCGGCACAGGGAACCTGACACTCGAGGTGAACATAACCGGCACCTCAGGCAATGTCATGGTAGCCATCGACACAAGACAGGTTGTACCTAAAAAAGAAGCTCTCTCCAAGGTCCCCCACAGCTACATAGACCCCATTGCTACCAACTTCACCCTCAACCTGTCCACGGTGGGGACGGAGCTGAAAACCGGGGACACCGTCACCTTCAACGCCACCATAACCAACCTGGAAGACAACCCCCTCTACGTGATGGTACTCGAGATACCCATACCCCAGAACGCCACCTTCCAGGGCGGTGCATGGTACCTCAACAACACCGCCAGGACAGAGGTGGAAACAAACGAAAGCAACGGCAAACTCTACCTCTATCCCGGCTCTGACAGCGAGGAGGCAGTTGCCAGCAGCTCCAGCCGGAGCTACTACTTCAACATGAGCTTTAATGCCTCCGGAGAGCAAACCCTGACAGCCTCCCTTTATCCCATGTACAACGACCAGTACCTGGCAACAGCGAACACAAGCTTCTACCTTAAGGGCTATGGCAATCTCACCCTCCAGGCACAACTCGAAAACGGCAGCGCCACCACCGCCACCTTCAACCTCTCCGGAAACAAGACCTCAGGCACCAACGCCAGTTACACCCCCCTGGAGGGGAGCTACCTTCTCCAGGTGAACAAGACCGGTTACCGGAATGTGACCGCAACACTGAACGTCTCCTCTGGAGCAACTGCCAGCTACAATGTAACCCTCTATGAGTCCCTGCCAGAGCCAGAGGTGGTGCTCAGCCAGGGGAGAGCCAGACCAACCCTCCTCCAGACAACCACAGGGGACGAGACCAAGCGCTACAACCTCACCATCTCCAGCGACGGTGGACTCGCCACCATCGCCATGGACACACCCCAGAACTACAACCTAACCAGTGTCACCATCAACGGAGAAACCACCAGCTACCTCCAGGACAACCAGACCATCTATGTCACAAAATACCTGGAAGGCGACAGCCAGGTCAGCTTCACCTTCCAACTAGCCGAAACCGCAACCATCGAGACACCCATCGAGGAAGACACCATACTAAACCAGAGCGCCAAAGACACCAACGTCACCATCAAGAGCAACGAAACAAAACAGGATGCATCCCTCACCCTCAACGTGTCCTCCAGTGCGTCCAGCTTCAACGCCTCCAATATAAGCGAGACCTCCACCCTCAAGCCCCTTGACCGGTACCTCAACGTGACCGCCAACTTCAACTTCACCTGGGCCCAGATAAAACTCTACTACTACAAGGACGAAATAGACAGCAAATCCATCGACGAGGACACCCTGAAACTCTACTGGTGGAACGGGACCGGCTGGCGGCCGCTCAACAACGGGAGCGACTACACCCCCCAGGGCCCCTATGTCTACGAGACCTGGCAGGCCAGGATCACCCCTAACTCCAACCGGGGATTTGTAGCTGCAAACATAAGCCACCTCTCCACCTTCGGCCTGGCAGGCACCACCACTGGAGGCAGCACCAGTAACACCGGTAGCAGTAGCGGTGGCGGTGGTGGAGGCGGAGGTGGTGGTACTGCCTCGCCTACAAATTATGCTAACATCGAGATAATGGAGCAGAAGGAGCTCACACTCTACAAAGACAGGGAGACCGTGTACCGGTTCCGGAATACTAGCCTTGTGGTCTA
>CAZCCY010000014.1:0-17837 GCA_964497545.1 uncultured Methanosarcinales archaeon | reverse complement strand
TCTACAAAGACAGGGAGACCGTGTACCGGTTCCGGAATACTAGCCTTGTGGTCTACGAGATACGTGTGACCCCCACCAACAACGCCGGAGACATCACAGCCAGAGTGGAGCAGCTGAAAGGCATCCCAGCCATGGTCAACCTGACACCCCAGGGGAGGGTCTACAAGTATGTTGGCATCTGGCTTGGCACAGCCGATTTCGCCACACCCAAAAACATCAAGGAAGGAAAAATCCGGTTCAAAGTCCAGAAGAAATGGCTCAGAGACAACGGGTTCCAGCCAAAAGACGTCAACCTTGAGAGATGGGACGGCGCCAGCTGGCAAGAGCTAGCCACCACTATTATAGAGGAAGACAGAAACTACACCTACTACCAGGCATCCACCCGCAGCTTCTCGCCCTTCGCCATCACCGCCAAAAAAACAACAACAATAGCAACACCGCCCCCTGGGGAGGCACAGGAGACCCCAACCCCCACACCCCACCCACCAGGAGAAAAACCACCCAGGAGGAGTGGTAGAACCGCGATTCTGGCGGTCATAGTAATACTGGTAATAGCAGGGATAGCAGGCTACTACCTCTACAGGAGGAAAGGAGAGAGATAACACTTTCCTCTTCTCTCCCCCCTTTTTTGGTTGGTTTTATTTGTCTGTAGTTTAATCTGTGGGGGGTGTGGATGTCGGCCTTGTTTTAGCCAGGTTGGAGGAGTTGTTCGGAGTTAATATTAGGAGGGATAGTCCTTTTCGGGTGTTGGTTACGACGGTTCTTTCTCAGCGTACTCGGGACCAGGTTACTGTTGAGGCTGCCAGGTGTCTTTTGGAGCGGTATCCTTCGCCAGTTGAGCTTGCCAGGGCGGATGTGGACGAGATTGCTGCTGTTATCAGGGCTGTGGGGTTTTATCGGGTTAAGGCTGCCCGTTTGAGGGAGATTTCCCGTGTACTCCTGGAGGAGTACAATGGCAGTGTGCCGGGGGATCTGGAGGGGCTTTTGAGGCTTCCGGGTGTGGGGCGTAAAACTGCTAACTGTGTTCTCCTCTACGGCTTCGGGGTGGATGTTATACCTGTTGACACCCATGTCCACAGGATTAGCAATCGGCTTGGCCTTGTTTCGACCTCTACACCCTCTGAGAGCGAGAGGGAGCTTGTGAGGGTGGTTCCACGGGAGTACTGGGGGAAGATTAACCCCTTGTTTGTGAGGTTTGGCCAGGAAATCTGCCTGCCCCAGAGACCGAGGTGTGGAAGCTGTCCCCTGTTCCAGGTCTGCCAGAACCCAGAGAAAAAAATAGATTAAGCTCAATGGTTATTCTGTGTCGATCTGGGCTTTCTGGAGTCTGCCGCTGTAGTCGATGTAGATTGTTTTGATTTCGGTGAATTCTTCTACTGCGGTTGGGCCTGCCTCCCGGAACCCGTTGCCTGTGGATTTAACGCCTCCGAAGGGTAGGTGTACCTCGGCTCCAATTGTCGATGAATTGATATAGGTTATGCCGGCCTCGAGTTTTTCCATGGCTTTCATCGCCCTGTTGACGTCCTGGGTGTAGATGGAGGAGGAGAGGCCGTATTGGGTTGAGTTAGCGATTTCAATGGCTTCCTCAAGGTCTCTGGCTTCGAGTATGCAGGTTATGGGCCCGAAGATTTCTTCCTGGGCGATTCTCATATCTGGCTTGACTCTGGTGAAGATTGTGGGTTCAAAGAAATAACCGGGGAGGGGGTTTATTTTCCGGCCGCCAAAGGCCAGTTCAGCACCCTCTTCCAGTCCAACTTCTATGTAGCCTGCAATCTTGTCAAGCTGGACCTGGTTAATCACCGGCCCTATGTCGGTCTCGGTTTTCAGCCCGTCTCCTACTATAAGCTTCCGTGTTCGCGCTATGAGCATCCTGGTGAACTTTTCTATAACTTTTTCGTGGACGATGATTCTGCTTGCTGCGGTGCACCTCTGGCCCGTGGTTCCGAAGGCCCCCCAGACCGCACCGTCTACTGCAAGCTCTAGATTGGCGTCGTCCATCACAATTATGGGGTTTTTGCCGCCAAGTTCAAGCGAGACCCGTTTCAACTGTCTGCCCGCAGTCTCCATGATCCACCTGCCGGTCTCCAGGGAGCCGGTGAAGGATACAGCCCGGATTTTATTGTTTTTCACAAGACCTGCTCCCACACTTCCACCCGGGCCTAGGACGACGTTCACAACCCCAGGGGGCAGACCTGCCTCTTCCAGTATTTTCACAAGTTCCAGGGCGAGCATGGGCGTGTCGCTGGCAGGCTTAAAGACGATGGTGTTACCTGCGACCAGGGCTGGCATGAGCTTCCAGGCCGGGATGGCCATGGGGAAATTCCAGGGCGTAATAAGCGCGACAACACCCAGGGGCTGTCGCACTGTCATGCAGAGCTTGTCCGGGAGTTCGCTTGGCGTGGTCTCGCCGAAAAGCCGCCTGCCCTCCCCGGCAGCATAATAGGTGATATCAATAGCCTCCTGGACATCCCCCCGGGCCTCTGCCAGCACCTTACCCATCTCCTGTGTCATGAGCCTGGCCAGCTCTTCCTTGCGTTCCTCAAGCATCCTTGCAGCCCGGAAAAGTATCCTGGCCCGCAGGGGGGCAGGCGTGTCTCTCCAACCCTCCAGGGCGTCCAGGGCAGCCTCCACCGCAGCATCAACATCCCCCGGCCCAGCCAGGGGGATGCGGGCCAGTTCTTCCAGGGTGGCGGGGTTCAAGTCAGGGAAAGTCTCCCCACTCTCACCGGAAACCCACTCACCTCTAATAAACATCCTGTAATCCAAAACCCGTCACCACCTATCGGGTAGGACTTGAAGCAATATTAAGGTATCCCCCCCAAGAGGGGTGTAGGTGTGGACTGGAACAATGTTTTTATAGTCTTTTTGTTGTTTATTCTTTTATGCAGCTTGTTCTGTGTATTGACCGGGATGATGACCTGGGGGTTAAGGCTGGTGTTTCCAGTCCGGTGGTTGGGCGGGAGTCTAACCTGGAGGCTGCCACCAGGCTTGCCCTGGCAGACCCGGAGGATTCTGACCTGAATACCATTTTTGGGGGTGTTAAGGTCTATGACGAGCTGCGGGGGAGGGGGGAAGAGGTTGAGATTGTGTCCATTGCCGGGGATAAAAATGTGGGTGTGGCCTCTGACCAGAAGATTTCCCGTCAGCTTGACAGTTTAATGGAACGGTTCAAACCTGAGGGGGTTTTTGTTGTCACAGATGGCGCGGAGGACGAGGCTCTGCTGCCCATTATCCGTTCACGGGTTAAGGTTAATGGTGTTCAGAGGGTTGTGGTGAGGCAGAGTGAGAACCTGGAGAGCACCTACTATATTATTAAGAAGGCTTTTAATGACCCCAAGATTTCTCACACGATTTTCACGCCTCTTGGCCTTGCGTTTCTGATTTATGCCATCTCGGTTTATCTTGAGTACACCAATGGGGCGGTGATGGGCATTACCGCTGCGATTGGGGGGTATCTTCTCATCCGGGGTACAGGGCTGGATGAGGCTTTCAACGAGTTCAAGAGGGGGATGGGGAGGTCGCTTCACAGCGGGAAGGTCGCCTTTGTAATGTACATTGCAGCCATCTTCCTCTCTCTTATCGGCACCATCCAGGGTCTCGGGAAGGTGTTGGAGTTCTACGGGCTTGCCATCTCCCAGGGCTATCTGGTACTCCTGATGGCTTTCCTCTACGCCTCTATCTGGTGGTATGTGGCTGCTGGTCTCTCGCTGAGCATCGGCGGGCTTGTGGATGCCAGATTTGAGGGTAAGGACATTCGGGGCGGTTTCTCTTACCCTCTCTTTATTGTGGCAAGCGGCCTTCTCATCTGGGGTGGAAGCAGCTACATTCTATCCTCTTTCTCCAGTCTCGAGGTCTCTCTCCTGGGGGGCGGCTTCCGCTTCCTCGCAGTGGTACTCCTGGGATCCCTGGTAATCTCCCTCCTGGGGGCCTGGATTTCCTCACATTATACAGGTAGAGACGACATCCAGTTTTAATTTCGACAAGGGGGGCTAGATGTAGTAGTGGTTCCAGGCCAGAAGTCCCAGGAGTCCCAGGACTATCAGGAGGGTGAAGTGGCGGGCCGCCTTCCTTGCCAACTGTTTTGGGCCTGAGAATCTCACCATGGCAATTTTGGATCCAGTGCTGAAGATGCTTGCCAGCACCGCAACAACCGCCGCGTCCCGGAAGGAGACAACTCCATCCACTGCCAGCATGCTCACCGAGGCTGTGACCACAGCACTGCTAACAAGGCCGCCCAGCGAGACCGTGTAGAACCCCAGCACTCCACCCCACCTCTGTGCCAGGCTGCTCAGGATGAATATGAGGGTAAAGCCCACTGCAAATTTCACAGCAGCAAGAAGATTAAAGGGAGACTCCAGGTTAATAGCCTCTCCATCACACGCCTTGGGATTGACTTTCAGGGCAGAGGCAAAGGAGACAAGGCTCAGGAGGAATATGGGTGGTGCCATTAAGATGAGAATCCTGCCTGTAGGGTCTACAACATAGCCGATGGCAAGGTTGCGAAGCAGCATGGTGGCATTGGCAAGCACCACTCCCAGGAAACACGAGTCTACAAGCTCCAATCGCCGTTTCGCAATACCTGCCAGCGCGCCAGTGGTGGCCTCACTGTTCACAAGGCCGCCCAGCATCCCAGACACCGGTACCCCCATGGCAGGGTCCATCTTCTTCATGGCAATAAAGCTCACAAACCCGATAGATTCCACAAAAATGACAATAAGAAGAACCTTCTGAAGGTTAACCATCTCCAGAAACGGGAGAGGGATGTTAAAATCCGTGATGGGATACAGGATAAAAGCCACTGCCAGGAACCTCACTGCCCCGATTATTTCCTCGTAGCTCAGATTAACCGCAAAACTATGCAGAGGCTTCTTCTCAGCCAGGAGCATGGTGATAACAACGCCAGAGGCGATAGCTGGCAGATAGAGGTCCAGGCCGATCATCACCCCGATAAAAAAGGTGGACAAAAGGGCAACTGGACCCGTCATCCCAGGCCGGTCATAAATAACGTTCTTAATATAGACCAGGAAAAGAACAAAAACCACAAAAAAAGCAAGAGAGAACAAAAGAAAACTAATCCCAACCCGCAGAGATATATAACTTGAAAGCATCCCGGCAATACAGGTGATAGAGAAAGTCCGCACCCCGGCCAGCACAACCCTCCCCTGAACCGACTTACGCTCCCGCTCAATACCAATAAGCACCCCAATCAAAAGTGCAAGAGCCAGTTTATTAAAAAAATCAAGGTTCCCCTCCAGGTCGCTAAAAACATTGAGGAGCGGGGAGGGCATAATAACAATATTTCAATACATACCTTTTAAACATACCTTTTAAATTCCCCTCAATTTTTCTGGACATGGCGTCCCTCTATTTTTGTCCACAGTCCCCATCAGCGTAAACTATAAGTAGTTTGTTAGTAAATATACGAACTAACGGTGGGCAGGGGATTGCCCAACTGCTTCTTTTTGAACCACCACTCCCCTTTCCCCTGCCCACCTCCCTCCTACACCAGTTTTCAAGAGGTGTCTTCCATCACAACAGGCATTGCTGAACCCCTCCAGTCCTTCCCGACAGACTGCAAATCTGATATCTTCTTCTTCGCAGGCATGTCTGACCGTTTCCAGTAGTTTTCTTCTGACACCCCTGGGCAGGTATCGGGTGTTCCCTTTTTTTTCTCCCTCCTGGAAATAGAGTTTGTAGAGTTTCCCGGTTTGTTCTGGGAATTTTTCTTTTAACCTTTTCCAGTTGTCATGTTTTGCTTTGTAGGTGGAAGCGGTGATGTGCCTGGCTCCAGCCTGTTTAATCTGGGATACGAGCTCTCTCAGTCCCTGGATGTTCAGATAAGGTATAAGAGGGTCAACTCGCACCATGACCGGTATCCCAAGACAGCTCAGCTCTTCCACAGCCCTGAGTTTGGCCTTGGGTGGGGGTGCTCCTGGCTCAAGCCTCCGGGCCAGCCCTTCGTCCAGAGTGGTGATGGTGATGGCTACCACCACCCGCCCGTCAAACCCTGCCAGCAGGTCTGAGTCTCTTTTCACGAGGTCTGATTTTGTCACCAGGAGAAGTCTGACATCCCTTTTACCCTGGATTAACTCCAGGCATCTTCTGGTAAGACATAACTCTCTCTCCAGTGGTGGGTAGGGGTCGCTGCTGTTAGCCATCGTAAGAACACCCCGAAAACCACGGAGACCCCGCTTGAGTCTCTGTAACAGGTCCCGTTTAGGCCGAACACGAAAGAAATCCGGAATGTAAGAGGAGACATAACAGTAGAGACAGCCGTGTCCACAGCCAGTGTAGGGGTTCAAACTGAATTTAGGCCCACAGGTGCAGAGGGGGTCACTCCAGGGGTCAAAAGGACTGATGAGCCCAGACTTCATCCACTCTGCTGGCTGAGGACGTCTTCCATGTCGTAGATGCCAGGCTCCTGGTTGGCTACCCATCTTGCCGCTGCCACTGCCCCTGCAGCGAAGGCGCCACGATTGTGGGCCTGATGTTTGATTTCAAGCCTCTCGCCTGGCCCTGCGAATAGGACGATGTGATCTCCAGTGATGTCCCCGGCCCGCACTGCATGCACGCCGATCTCTCCAGGCTTCCGGGGGCCATTCCACCCGTGGGTTATACCGGTGCTTCTGGTTGCCATTTTCAGGATTTCAGCGGCCCTGACGGCTGTCCCGCTTGGTGCATCCTTCTTCTGGTTGTGATGCAACTCGATTACCTCGACATCATAGCCAGAGAGCATCTGGGCGGCAGCGGCAATGAGGTTCCAGAACACATTAACACCCCGCGAGAAGTTAGGCGAAATTACAGCCGCAACATTGCCGTCCAGGATGGCATCTTCCAGCTCCTGTCTCTGCTGGGGTGTGAAACCGGTTGTGCCTACCACAAGGTTAACACCGCTGGCCGCCGCGGTCTTCACATTTTCCACCGCGGCACTGGCAACCGTGAAATCGATGAGCACCTCCACCCCCCTCGTTTTGAGGGTTCCTTTCATCCCGGTTGCACTGGTTATCGGGACGCCAAGGTGTTTAACTCCTGCAACCTCGCCAGCGTCCTCCCCAACCCGTCGGAGGTCGAAGGCTGCCGCAAGCCTCAAATCAGGCGAGGCAACAATATGCTCCACAATGAGGCCCCCCATCCTCCCCGCTGCACCACTCACAGCAATCCTAACTCTTCCAGGCATTCTCGCAACACCTTCTCGTTCTCTCCACTCAACCCTGCCAGGGGGAGACGTAACCGCCCGCCATCAAAACCCATAAGCTCCAGGGCCTTTTTGACCGGTATGGGGTTTGTCTCCAGGAAGAGGGCTCTGAAGAGGGGTAACAGGCTGTAATGGATTTTTCTCGCCTCCTCAAACCTCCCCCTGAGAGCTGAATCGACCATCTCCACCATCCTGTCAGGGACAATGTTTGCAGCCACCGAGATAACGCCCTGGCCGCCCAGCGAGATGATGGGAAGTGTGAGAGCATCGTCTCCAGACAGAACCGAAAAATCTTTATCCATGGTGAGCTCGATTATCCGGGAGACCTGGCCGAGATTCCCGCTAGCCTCTTTCACGCCCACAATGTTGTCCCGGGATGCAAGTTCTGCCACAACCTCGGGCTTCAGGTTAATGCTTGTCCGGCTTGGCACATTATAGAGCACAATAGGGATGTCCACAGCATCTGCAAGCTTAAGATAGTGCTGGATCATCCCCGCATCATTAGGCTTGTTGTAGTAGGGTGTGATGACCAGTACTCCCTCTGCCCCAGCGTCCTCCGCGTACCTCGTGAGTTCAACTGCCTCCACGGTGTTATTCGAACCGGTACCTGCAAGCACCTTGACATGGCTGTGGCCTACCACGAAATCAATAACATCCTTGTGTTCCTGGAAGGTGAGTGTGGCAGATTCACCCGTGGTCCCGCAGGGGACAACCCCGGTGACACCCCCCTCTGCCAGGAACTCGAGATTCCTCTCAAGGCCCTCCCAGTCAATATCCCCGCTACTTTTGAAAGGTGTTACAATTGCCGTGAAAACGCCCTGAAATAAAGTCATTTACCAGACAGAACCCGCTTTCTATGGGTGATATAGCCTGCCACCCGATTACGGATAACCTTACTTTCAATACTGGTATATTTGGTCACAGCCTCTTTGTTACTCTCAAAATCAAAACTAAACGCATCTCCATACTTCTCAAGGAGTGCTGTGGCCAGACTTTTAATATAACTCTGCCTAATATTTCCCATCAAACCGACTACAACAGACATACTCGTATATTAAGTTTAGGGGGGGCGATGGCTGTGGGACAGAAATTTGGGCCGGGTACAAGTTTAGCAGATTATGCCAGAGGTTGGTGCAAGGTAATGGCGGGTATCTTCTATTGGCCCACAGCCTGCACGACCGAAAAGTATATGGGTTATTGCTAGTCATTTTGTAACGAACATTCAGTAATATGCAGGTGATGTGCGGTGAATCTGTGCATTTTCTCTTGCTTCGGAGAAGACTGCCGTGGAGAAAATGAAGGGAGACTATCGTCTTCTGGTTACTGTGGGAATACGCTGGGTGGCAGTCGTCCTGTGGCACCAGTCAGGGCAGAAGTGTGATAGTAGAAATGGAGTGATCGAAAATGGTGGAGTTAGAGGATCAATTGACTCTGGCTGAGGAGGCAAAAAAGACTCCGCAGCCAAAAGTGGCTGATGCCGAGAGAGAGCGGCAGAAGAAATTCTACGAGCAGCTGAGAGCTCGTAAAGCACCCCAGCCCAAAGCTTGAAATAGATTTCTGAGCTGGGAGTTAGAGTTGAACTGTTAAACTGCAATTTGATGGACTTCGGGCCCGCCCTGAAGTCCTACGTTTTTAAAAGAGAAGGGTTAGATGGTTATTTGTTGGGAGGATAGTCTTATCTACAATTTACCATTTTAGAGGGTATAATGGGCATGGTTAGAAGCTCTTTAAAAAGAAATGATTTTCTCCTTGCTGGCATTTTAATGCTATTATTTTTCACCCTTGGAATCTGGAATCTGGGCTCGCTCCACACTCCTGTTACTGGCTGGACCTCGAAGGGGGGTGAGAGTTTTTATCTGGACCTTGGCCGGGTGCAGCAGGTGGATACCATCTATTTTTTCGATGTTTCCCCCAGGCTTGGATACCAGGTGTATTTCGGCCGGCCAGGGGACTGGAGGTTTGAGCTGAATGCTACCAGGGAGAACTATGTTTTCTCCTGGATAAAATTCACGGTTAGAGATAGAACAAGGTATGTCAGGTTTGTCCCCCAGCCTGGGGTGGAGGTTAACGAGATTATCCTTTACAGTGGCTCTGAGAGATTGAAACCGGTGGGGATATTCTGTGAGACCGGGAACTGTGAAACCGGGGGCCGGAGGCTTTCCCGTCTCATTGACGAGCAGGAGCAGGAGAGCCCGCCTGGTGGTTTTAGCGGCTCTATTTTTGATGAGATCTATTTTGCCAGGACCGCGTATGAGCACCTTAACCGCAAGCCCCCATTTGAGTGGACCCATCCACCCCTAGGCAAGCTTCTTATCGCGCTGGGTATTATTGCTTTTAAGCCCACTGCCTTTGGCTGGAGGATTGTTCCTCTCCTTTTCGGGACGCTAATGATTGGGGTAATCTATTTTCTGGCGCTTCGGATTTTCAACAACCGCAGGGCAGCCCTGACCTCGGGTTTTCTTCTTTCGGTGGAGGGGATGCATTTTGTGCTCTCCCGAATCGCCATGGTGGACACAATTCTTGTGGCCTTCATCCTTCTCATGCTCTATTTCTTCTACGATTTCTATGATTCCAGGTATTCTGAATTTAAACCCAAGTCCCTGGTGCTTGCCGCTCTCTTTTTTGGGCTAGCGGTCTCAACCAAGTGGAGTGGAGTCTTTGCAGGTGCCGCAATTCTCCTTCTACTTGTCTTCAAGGAGCGTGGCACGCCCCGGTGGTTCCAGCGCAAACGCCCCCTCGCCCAGGACCCCCTCCTGGTTTTCATAGCTTCTTTCGGAATCCTGGGCTTCATAGTCTATTATCTCTCCTACACACCAATTATGGGGGTCCCTGGGGAGGGGTCTGGTCTCAGCATGGTTCTCCGCTACCAGAGTAACATGTTCAATTACCACGCCCATCTCAATGCCACCCATCCTTTCGCTTCTCCCTGGTATTCCTGGATTTTAATGTTCGACCCGTTCAATAAAAACGTTCATGTGCCGGTCTGGATTTACGGGGGCAGGACCTTCAACGGTCTGGTCTCTGACATCGTGATTCTCGGCAACCCCCTCATCTTCTGGGGTAGCATTCCAGCCCTGGGTTACACAGCCTGGAGGGGGTTGAAAAATCGGGACAAAAAAACGGTTTTCATCCTGACACTCTTCCTGGTCCAGCTTTTACCCTATCTCTTCATCGGGAGGATAACCTTTCTCTATCACCTTTTCCCCAACGTCCCCATCATGATACTGGCACTGACCTTTGCCCTGGAAGACATGTGGGAGCGATACCCCTGGCTGGCAGCCGTCTACCTCCTGGCAGCCGGCCTGGCTTTCGCCTACTTTTATCCGATCCTCTCAGGCTACCCCATCACCCAGCATGTGAAAGAGGGTTACCAGTGGTTTGAAAGCTGGGCATTCTAATCCACTCCTCCTTTCCATGTCAGACAGTAATTGCAATGTAGGTTACAGCGAGATAGCGGAGAAATTTGCCTGTGAAAACAAGGATGCTGAACCTTAAAAATCTAAGCTTCAAAAGCCCCCCGACTACTGTGAGGGCGTCTCCCAGAACTGGCAGCCAGGTGAAGAGTAGAGCATAAGAGCCATAGGCTCTAAAAAGATTTTCAGCCCGCTCCAGATCTGCATTGCTAAATTTCAGACGCCTCTGGACGGCCTCCCTGCCTCGCAGACCGATGTAATAACTGGTACATGCACCCAGGTAGTTACCGAAACTGGCGGTTAATACCAGGACCAGGGGGTCTCCGCCATCCCTTACCAGGAGCACGAGGAGCCACTCTGAGCCAAAGGGAAGGAGGGTTGAGGCAAGGAAACTGTTAAAAAAAAGGTAACCATAGCTTGCAAAACCCTCAAACATACAACAATCGGGATTAGAGAAGGCTGAAGGTGCTTGTCAGAAACAGGCCGATGAAAATAATTACAAGCATTATCCCCAGAAATGGTGTGGTTTTCTGGTACCCCCTCCCCTGTCTTACATTCAAAATTTTCAGGGGGAACACAAGGTATCCAGCCACTCCTAGGATGATGTGAGTTAGCACCCTGGGACTTTCCAGGTCGGTGCTGCCTGGGGATAGCACGAAAACATAAATGCAGAGAATGGAGACTGTGAGGAAAATTCCAAGGAGAACGTAGCCAGACCTGCGGTGGTAGTTTCGCAGAAACAAAATTTTCTCGAGAAAACGGTGGTGGAAGAGACTGTAGCCTGTAAACATCTGGGGGAAAGCCAGGAGAAAAGCAGCAGACGAAGCCACTATTTTGTAATAGAAGACTGCTGTAAAATTTATGTAACGGCTGGGAATAACAACCATCAAAAGCCTCGCAAGATAGATTAAACTTTAAATACATAAAAGTTATGTCTCCTTGCCCGGGGAAGTAATAGGCCAGGGTAAACTAACCATTGTTCATGAAAATATGGTTAAATTTATATGGCTTGAAGTTTATGGGGGGTTTAGTTGGGTAGCCTTAAAAATCGGGGCCCAATACAGGGTGTACGGGGTGTGAAAAAAGGATAGGAGCACAGGAAAAAATAAAATGGGGAACATATGATAAAATTAAAATGGATGTGGAAAATATGGCAAATTTGTCCGAGATAGATAGGATTATCCTGCAAAACTTAATGAATGACACCAGGACAAGCTATCGCGATATAGCTGAAAAACTTGGCGTAAGCCATGCCACAGTTTACAATCACGTGCAAAAAATGATAGCTGAAGGGATTGTCAAAGGCTACACTCTAATCATCGACCACGAAAAAATCGGTATCAAAGGGACAGCTTACATCGGAATCGAACTTAAAAACAAAAATCCCGAAAGACTTATCGAAATCCTGAAAAACGACAGACGTGTACTGGAAATCCACGAACTCTACTCACCCTACGATTTAATGATAAAAGCCAGGGCAGACGATATGAGCCAGCTAAAGACAGACCTTGTCCGGAAGATTGCTGGGGAAGACGTTGCCAGAATCGAAGTTATGATGTCCCTCAAAACCCACAAAGACGACCCCAGAGTCTACCTGGAAGCCGATACCACCCCTCCCCCTAAAAAGAAATCCCGGCGCCGGAAAAGCTACGGCTGGGAAGACCAAACTTACGGTTACTAGACAAAATAGATACGGAGATAAGCATAGGCTGTGTAACAGGCGAAAAGCACAGCCGCCTCCCGTTTTTTCATGTAGAGTTTCCTGTAAAAAAAGAAAAGGGGTAGCAGCGAGGCGAAAAACCAATAGGGGATATCAAACCAGAGAACCTCCCAGGGGATAGTATAGCTCGTAATAGCCGCCCCCAGCCCGAGAGCGAACATGGGATTCGTGATATTACTACCCACCAGGGTCCCCAGCGAGAGACTTGAAGAACGATGACGGAGAGCTGAAATAGAGGTCGTTAACTCCGGAATAGCGGTGGAAACCCCGATTACCAGGACTCCCAGCAGGCTGCCACTCACCTGGAACTCCTCCACCAGGTAAACCGATACTTTCACAACCTGATCCGCCGAGACAAGCAGAATCGCAAGACCAACAACCACAAGAAAAGGATTCCACCAGCTGAACTCCGCCCTACCGGTCACAAGCCTCCGAAGCTTTGCCTCCTGCCTGCTCAACCTCCAGAGATATAAAACATAAAAGGACACCAGGAGAACACCCTCCACCCTCGAAACCCTCCCATCCAGCGAGAAAAAAAAGAGAAGAACAATAGAAACCAACATCACAAGGTAATCACCCCTCAAAAAAGACCTCTCAGCCTCCAATCTACCATAGAAAGCCACAATCCCCACTATCACCGTGATCTGCACAAGATTAGAGCCAATATTCGTCCCCACCACAATAGAAGAGATAACCTCCCGGGAACCCACACCCCGCAGAATCCCGAGACTGCCGAAAACATGGGTGAAAATCTCCGGGAAAGAAGTGCCAATAGAAAGAAGAGTAAGCCCAATATAAAAATCCGAGACACCCAGACTCCTGGCAAGACTCCTGCTCCGCTCCACCGTAAGCTCAGCACCAAAAAGTATACCAGCAATCGCAAGCACACCCATCAAAATAGGATTAAAAAAAACAGCCAACCCCCCCCAAACTATCCTAACAATCCAGCTTGCCCTTCCTGCCTGCCAGTTCCACCAGGTACTTAACCCGGCAGGCATGCTCAATCTGGGTGGTAACAACATATGCCTCCTCCAGGATTTTACCCACTGCAAACGTCCCATGCCCCCTCACAATCACACCCTTCCGCCCCTCCAGGGCACGGGCAGTATTCTCAGCAAGCTCCCGGCTACCAATCCCCCCACTCACAAGCGGGATCTCATGGAGAAAATACCTGCCCTCACTGTCAACAGGGACAACACTATCCCCCTCCTCAAGCAGAGACAACACCACCGCATAAGGACAATGAGCATGAATAACAGCAAGGGCAGAAGTATGCTGATAGATAGCCCGATGAACCCTAAGCTCACTTGAAGCAATAAGGTCAAGAGAGCCATGTCGATAGAGGTCAACCTCCACCACATCATTCACAGTAATCTCATCAAGAGCACTACCACTCCTCGTAATAATCATCCTGCTACCAACCCGAAGACTGATATTACCAAAATGAGACTCCACCAGCCCACCCTCCACAAGCTTCCGCCCAAATCTACCCATCTCACGCCACATTAAAACCTTGAACCTCCACAACCACTATTGAAACCTTTGGACAGCCTTTTTCAGGGCGTCTTCAAGCTCTGGGCCTTTTTCTTCCAGATGGTAGGTGACATGACAGATGGGCTTTTCTATTTTTATTATTCTTGCCAGGTTTATGGGTGTGGCTGAAATCACTGCCTCTCCAGTGGAGCGGTTAAGGGTCTCTTCCAACTCCTGTATCTGCCTGGGACTGTAGCCCAGGGCTGGAACGACCTTAAGGGCATATTTTTCTATTGCCTCCCGGATGGTCCCCACAGCCGAGGAGAGGGGGTCAGCTATCCTGCAATTCCACCTCCTGGCTGCAAGCCAGCCTGCACCATATTTCATGCCGCCATGGGTGAGGGTTGGACCGTCTTCCACCACCACAACACTCTTGCCCCGGACCTTCTCTGGGTTTTCCAGGCTGAACCGGGACGCTGCCTCGACTATCCGGGCCTTGGGGTTCAGTTTTCTGACGTTCTCCTTCACAGCCTCCACGTCCTCTCTTTTTGCAGTGTCTACCTTGTTAACCAGGACCAGGTCTGCCATTCTCACGTTAGCCTCGCCAGGATGGTAGCTGTTCTCATGGCCAGGACGATGGGGGTCAGCCACCACAATGTGGAGGTCGGGCCTGTAGAAGGGCAGGTCATTGTTACCCCCATCCCAGACAATGACATCCGCCTCCCGCTCTGCCGCATCCAGGATTAACCTGTGGTCAACTCCACTGTAAACCGTCACACCCTCCTGGATGTGGGGCTCGTACTCCTCCCGCTCCTCAATGGTGCACCCCTCCCGTTCCAGGTCTTCCAGGCTGGCGAACCGCTGGCACCTCTGACGGGCCAGGTCCCCGTAGGGCATGGGATGCCTTACCACCACAACCCTCAAACCCCAGCTGGAAAGCAACCTACAGACCCGCCGGGTGACCGGGCTCTTACCCGCGCCAGTGCGAACCGCACACACCGAAACCACAGGCCGCCTGGAATCGAGCATGGTCGAGTTAGGCCCCATTAACCTGAAATCAGCACCCGCTGCCACCACAAGGCTCGCCCGGTGCATGACCTCCACATGGGAAAGGTCACTGTAAGCAAACACAACCTCATCCACACCACAGGCAAGCTCTGCAAGCCTCTCCTCCTCCAGGATAGGGATGCCCTCCGGATAGCCGGGCCCTGCAAGCTCTGGCGGATAGACTCTGCCAGAAATACCGGGTATCTGGCTTGCAGTGAAAGCCACCACCCGATAGTCCGGGTTACCCCGGAAATAAACATTAAAATTGTGGAAATCCCGACCCGCAGCCCCCATTATCACCACAGACCTCATAAAAAACCCCACTGCACCCTGACAGATATAACTATCCCCCCCCTTTAGATCAAATCTTCTTTTTTGCTATGACGTATATCTCGGCGCTCTCTTTCCGGGACGCTGGGGGTGTGTGGGCGTGGACCTGCTGGAAATGTTTTCTCACTTTTTTCAGGTAGTCGTTGTAGAGGTCCCCCTGGAAGACTTTTACTGTGAAGTTCCCCCCGGATTTCAGGAGTTCCAGGGCCCAATCCAGGGCGCAGGTTGCCAGGTCGATGGAACGGCTGTGATCGAGACTCCAGTTCCCTGAGAGGTTGGGAGCCACATCGCAGAGAACCACATCCACCATGCCCACCATCTCTTTCACCTCCTCCCTGACCCGTCTGTTTCTGATGTCTCCTCGCAGGGTTTTCACACCCTCCAGGGGTTCAATGGGGCTCAGGTCCACCCCCACCGCCAGGCCGCCCGAGATTTCCCTGGCCGCCTGTAACCAGCCACCAGGTGCAGCCCCCAGGTCGAGGACGACATCGCCCGGTCTTATTATCTGGAAACGTCTGTTGATCTGTAAAAGCTTGTAGGCTGCCCGGGAGCGGTAGCCAGACTTTTTAGCCTGCCAGTAATACCGGTCACGTCTGTGTCTAGCCATCCACCCCAAATATGCTGCCTTAAGCCTTTTATATGTCCCTCGACTATCTGGCTGTCCATGAGAGTTCTCCTTGTCGGCGGAGGGGGCAGGGAACACGCTATTGCGGCCTCCATTAAAAACAGCCCCCAGCAACCCCGTCTTTACACTGTGATGGGCCGTAAAAACCCAGGTATAGCAGAGTTATCCGAAGACTACAAACTTGTGAAAGAGACCCAGATAGAAGACGTGACAGGCTACGCCCTCGCGAGGGGGGTGGAGCTAGCAGTCATCGGCCCCGAGGCACCCCTTGCAGCAGGACTTGTGGACAGCCTGGAAGAAAACGGGATACCCGTGTTCGGCCCCAGGAAGCGGGCTGCGGTAATCGAGTTTGACAAGGCATGGACCCGCAACTTCATGGAAGCCCACCACATCCCAGGCCTCCCCCGATACAGGGTGTTCCAGCCGGGAGAAGAACCCGGGGGTTTTATCAGGGAGCTAGGCGAGGTCGCAGTGAAACCCAGGGGTCTCACAGGCGGTAAAGGTGTGAAAGTCACAGGAGACCACTTCAACACCCATGGAGCAATAGAATACGCCCACAAGCTCCTGGAGCGGGATGCTGTTGTGGTGGAAGAGAAACTTGAGGGAGAAGAGTTCACCCTCCAGGCCTTCACCGATGGAGACACCCTAGCTCTCTCACCCGCAGTCCAGGACCACAAGCGGGCCTACGAGGGAGACCAGGGGCCCAACACCGGAGGCATGGGCTCCTACAACGACTCAAAAGACCTGTTACCCTTCATGGAACCCCAGGACTACCAGCAGGCCAGGGAAATCCTGGAAAAAACCCTCCAAGCCCTCAAAAAAGAGGACAGGAAATACCAGGGGATACTCTACGGCCAGTTCATGCTCACAAGGGACGGTGTCAAAGTTGTCGAGTTCAACGCCCGCCTAGGAGACCCTGAAGCCATGAACATACTCCCCATCCTCGAAACCGACTTCCTGGAAATAGCAGAACTGGGGGCCACCCAGAGCCTGCACAAAACCAGGGTCAAATTCAAAGAAAAAGCCACAGTCTGCAAATACGTTGTACCACAAGGCTACCCCGAAAACCCGATACCAGGGACACTGGAAGTAGGAGACACAGGTAAAGCCATCCTCTTTTATTCAAGCGTCCACGAAGAAAACGGGGTAATCCACACCACAACATCCAGGGCGGCTGCAGTAGTAGGAATCGCAGACACCATAGCCGAGGCAGAACAAGAGGCAGAACAGGGACTCAAAGCCCTCAAAGGAAACATCCGCTACCGCCAGGACATCGGCAAACCAGGGCTGATCCAGCAGAGAATAAACCACATGAAAACCCTCAGAAAAAATATGGGATGAAAATTAACACAAGCAAAACCTGCCTACGCGCCCTTGGAATAGCCGAAAGCTTCAGACAAGACAAGCCCACCTCTATCCTGGCAGGAGTGGTAATGCGAGGAGACCTCAGAATAGACGGGGTAGCACTCACCACCATCACCCTGGGAGGAATGGACGCCACAGAAGGCATAATCAGAATATACAAGACCCTCAACCGCAGGGACATCAACGTGATAATAATCGGAGGGGCGGTTGTAAGCCTTTTCAACATCATCGACCTGGAAAAAATCCACACAGAACTCACAACACCAGTAATCTCGGTGACATACCAGCCCTCACCCGGCCTCGAGGAACACCTGAGGGCCAGATACCCAGAGAGGCTTACAGCCTACCAGAAACTCGGCGAGAGAGAGGAACTCAAACTCAAAAACGGCCACACAGTCTTCACAAGATACCAGGGACTAACAAAAAACGAGACAAAAACAGTATTAAACCGGTTCACCAGAGAAGGAAAACGACCCGAACCAGTACTCGCAGCAAGGCTCATCGCAAGGGCGGTGCTGACAAGCAAACCTGGAATGTAGAACCCCGAAAAAATTATTTCATCGAGCTAACTTCATTTTCCCAACCCAGGTTCTGGATTCTGTCGGGAATCGCAGTGGACTCGGCGGGATTCGAACCCGCGGCCTTTACCTTGCGAAGGTAACGATCTAC
>CAZCCY010000013.1:0-24752 GCA_964497545.1 uncultured Methanosarcinales archaeon | reverse complement strand
GACAAAAAAAGCTTGCAAAGGATTGCAGAATGGTAAGGTTTAAGAGGGGGATAATAAGTTTAATTTGGCTCGATTTGGTTTTCAAATGCATGAGAAGTGGGAAATGAAATTATAATAATAAAATATGATCTTGTTATTGATCCCTGGATATTGTGAGTTAATTTTAAATAATATTAAGCCTAGAGTAGGCTTCCGTTGTATGGTAAAAATAAACCATACAGTAGTTACTGGAGGTAAAAATGAGGCAAGTAGCAATATACGGGAAAGGTGGTATCGGTAAGTCCACCACCACACAGAACCTCACAGCAGCCCTCTCAAAAATGGGTAAAAAGGTAATGCTTGTGGGCTGCGACCCAAAGGCAGACTCAACACGCATGCTGCTGGGTGGACTTAACCAGCGTACCGTACTGGACACATTGAGAAACGAAGGCGATGAAGGCGTCATCCTTGACAGTCTGATGCAGAAAGGATTCGGCGGCATCAAGTGCGTGGAATCAGGCGGCCCAGAGCCAGGTGTGGGATGCGCAGGAAGAGGTATTATCACCTCTATCGGCCTGCTTGAGAACCTCGGAGCATACACCGACGACCTAGACTATGTTTTCTATGACGTCCTGGGAGACGTGGTCTGTGGAGGATTTGCCATGCCCATCAGGGAGGGCAAAGCCAAGGAAATCTACATCGTGGCAAGTGGGGAGATGATGGCAATCTACGCAGCAAACAACATCTGCAAAGGCATCCGGAAGTTCGCCAAGGGAGGTGCGCGGCTCGGCGGCATCATCTGCAACAGCAGGAAAGTGGACAGGGAACGGGAACTCCTGGAGGCTTTTGCTGAAAGACTTGGAAGCCAGCTCATACACTTCATCCCCAGAGACAACATCGTGCAGCGGGCAGAGATTAACAGGAAGACAGTGATTGAATTCGACCCTGAATCGAATCAGGCCAAGGAGTACATGACACTCGCCCAGAACATAGAAAACAACGAGAAGTTCGTGGTCCCCAGCCCCCTGGACATGGACAGTCTGGAAGCAATGATGTTAGAATTCGGAGTCGTTGATAGATAGGAGAAATAGACAAATGCAGATGATTCGCGCCATTGTGCGCCCAAACAAGGAAGCGGAAGTAGTCGAGAGTCTTGAAAAGGAGGGTTACATCTCGCTTACCAAGATGGAGGTGTTCGGAAGAGGAAAACAAAAAGGGATACACACAGCCGAAGTGCAGTATGACGAGCTGCCCAAGACCATGCTCATGCTTGTGGTAGAAGACGAGGACAAACCAAAGGTCCTTGACATCATCCAGAAATCCGCTTACACCGGAAAGTACGGAGATGGCAAAATCTTCGTAAGCCAGGTGGAGGAAGCATACACCATACGGACAGGTAAACCCGGACTTTAGACGAAATATGAGAGAGTGGACTAATGAAGGAAATAACAGCAATCATCAGAATGAACAAGATTCAAAAGACAAAGGACGCACTCCTTGGATGCGGATATCCATCGTTCACCGTGATGAAGGTCATGGGCCGCGGCAAACAAAAAGGGCTCTGCTATGAGTTCGACCCCCCACTTCCAGAACAAAACGGAGGCGAATCAAAAGACTGCATCCACTTCATACCCAAGCGCATGTTCACCATCGTGGTGGACGACAGGGCGGCAGACAAGGTCGTCCAGAAGATAATAGAGGTCAACCAGACCGGACACATGGGGGACGGCAAGATCTTCGTATCCACCATAACCGAGGCAATACGCATACGGACGGGCGAGATAGGTGAAATCACAGTCGGTAGAGCAGAGGAGGTGACACAAGATGGCAGCAGTTGAAAACGTCCATCAGATTGTGGACAACATGATAAAGGTGTATCCGGAAAAGGTTGCAAAGAACCGGAGAAAGCATGTAATTGTAAGGGATTGCTCGGTTGAACAGCACATCGAGGCAAATGACCGGGCGATACCAGGGATTGCCACAAATCGCGGCTGTGCATATGCAGGAGCTAAAGGTGTGGTGCTTGGCCCGGTCAAGGACATGGTACACATAACCCACGGTCCCATAGGCTGTGCATATTACACCTGGGGTACACGCCGGAACTTTGCCAGGCCAAGAGAGGGCCAGGACTACTACATGAACTATTGCATCTCAACAGACATGCGAGAGACAGACATAGTGTTCGGCGGCGAGAAGAAGCTCAAAAAGGCCATAGACGAGGTCGTTAGGATATTCCATCCCGGTGCTATCGGCATCTTTGCCACCTGCCCAGTCGGACTCATCGGAGACGACCTTGAGGCAGTGGCAAAGCAGGCAGAAAAAGAACATGGCATCAAGGTCCTACCGGTGCGGTGTGAGGGTTACAGGGGTGTCAGCCAGTCGGCAGGCCATCACATAGCAAGCAACGTCCTCATGGAGCACCTCATAGGTACAGAAGAACTTGAGGACTCCACACCCTTTGACATCAACATATTCGGCGAGTACAACATCGGGGGCGACCTCTGGGAGCTAAAACCCCTGCTTGAGCGGATAGGCTATCGTATCGTTTCAACCTTCACCGGGGATGGGTCATTCCATGACATAGCAAAGGCCCACCGGGCCAAGCTCAGCATCCTGATGTGCCACAGGTCTATCAACTATACCAACAGGATGATGGAAGAAAAATTCGGTGTTCCCTGGTTGAAGGTGAACTATATTGGAATCAAATCGACCATCAAATCTCTCCGGAAGATGGCCCAGTTCTTCGACGACGCAGGGCTCAAGAGGCGTACCGAAGAGGTGATAGCAGAAGAGCTAGAGCGAATCAGGCCAGAACTTGAAAGGTACCGCAAAAAACTCCAGGGCAGAACAGCCTTTGTATTTGCAGGGGGTTCAAGGAGCCACCACTACAAACATCTCTTCGAGGACCTCGGCATGAAGGTGGTGATGACAGGCTACCAGTTCGCCCACCGGGACGACTATGAAGGGCGGAAGGTTCTGCCAGAACTCAAGAAAAAGAAGACAGTCACCAGCTCCATCCTTGAAGACATACACTACGAGCCTGACGAGAACATCAAGCCGCCAATAAGTAAAGAGCGAATCGCTGAACTCAAAGAGAAAATCGGGCTTATGGACTACGAGGGCATGTTCCCTGACCTGGAAGACGGTGTCGTGGTTGTGGATGATATGAACCACCATGAAACAGAGTTCCTGCTAAACGAAATGAAACCTGACCTGTACTGCTCAGGAATCAAGGACAAATACCTGTCCCAGAAGATGGGCATCCCGTCAAGACAGATACACTCCTACGACTACAGCGGACGGTACACAGCATTTCAGGGCGTCCTGAATTTCGCACGTGACGTGGATATGGCAATACACAGCCCCACCTGGAGGTTCATACACCCTCCATGGAAAGGGGTGCAAGGAGGTTAAAAGAGATGCTAGACCATACACCCTGTGAGGAAATCCCGCGTGAAGCGGTAACTATAAATCCCGCTAAAATCTGCCAGCCCATAGGCGCAGTCTATGCTGCAATGGGCGTGCACAACTGTATGCCCCACAGCCACGGCTCCCAGGGCTGCCTATCCTACCTCAGGATGTGTCTGACCCGACACTACCGGGAGCCAACCCTGGCAACAAGCAGCAGCTTCTACGAGGGGACAGCAGTCTTCGGCGGTGCCAGCAACCTCAGGGAGGCGCTTGCCAACATCGCAACCATCTACCGGCCTGATGTAATCGCCATACACACCACCTGTGTCGCAGAGACCATCGGCGATGATGTGGACGCCATAGTCGAAGACGCCATCCTGGAAGAGCTCATTGACCCGTCCATCAAAATATGCGTGGCATCCACACCCAGCTATGTAGGCTCCCATATCACCGGCTACGACAACATGGTAAAATCCTTTGTAACCACCTTCGCCAGCAAGAGCAAGCCCAATGGCAAAATTAATATCATACCTGGCTTTGTTGAGCCAGGGGACATCCGGGAAATCAAGCGGATACTCTCCACCATGGGCATCCCCGCCATTGTATTCCCGGACACCACAGACGTTTTCGATGCACCCCTCACAGGGAGGACATCCACCTTCCCCAGGGGTGGCACCCCACTGGGCGACATCGAAGACCTGGCAAACTCACTTGGCACCATCGCCCTCTGCAGGATGGCGGGAGGCTCTGCTGCAACCATACTCCAGAACAAGTTCAAGGTGCCTGCCATAATCGGCCCCACACCCATCGGCATCCGGAACACCGACCAGTTCATCATGAACGCTGCAAAGCTGGCTAACGTGCCCATACCCCCAGAGCTTGAGGACGAAAGAGGACGGCTGGTGGACATGATGACCGACGCCCACCCCCACTTCCATGCCAAGAAGGTGGCCATATTCGGCGACCCCGACATAATAACCGGTCTTACCAGCCTTGTACTGGAGATGGGAATGGAACCCACCATCGTGCTCACAGGGACCGAGAGCAAAGCCTTCGAAGAAGAAGTCAACGCACTGGTCGGCCAGGAAGGCCTGGATACAGAGGTCATCTCAGGCGGCGACCTCTTCACCCTGCACCAGAAAATCAAAAACAACCCGGTAGACCTGCTCCTGGGCAACACCTATGGAAAGTTCATAGCACGGGCAGAAGACATCCCCCTAGTCCGTGTGGGCTTCCCAATAATGGACCGGGCAAACCTCCACCATTTCCCCATCATGGGATACGCAGGTGCCATGCGAATGGTGGAAAGAATAGGGAACACCCTCCTAGACATAAAGGACAGGGACGCAGAAGACTGGGTTCTCGAGACAGTACAATAAAAATATATGTGGAGTTGAATGGAGATGCCAGTAGTTAACACACTCAGGGAGAGACAGCCCTATATCGCCCAGAAACAGACAGAGAAAGCCGTGGCCCTGGCCTGTGATAACACCAGCCTGGCCGGGGCCGTGAGCCAGCGGGCATGTGTGTATTCAGGCGCCAGGGTGGTGTTGAACCCGGTGACTGATGCAGTGCACCTCGTCCACGGGCCCATAGGCTGTGCCAGCTACACCTGGGATATCAGAGGGGCTCTATCCAGCGGCGTTGAGACCTACCGCACAAGTTTCACCACAGACATGAAAGAGATAGACGTGGTCTTCGGGGGCGAGAAAAAACTTGCCAGAGCCATCGACGAGCTTGTGGAACTCTACAACCCACCGGTCATTTTTGTCTATTCCACCTGTATCGTTGGACTTATTGGAGATGACCTCGAGGCAGTGTGCAAAACTGCCAGCCACAGGCATGGCATCCCCATCATCCCCGTAAAGTCAGAGGGGTTCAAAGGTAACAAGTCAGACGGCTACAAGGCCGCCTGCAACGCCCTGAAAAAGCTAATAGGAAGGGAAGAGCCGGAGATAACATCGCCTTACCGGATAAACCTGCTTGGCGAGTTCAACGTGGCAGGCGATCTGTGGCTTGTGAAACCCCTCTTCGAGCGGATGGGCATACAAGTGATAACTTCCATGACCGGGGACTCGACTGCCAGGACAATTTCACAGGCCCACCGTGCACAGTTAAACCTGGTACAGTGCAGCGGTTCCATGACCTACCTTGCCAAATGGATGAAAGAGAAATACGGCATCCCCTTCCTGAAAGTGAGCTTCTTCGGAATAGAAGACCTCTGCACAGCCCTCCGAGCGACAGCAGAATTCTTCAACACCAGAGAGAGGGCAGAAGCCATCATCAGAGAGGAGACAGCCCGAATCATGCCTGAGATAAACCGAATCCGCCTGAGAGTAAAGGGTAAAAAGGCTGCCATCTACATGGGTGGTGCAGCCAAAGCCCTCACCCTCATCAAGGGATTCCGGGAACTAGGCATGGAAGTGGTCATCATCGGCACCCAGACCGGGAAACGGGCAGACTACGAGCAGATAAGCTACTCGGTGAAAGACGGCACAGTCATAGTGGACGACGCAAACCCCCTGGAACTCTCAGAACTCCTCATCAAACAGAAGGCAGACCTGATGGTAGGAGGCGTCAAGGAACGCTTCATGGCATACAAACTCGGCATAGCCTTCTGCGACTTCAACCACGACAGAACAGTGGAATTCGAAGGATTCAAGGGGTTCCTCAACTTCGCCCGTGAAATCGACTCATCCATAAACAGCCCGGTCTGGAAAGAGACGAGGGTGGAGGCACCGGTATGACCGAGAGAAGCTATGCCACTGTAAACCCCTGTGTGATGTGCCAGCCCATGGGCAGTGTACTGGCGTTCAAGGGTATCGAGGACACCATGGTCCTCCTCCACGGCTCTCAGGGGTGCAGTACCTACATGCGGCTCTACCTTGCACATCATTTCCGGGAGCCGGTAGACATTGCATCCAGCGCCCTGAGCGAACGGGGTGCAGTCTATGGTGGAAGCGAAAACCTGAAAAAAGGACTAAAAAACGTGATACTACAATACCAGCCCAGACTTATCGGGGTAGCCACCACCTGCATGGCCGAAACAATAGGCGAGGACATCAACAGCATCATAAGAGAATTCAAAGAGGAAGAAGGCATAGACGACATAATAATAATCCCTGTGTCCACACCAAGCTATGAGAACAGCCACATAAACGGCTACCTGAAAGCCATCAACGCCACCATAAGACACCTGACAAAAAACAAAAACAACAAAAACGGTAAGGTCAACATTATCCTGGGAGAAAACATTTCACCTGCAGATATACGCGAATTAAAACAGATTGCATCAGACACGGTCGGCCCCTATATCTTGATCCCTGACATCTCTGACACTTTTGATGCGCCACCAAACACCCCAAAAATACCCAGGGGCGGCACACCCCTATCCGAAATCGCAGACATGGGAAACAGCACCGCCACCATAAGCCTGGGCACAGCCAGCATAAACCCGGCAGCAGAATACCTCCAGGAAACCCACAATATACCCAACTACAATGTGCCCCTGCCCATCGGCCTCAAAAACACAGACCAGTTTTTTGACACCCTCCACCAGATATCAGGGCACAGGACGCCAGAGAGCTACCAGAAGGAACGGGGCAGGCTCCTCGATGCCATGGTAGATGTCCACAAATATACCTACGGTATAAAAACAGCAATCTACGGCGACCCAGAAGCCGTACTAGGCATACTCTCCCTGACACTGGAACTGGGAATGCACCCGGTACTTGTAGCAACCGGAAGCCAGACCCCCAGATTCAGCCAAATCGCAAGAAACCACATAGAAGACACCCACCCAGACTGCAACGTCCTGGAAGGCATAGACTTTGACACCTTCAACGATGCAGTCAAAAAAACAGGACCCCAGATACTCATAGGAAACTCAAACGTGAAATACATATCCAGAGAAGAGAAAATCCCCCTGGTGAGAGTAGGCCTACCCATACACGACAGAGTAGGCGCCCAAAGAATCCTCACCCTCGGATACAAAGGCGCAATGGAACTAATCGACAGAATAACAAACACAATCCTCGAAACACACGAAACAGAAAACACAAACCCACCAAAAATAACAACATAGCCTTAACCCTGAAAAGAAACAGGGGTTTAGCCCACTTTCCACACTTTGAGCGGATAATTTTAGTATTTTTATTGATATATTTTACTTTTCAAATCTCTGATTATAATCAAGCTTCTAATCAAGCTTCTGCGGAAAGCTGGGACCCAGTCATTAAATTTTTCAACACAGCAGTGTCTACTCGGATAGGTGAGGTGGGGGGTTGAAATACCTGGAGGTATATTAAAAAAGCTGGCATGGAAGAGGTTGTGTTGGGTGACGGTAAAAAGTATCTTAAAAGTACTTTGAGGCTTTTAACTGGGAGGGAGGATTTTGAGAAAGGAGATGTGTCAGAAGGTGTTCTGCTTGTGGCTGAGGCTGTGGAGAACCCTTTCAGGCTCCCTTTTCTCCTGGAAGGGTTGCGGAAGCTTGATAGTGGAGATGAGGATTTGCGCTATGCCCTCTTAAGGGTGCAGATTGACGCCGAGCTTAAGATGAACGAGGACTTGCAGAGTTACCAGCGGCGGAGGTATGTGGCTAGGGTGATTGAAAAGCTGATCTACGGTGAACTTATGCTTGAGGTGGGAGAGGGAGACATAGATGACTGTGAGGACTGATGAGAGTGCCCAGGATTGTTATCTATACTGGTACCAGTTTGAGTGAGAGGGAGGCAAGAAGGCTGTTGGAGGCAGATTACCGTCCACCAGTCAAACGGGGAGACCTGACCCGTCTTCTCGAGAGGAGGCGGGTCGACATAATCGGGATTATCGATGGGATTTTTTTCGACCGGGCTGCGGTGGCCCACCGGGAGATTCTGGCCGCGCTGGAGCAGGGTGTAACCGTGGTGGGTGGTAGTAGTATGGGGGCGTTGCGGGCGGCAGAGCTTGACAGTTATGGTATGATTGGGGTGGGGGAGATTTACAGGCTTTATCGGGAGGGTGTAATAGATTCTGACGACGAGGTTGCGGTGACCTTCAACCCGGACACCTTTGAACCCCTCTCTGTCCCCCTGGTAAATGTGAGAGCGAGTCTCCAGGCCGCCTGTAACCGGGGGGTGCTCACCAGGGAAGAAGAAGAGGATATTTTGGAGGTGGCAAGGAATCTTTTTTATCCTGACCGTAATTACCCTGTAATACTGGCAGAGGCGAGAGCGAGGGGGGTTATAACCGGGGAGAAAGAGAGAGAGCTTGCGGTTTTCCTGGAGGAAGGAGAGGTGGACTTGAAGCACAGGGATGCTGTTCTTGTGGTGGAGAAAATCCGGGAGATGGCGAGAGCTTTGTAAGATTTTTATATTCTTTAACGGAAAAGGTGATATACATGTTTGCTTATCCTTTCCTTTCGAGGTGTGGCATTTATGAAACAGGTTAAGTCTCTTTGTCCAGAATGTCTGAAAATCATTAATGCACTCATCCTGGAAGAAAATGGGGAGGTTGTTATCAAGAAGACCTGTCCTGTTCATGGTGAATTTAAAGATGTTTACTGGTCAGACTCACATCAATACAGGCGTTTTTTGAGGTTCTGGCACGATGGGGAGGGGGTGGCAAACCCTCTGGTCTCCAGTAATGGGAACTGCCCCTTCGAGTGTGGGGTGTGTCCAGGGCATAAGACCACCACAATTCTGGCTAACATTGATGTGACCAACAGGTGTAACCAGAGGTGTCCGGTCTGTTTTGCCAATGCTGCTGCTAGCGGTTATCTCTACGAGCCCTCAAAAGGGGAGATACGCAGGATGATGGAGCTTCTCCGGAGCGAGAGGCCTGTGCCGTGTCCTGCCATCCAGTTTGCTGGGGGTGAGCCTACCATGCGGGAGGACATTGTGGAGCTTGTAGAGATGGCTGAAGAGATGGGCTTCGCCCAGATTCAGATGGCTACCAATGGTGTTAAACTCGCCCAGAGCCTGGAACTCTGCCAGCGTCTCAACAGCGCAGGACTCCGCACCATCTATCTCCAGTTCGATGGTGTGGACGAGGCACCCTACCACAAAACCAGGGGGTACAACGCCCTGCCCCTCAAGCTCAGGGCTATCGAGAACTGCCGCAAGGCCGGTCTTACAAGCGTCACCCTGGTCCCAACCCTGGCAAAGGGTGTCAATGACGACCAGGTGGGGAAAATCATAAGATTCGCCCTGGAGAACCTGGATGTGATCAAGGCGGTTAACTTCCAGCCCGTGTCCTTCACCGGTAGAATCAACCAGGAGGAGAGGCTGGAAAAGAGGATAACCATCCCGGACCTGTTCAGGCTGATAGAGGAGCAGACCCAGGGCGAGATAACCGGAGGCGACTTCTACCCTGTCCCGTTTGTGACCGCGGTCTCCCACTTCGTGACAGCAGAGGAGGGTGAGCCCAATGTCGAGTTCACGGTCCACCCCCATTGCGGCACCGGCACCTACGTCTACTATGAGGATGGGAGGATGATACCGATTACCAGGTTTATCGATGTGGAGGGCCTGATGGAATACCTGGACAGGCTTGCCCAGGAGGGCACCGGTAAAATAAAATCTATAGAAAAAATAAAAAGGAGGGGTAAACTGGCAGCAGCTCTCCCCAGGTTCATCGACACCAAGATGGCGCCCAAGTCTGTGGACTTCAAGAAACTCTTCCTGAACATCTTCCGGGAAGGCTCCACCGAGGCCACCCGCGAGTTCCACCGCCACACCCTCTTCCTGGGAGCCATGCACTTCATGGACCTCTACAACCTCGACCTGGAAAGAGTGCAGAGATGCGGCATCCACTATGCCACCCCGGACGGCAGAATAATACCCTTCTGCACCTACAATAGCCTGCACCGCCAGGAGGTGGAGCGGAAATTCGTAAGACCCCTAGCAGGAAATGCCGAAATATCTTAAAAGATACCAGCAGGTAGCCCAGAACAAAGCCCCAGCCCACTTCAATTTAACCCGGAAGGTAAAAACCGATTTCCACCCCACGGATCCCATCCACACACTATGGGAAGCTCATCAAGAAGCCAGCCAGCAGGAAAGGGGACAACCAGAGGAGACAGGAAAACAAGAAGAGACAGACACCGGTAAAACCCTCCTCGACCTCAAAGCAGCAATAGCACAGCGGATGCTCGAAAGCTGCAATTTCTGTGACCATCACTGCCAGGTTAACCGTTT
Organism: uncultured Methanosarcinales archaeon; assembly: GCA_964497545.1. GTDB lineage: Archaea > Halobacteriota > Methanosarcinia > Methanosarcinales > CAZCCY01 > CAZCCY01. The sequence continues at coordinate 14,187 of CAZCCY010000013.1, read as the reverse complement.
CAAGGCAGTCGGGGTCTGCCAGGTCCCCGCGGTTTCCAGGTACTCGGCAGAGTTCCTCCACCTTGGAGAGGAGCCAGAACTGATACCATCCCACACCGTGTTTTTCACAGGCTGCAACTTCGCCTGTGTCTATTGCCAGAACTGGCAGATATCCACCCAGCCAGAGACAGGCACACCCCTCCTGCCAGAGGAGCTCAGCCGCCTGGTAACACTACGCCGCCTCGAGGGCGCCAGAAACCTCAACCTTGTGACACCCACACCCCACACCCACACCATACTCAAAATCCTCCAGCACATGAGGGTGAACACACCCATCATCTGGAACTCCAACATGTATTACAGCCAGGAGACAGCCCTCCTCCTGGAAGGCATAGTTGACGTCTATCTGGCAGACTTCAGATACGGTAACAACAAGTGCGCCGAGAGATACTCCCATGTCAGGGGTTACTGGGAGACCGTTACCAGGAATTTCCAGCAGGCCTACCAGAACGGAGAGATACTCCTGAGACACCTGGTCCTCCCAGGGCACCTGGAGTGCTGTACCAGGCCCATCATCGAGTGGACTGCCAGAAACATCCCCCATGTCAGGTTTAACCTGATGTTCCAGTACCGGCCTGAGTACCAGGCCTACCGGTATCCGGAGCTGGCAAGACCCCTCACCCTGGAAGAGAAGAGAGGGGCAATAAAAATGTTGAAAGATTCTGGTCTGGACGACCTGCTAATCTAGCCTTTTATGTTGCCGAGGGGTGTGAATCTTGCGACCCGGCGGGAGATTCCTACCCGGTCCACGGTGTCCACCACATCCTGGATGTCCTTGTAGGCGAAGCCTGCCTCCTCCGCAAGCCCGCTCATGCTTGCTGCCTTCACAATTATACCGTGTCGCTCCATGGTCTGCTGGAGCTCGGTGCCTCTTATTTTCTTTTTGGCTTTGCTCCGGGACATGGTCCTGCCTGACCCGTGCATGGTGGAGCCAAAGGTCTCGGTGAGGGCCTTGTCTGTGCCCACCAGGAGGTAGGAGCCGGTCTCCATGCTCCCTCCCACGATTACCGGTTGACCTGTCTCCCGGAACCTCTGTGGCAGCTCCTTCCGACTGGGGCCGAAACACCTGGTGGAGCCCTTGCGGTGGACGAGGAGTGTCCGGGTCTTACCGTTCACCTGGTGTTCCTCTATTTTGGCAATGTTGTGGGCTACATCATAGACTGTCTCCATCCCCATGTCCTCCGGCTCTTTTTTAAAGAACTTTTTGAAGGCCTCCCGGACCCGGTGGACTATCAACTGGCGGTTGGCAAACGCCATATTTGCGGCACATTTCATTGCCTTGAAATAGGACTGTCCCTCCTCAGACTGGAAGGGGGCGCAGGCAAGCTCCCGGTCCTTGACCTTTAGACCGTACTTCTGCATCGCGGTGTCAAAAATCTTCAGGTAGTCAGTCCCAATCTGGTGGCCGAAGCCCCTGGAGCCACAATGGATCATCACCGTAATCTGGCCAGGGAAAATCCCGAGCTTCTCTGCAAGCTCTCTGTCAAATATGTTCTCAGGTTTGACCTCCTGGATTTCCAGGTAATGGTTCCCCGATCCCAGGGTGCCGAGCTGGCTTAAACCCCGTTTGACCGCACGGTCACTCACACAACCCGGGTCAGCACCCTCAATATGCCCCTCCTCCTCAACTCGCTCAGCATCCTCCTGCCACCCGTATCCCTGCTCGATACACCAGTCAACACCCCTGGACATCACCTCCCGGAACTCAGGCGGCTTCAATCTGACAATACCTCTACCACCCACACCTGTGGGCACAGTCTGGAAGAGGAAATCCACAAGCTCCCGAATCTTAGGCTTAACCTCATCCACCCTGAGGTCAGTGCGAATGAGACGCATCCCACAGTTAATATCGAAACCGATACCACCCGGGGAAATAATCCCCTCCTCCAGGTCGAAGGCGGCCACACCCCCGATAGGGAAGCCATAACCCACATGCCCATCAGGCATACAATAGGAATACTTCTGGATTCCCGGCAGACACGCTACATTGGTAGCCTGCTCAAAAACCCCCTCCTCCATCTCCCTGAAAAGCTTCTCGGAAGCATAAATCCGGGCAGGCACCCTCATACCCTCTTTCTCGGTGACAGGAATCTCCCAGATGTGCTCAGAAACACGGTTGACCTTCATAACCTGTTGTCTATGAAAGCCAAACTAAAAAGCCCTTCGCCCTCACCCTCCTTTCAATCCCTGAGAAAACCATTATTCTCTGGGTCAACTGTTTAACCGTTTATGTCTGAAACACACATCCCCCGGCTTGTAATAATCGGGAGTGGTGCCGGCGGCCTCCCCATAGCTTCACATCTGACAGGTGCAGGCTATGAAATAACCGTTTACATCCGACATTCCAGATAATACATCACCGCTTCCAAAAGCCATTCACCTCAAGCTTCCAATTACCAGGGGGGTTATGAAAGTCTCTATGATGGCTGCCAGGAAGAAGAGGGGGGCAATCCAGCGAAGATAAAAAGAGGTCCATTTTTTCAGGTTCCAGTTGAGGGTTTTTTGCCTGCCAAGGAGGAAGTTGAGGGTGTTTCTGCCAAGTTTCACGCCGATAGCTGAGCTCAGGAGCACAAGTGGCAGTTCGACTATGCCATGGGGGAGGATGGCTGCAGCCACAAACAGGGGGCCGTGATCGCTGTAGGACATCTCGGCAACCAGACCCAATATAAAACCGTTGAATCCTGCAAACACAACCGGTGGCACACCTGCAAGAAGAGCACCCCCCACCATGGCAAGAAGGCTCTTAAAAGCATTATTAAAAAAAATAATAAGAAGTATCAGTAGGGGGTTCAGCTCTTTTATCATGTCAAAAATTCCTTTCAAACCTTCAAGGTATTTCTCGGTGAAACCCGGATGCTGGGCTGAGAACTGGAAGCCTAGTGCGAGCGAGACTAAAAAGACTACCGCAACAAGGATGAAACTCTTTTTCACATCCTCAAGACAGATTTCATCTCCTGTTTTAACCCATACTCGCTCCCTCTCTTCGTACACTCCTTGATTCCCCTGAAATTCTAGGTTCCTAATATTATTCTGAGCGTGTTCCGGGCTGCTGGAGACAGGCCAAGGACAAGGATGGCCAGCTTCAAAAGCCAGGTCATATTTTCATCCTCTTTAGACGTATCAATTATATATAATATTGGTATAAAGACTGCCAGTTTAAGAGGATACATAACAAGCGCTGTGCCTGTTAAATTTATGATGAAGGTGGGGACCACATGTTTCTCGGTGTATCCCAGGAGGTCCATTCCCACAAAGGTGGATGAGGCATCGAGTAGATGTGCGAGTAGGATTCCCAGGTTAACCTTTTCGGTGAGAATCCCGGCTAAAAAATTCAACTCCAAAGCTACCCGATAGACAAGATAAGTCAATCCAAACCCGAGAAAAACAATCAAGAGGCCATAGAGGGGCCGTTTAATGTCTGTGAATTGTAAAATAAATGCAAGGTTCAAAACAAGCCATCCCAATCCCAGGGAGCCGAAGAGTCGCCGGTAATCGTTTATTCTGCCACGGTTCTCCATTTCTATCGAAAGGACAAGGAACAGAAATGTGACCGTAAAGATAAGGAAATAGATTGGGGGTGTGATGAAAAGATAGCTCACAGGTGGCTGGACAATCTCTGCATCCTCCATCACCCGCATGGTCGAGCCTGCCAGAATATAGGGCACAACTGCGAGAAGGAAAACCACATCTATTCTGACATTCAGCTTTTTCAGTAACTTCAGTACCAGCAGGATGCTGGCAGCCAGAAGTAGAGCATAGGTAAGGGTGTCCACCGGGTTGTAGGATGTATCCGCGGTGAGGGGGTGGATATAGTATTTATAGATGAACTGCCGAAGGTTGTATAGAATATTATTCAGGGTCATGAGTTACAGGTGGATGCAGCTTCCCAGAAGTGTGCTGGTGGGAAGCAATGTTCTAGGTGATACCGCAAAGGTATGCCTCGACCTTAAACTTAACGGCACCTGTCTTCTTGTCACCGGTAGAAAAACCCTGGAAGTGGCAGGAAACAAGGTCATCTCCTCGCTGGAAGAAGAAGGATTCGAGGCAGAATACCTGATTGTGAGCGAAGCCTCGGCAGAAGAGATTGCAAGAGTGAAAGAGGCAGGAGAAAATGCAGGCTTCCTCCTTGGGGTGGGTGGGGGTAAGGCTATTGATGTTGCTAAACTTGCCTCAACCGAGTTAGAGGTGCCATTTATCAGCATTCCCACCGCAGCCTCCCATGACGGGATCGTGTCAAACCGGGCTTCTATCCTGGAGGATGGGGAGACGGTTTCCCGGGGGGCTCAGACCCCCCTGGCGGTAATTGCAGACACACAGGTGATTGCCCAGGCGCCATTCCGCCTGCTGGCCGCAGGATGTGGGGACATTATCTCCAATTATACAGCGGTGCGGGACTGGCAGCTAGCCCACAGGCTCCGAAACGCACCGTACAGCGAGTATGCTGCCTCGCTCTCCCTCATGTCAGCCAAAATCCTGGTGGACTCTGCCGAGACCATTAAACCTGGTCTTGAAAGCTCAGCCCGCCTGGTGATGAAAGCCCTTGTCTCAAGCGGCGTGGCCATGAGCATTGCAGGCTCCTCCCGCCCTGCCAGCGGCTCAGAACACAAGTTCAGCCACGCCCTAAACCGGATAACAGCAAAACCAGCCCTGCACGGAGAACAATGTGGGGTAGGGGCGATAATGATGATGTACCTCCACGGAGGAGACTGGAAGTCCCTGCGAGACGCCCTCAGACAGATTGGGGCGCCCACCACTGCAGAAGAACTGGGAATACCCCCGGGGGATATAATCGAAGCACTGGTCAATGCTCACAGGATACGCCCGGAGAGATACACTATCCTCGGCACAGGTCTCACACGGGAAGCCGCAATAAATTTAGCTGTTAAAACGAAAGTAGTAGAGAAATGGAAGACGACACTGTAATAACATTAATTGGAACAAGACTCGCCCGCATAGGGAACGAGTTCATTTTCAACGGGCCAGTATCAGAGTGCGAGCCCTGTAAACTCAGAAAAACCTGTCACAACCTCAACCCGGGGAGCAGGTACAAAATAGTGAACCTGAGAAACAGTACCAGACACGACTGCCTGGTACACGAGGAGGGGGTATACGCAGTTGAGGTCATGGAGACACCACAGACCGTGGCCATCGAATCCCGTAAAGCCTTCAACGGCTCAAAGATTGTCTACGAAAAACCAAACTGTGGAAACAATGACTGTGAAATGCAAGAACTCTGCTCACCCCCCGGAATCGAGAACGGAGATAAACGCACCATCGTCCGGGTGATAGGTGACCCACTCATGCCCTGCCCCCGGGGGCGGAAACTGAAACTCGTGGAACTGAAAAGATAACCCCCCCTATTTTATATTTTTTTTATATTGCTGATTTTCTACAACCCATCTCTGTCCATATTTGACATCCGTCAGTTTTACCAGTAGATGTTCTTGTCAAAGATTTTAGATAAGATTAAAGAGGAAGCTTTTTCCTGTTTTAGCTCTAAACTCCCCGGTCATGCCTTACAAAATAGTTGAGAAAGAAGAACTTGCAAAAGGCATTTACCACCTCAGGGTTGAGGCGCCCCAGATAGCCACAAACGCCAGGCCAGGACAGTTCATGATCATCAGAATCCATGAGAGGGGTGAAAGGATACCTCTTACCATCGCGGATTATGGGAGTGGCAGTGTTTCCATGGTTTTCCTGGAGATCGGTAAAACCACCAGGGAGCTTGCAACCCTGGAGGAGGGTGATTACATTTTGGATGTGGTTGGCCCCCTGGGGAGGCCTTCTAAAATCGAGAATTTTGGGACCGTGGTGCTTGTAGGAGGTGGGGTGGGGATTGCACCCATCTATCCCCAGGCAAAGGCATTCCGGGATGTGGGGAACCGGGTGATTTCCATTATCGGGGCTAGAACCAGAGAACTTCTGTTCTGGGAGGAGCGGATGAGGAGTGTGAGTGACCAGGTTCTGGTTGCCACAGATGATGGCAGTCTGGGTCATCATGGTTTTGTGACAGACCTTTTAAAGGAGGTGCTGGAGAAGGGGAGGGTGGACAGGGTGGTTGCTATTGGCCCGCCTGTGATGATGCGGGCAGTGGCAGGTGTGACCGCGCCTTTCAAGGTTCCGACGATTGTGAGTCTTAACCCGATAATGGTGGACGGCACCGGTATGTGTGGGTCGTGTCGGGTGCTTGTGGGGAACGAGACCAAGTTTGCATGTGTGGACGGGCCAGAGTTTGACGCTCACCTGGTGGATTTCACACTCCTCATGAACAGGCTTAACCTGTACCGGGAAGAGGAACAGGTCTCGCTCGAGAAATACTGCGGTGGGGGTGAGTGTAAATGTTGAGGCCAGAGATGCCGGAGCAGCCGCCAGAGGTGCGGGTTCACAACTTCCAGGAGGTCGCGCTGGGCTACAGTGAAAGCGATGCCATGGCCGAGGCAGGCCGATGTCTCCAGTGCAAAAAACCAAAGTGTGTGGGCGGATGCCCGGTGGGAATCGATATCCCAGGTTTCATCCGTCTGATAGCAGAGGGAGACTTTCTAGCTGCAGGGCGGGAACTTAAGAAATATAATTCCCTGCCAGCTATCTGTGGGCGGGTCTGCCCTCAGGAGAGACAGTGCGAGGCAGAATGTATCCTGGGAAAGAAAAGCGAGCCTATCGCGATTGGCAGGCTGGAGCGGTTCGCAGCAGACTTTGAGGCAAAACACCCTTTCATCCCGGAGAAAGCGAGGGATACTGGCAGGAGAGTTGCGGTGGTCGGCTCTGGCCCGGCAGGGCTGACCGCGGCCGCCGAGCTTGCCAGGATGGGGCACAGCGTGACCATCTACGAGGCCCTCCACCAGCCGGGCGGCGTCCTGGTCTACGGCATACCCGAGTTCAGGCTCCCCAACGAGATTGTGGAGAGGGAGGTAGAATACGTCCAGAAGCTTGGCGTGGAAATCGAGGTGGACGCCATTGTGGGACGCACCATCCCCTTCCAGGAACTCCAGAGGGAATACGATGCCATATTCCTGGGCACAGGTGCAGGCCTACCCTTGTTTCTGGGAATCGATGGCGAGAATCTGAATGGCGTGTACTCTGCCAACGAGTTTCTAACCAGGGTCAACCTGATGAAAGCCTACCTCTTCCCAGAATACGACACACCCATCAAGAGGGCGTCCCGGGTCGCTGTTATCGGGGGTGGCAATGTCGCCATGGACGCTGCCAGATGCGCCCGCAGGCTGGGAGCCGAGGACGTTACCATCGTCTACCGGCGGGGGGAGGAAGAGATGCCAGCCCGCAGGGAAGAAATCATCCATGCCCGCGAGGAAGGGGTGAAATTCCGCCTGCTCACAAGCCCCACCCGGATGCTGGGAGACGAAAAAAACCATGTCAAAGAAATAGAATGTGTAAAGATGGAGCTCTGCGAGCCAGACGAGACAGGCAGATGCCGACCAGTAGCCCTACCAGGGAGCGAACACACACTTCCCGTAGATTTGGTCATCGTCGCCATCGGGACAACACCAAACCCCCTCCTCCCAGAGAGAACCGGGCTCAAAACCGGGCCCAAAGGCACCATCCTCACCAATAGCGACGGGGCCACCTCCCTGCCAGGGGTCTATGCAGGAGGGGACGCGGTAACCGGTGCTGCCACCGTGATAAGCGCCATGGGAGCAGGCAAAAAAGCAGCCCTGGCAATCAACAACTACCTGAAAACCCTATAATAGAGCACAACCAGGAAATAAAAACAACCCAGGAAATAGACCACAGCGCCAAGCCAGAAATAACCGCTAGACCTGAAATCAGAGACACCCTGACTCCACTGGTAAGCCCAAACCCAGCTTCCCAGGAGAACCAGGCTAAACGCCAAAGCCAGCTGTTTCCAGGCAAAAAACCCCAAAAACTGTTTTTTCAACCCATATTCCTCTACAAGTACAAAAGAAAAGAAAGGAACAACATAAATCAGATAGTGGGGGTAGTTAATCCGGTTCAACACAAAAAAACCCAGAAACAGAAAAAGAAACCATCTTGCCAGAAAAGAAAACCCAGACCCAGCAGGGTCTGACCCATAAACCCTCCAAGAGAGCCAGCCCAGGAAAACAGCCTGAAACACCACCGAGAGCGAAACCAGTCCTGGCAGAAAATAGAAATACAAACTCAGACTGTCAACCGACCGCTCAAAATTATAAAAAAAAGCATAATATATGAACTCCCTGGGTGTAAGAACCAGAAACGGGACAGAAATAACAAACACACCCAACAAGAAAGCCAACAAAAACCTCAAAAAAAACCCAGCTCTTCCAAGCCTCAAATAAAACGGCGCCAAAACAAACAAAACAAGCACTGGAAACAGCTTACTCATAAAAGAGACCGCAAGCAAAAACCCAGCCAGAAAAGGCCGACCCTGCAACAGAAAATAAACCGAAAACAACATGAAAAACACAACAAAATTATCGAAATACCCCACATAGACAGCAGAAACCGTAAGAGGATTCACAAAAAAAAGAAAAACAACAAAAAACACATTCTCACCCAAATAATCCCTGACAAGGAGATAGAGCAGAATCCCGGAGAGTAAATTGAAAACTGCCAGGAACACCTTGGCAGCCAAAAGATTCACACCCACAAGATAATAAACCAGGGCCAGCGAGTAAAGGAAAACCGGTGGATAATGATAGACACCCAGATAACTTATGTGATCCCGATAGAGCAACTCACCCCTGGCAATCCGCTCGGCGGCCTTGCTGTGATCTTGAAAATCCGGAAAACCAAAAGAGAGACTACCAACAAAAACATAAAACACAAAAAACACCACCACCAAAGCCACAAGCCCACAAGCCGGGAAATGCCGACAGCAAATACCAGTTCTGACCAAATTCAAAACCCCACCTTATTTTCAAATCCACATATATAATATTTTATCGTCAAAAACCGTGATATTTATAGCTGACCAAAGGTCTAACCGCTTTTTCGGGTTGATAGGATGTTTTATCCCCCTCCTGCCAGAACTACTAAAATAGACATTATTGAGCATTATTTTCGAATATTCAAGTGGATCTATGCTTGCTATCTAAAAGGACATTTTAAAAACTGGTTAAATCGAAATTAAAGTAAAATAAAACCGAAAAATTTATTTTGGAGGTGGTATATTACTTCCTCCGGTGTCCATGGAACCGCCATTGATTTTAGATATAAGTGGTCCCAAATGGAAACTGTTTGGCAATATATATAGTCATTCTCTTAATTTTTTGCACTAATGAATTTATTTATCCAGTGGTTTGCATAAGTATGTTTTCTGTTGTGGAATAATTTTAATGCCGTGTTATCTATTTTTTTATCCATTTTGTCAAAGTCATGGATTGTGTTAAGTTCTTCGGCTTTCTTTTTAACAAGGTTGGCGTGATGAATTTGTGCGTTGTCAAGAATGATGTATAAATTCTCAGGATTTTCTTTGTTTATGGCCTCAAGAAAAGCTATCATATCTTTGGTTTTGGACGAATCTGAAGCCATACTGGTAGTAACACTCCTGCTAGCTGCCAGATACTGGAGAAAACATTAGGCGTCTAGATATTCCAGGACTTCCTGGTCTGTCAGGTCTGGGAAGCTCTGGTAGAAGCTTGCTACTGCGAATACAGGTAGTTGGCTTATGTGGAGGCAGGTTATTTCGTCGGCTTCTCCTTTTAAGAGGTGGTAGGCGTGGGCCGAGGCTACCGGCGAGGCTATGGCGAGTTTATGGTAGCCCCCCTGTTTTTTGAGGGAGCGCAGTGCTGCTAACATTGTGTAACCTGAGGCCAAACCATCGTCCACCACGATCACATCTCTATTTTTGATATCTGGGGGTGGACGGTCTCCCCGGTAGTGTTCTGTTCTTCTTGCTATCTCCCTCTGTACCTGTTTTATGATGGCCTGGATTTCTTCGCTGTTTAGGCTTTGCAGGAGGGGCTGGTTGAACACTACTTCCTGGAGGGTGGCGGCTCCGAATCCTGCCTCTGGGTTGTAGGGTATGGGCAGTTTGCGGGTTATTATCAGGTCAAGGGGTATTTCAAGCCGCCTGGAGATGGCATAGCCCACCGGCACCCCACCCCTGGGGATAGCGAGGACGACTCCTCTATTTTTTACTGTGAGTTTTGTGGCAAGTTTTTCTCCTGCGTCCAGTCTGTCCCGGAAAAAAGTCATATATGTAAAGGGTGGCTGGGAGGTGGAAATAAATTTTGGTGATAAGCCTTTCTTGTAAATTTTTTTCATTTTATCTGTGTGAGGGCTCCATAGAGTATTCTGCCTGCTATGGTTAGCAGTAGCAGGCCCAGCCCCTTTTTGAGGATCTGGCCTGGAATCCGCTGGAACAGGAGGCGGCTTCCTACCTGGGCTCCCAGGAGGGCTGCGATGGAAGTGTAAAAGAGAAATGCGGGGTCAAGAGCGACTCTGCCGAGGGCGAAATGGGAGGCAAGCCCCATGAGAGAGATGAAGAATACACATACCAGGGAGGTGGCAGCCGCAATCTTGGGGTCAAAACCAAGGGCAATCAGGGCTATCACAAGGTAGGTGCCGCCTCCAAGGCCGAAGAGTCCCCCAAGGAACCCTGCAAAAAACCCTGTCCCAAGAAAAACAAAGAGCCGCCCCCTGGGGAGGTTTCCAAGCTCCCTGCCTGAGAGGAGGTGGAGGCCGATTCTAATCTGGATTAAACCGAAAGCCAGCAGGAGGACTGGGACGTCCAGGAAGCCGAGGAGATATGCCCCAAATGGTGCTCCTGCCAGCGAGGCAGCGAAAAGGGGAGTTGCAGCCCGGAGGTCCACCATCCGCCTGCCAAGATAGGTGGCAGCAGCCGAGGAACTGGTAACCATGTTCAAGAAAAGGGCGGTAGGGATGGCAGCAGATTTAACGTCGATTCCAAGCCAATAAAAAAGGGGGAGATAGAGGAGCGCGCCTCCCAGGCCCATCATCGAGAGGACCATGGCAATGAGAAACACAAACAAAAAAACAACCAGCTCCAGCACCCAGCTCAACCCCCCGTTTTTCCCTCCAGTTTCTTTTTCTCTTCCTCAAAAATCCCCTTCATTTTAAGGGCGTCCACATCCAGAATCGGCGACTCCGAGACAACCGTAGGGGTCAGTTCCATCTCGGCTATCAGCCTGGCGAGGGGGCGGAAGTCGGGTCCCAGGCACTCCCCCAGCACACAGTGGTGCTTTTCATCCCGGTTTTCAAAGTGGAGGGCAGTGAAATGAATGTGCAATTCCCGCATGGCCTGGCTGCCCAGCACCTCCTCAACCCGCAGAAACACCTGCCGGTAGTCCTCACAGTCCTGGAGGCCACCCCCGGTCCTGGCATGGAGGTGGGAAAAATCCACTGTAGGCCTCACACCACACATCTGGCAGACCTCCAGGGTCTCTTCCAGGGTGCCGAACTGGGAACGCCTCCCTGTGGTCTCGGGGGAGAGATACACACCCCCTTCCACGGCCTCCATCACCCTCTCAATCCCCCTGGCCACAGTCTCCAGGGTCTCCCCGTCTTTCCGATAGTAGCCCGGGTGGAAGACTATTTCCCTTGCGCCAAGCAGGCTCCCAATCCTGGCTGTCTTCACAAGCCACCTAACACTCTTCTCCCTCACCGCCCCCTTCTCTGAGGAGAGGTTAATGTAATAAGGGGCATGACAGGAAAGATAAACATCCCTCCTGCGGGCCTCCTCCCCCACCCTACGGGCAGAAGCCTCCCTGAGATAGACGTTATGAGTGAAAGAAATCTCCATGAGATCCAACCCCTCCTCGGCGACACACCGCACACCCTCCAGGGTCGTCCTACCCTTACAGTGGAGAGGGATGCCAGCCGGGCCAAACCTGGGCTTCCCCTTCAACATCAAAAATCACACAGGGACAGGAGGGGACTTCAGAGTTTCCATTTCTACAGGAATGTATTCCGGTGGTTACCAATTCATGGATTGTGTGGGAAAATTATTGAAAATCGCAAGCAAAAGGCATGTTTGCCAATTACACTAAAAAATGGCTACTGCATTGGTTTTTTGGAATTTTTGTCAATAGCCCACACCCACAATCAAAGTTCAGGACTATGCATCCCCTGCTTCACCTAACAACGCTACAATTTTTCTCATATGTGTCTGTGAGTAAAACAATTCTGTTTCCTCTAATTTTTCATTTTCTCCCATCATTTTTATTTTAGCTATATAATAATTACCTTTTCTCTCTTCCACCCACTCAGCAGCAATTTCATCTTTTAATACAGATTCTGCAAGTTCCCAGATACCTTCAAGGTTTTTTATCCCATATTTAAACAACGCAAAATGGTTAGGGCAGAGGCACAGAACATTCCATTCCATTTCTGCATAAGCTTTTTTATTTCTTTTCTCAATCAGATGAGCGGTGATAAATTCTACACCATTTTTTCCTCTTTCTTTACTACCGAGAAATAACCTTACATTGCAAATCTGACAATGACCATTATATTCCGCAAAAAGAAATTGATGTGTATCTATTGCACTCTCTATTTTTGAGTCGGTCATTGGTTTGACCTGAGTCTTCAACTTTAGATTCTTCAGAATAGTAGCAATCCTCTCACCGTGAGTCTTTTGAATTTCTTTTTCTTCATCAGGGGTTAGAATGGGAAACGGACCATCTGACTCATCAGTTTCTACATCTTCTTCAGAATAATTAGTTAAATGTTTTTTAATTTCTGAGGCTATTTCCGATGGAGACTTTGTAGTTTTTTCACTCTCTGATTTTTTCTTTTTTCTTATCAAGTTCTCTAGTTCATCTTTAAGTCCGTAATTTTTGACTTCTTCAAGTAAATCAAGCAACTCCCGCTCATCTTCAGGCAAGTCTTTTTTGATTTCTTCTATTTTAGACGCTTTGAATCTCAATTTTTTAGCAATTATCTCGTTTTCTGGAAAATTACCATATTCATCTGAAATTTCTGAAATCAGTATCTCAGAGGGAGAATAGGGAGTTCCTTTATTGTCGTAAATCCATCTATTCTCAATAAGAAGCCGTCCCATTATAGAAAACTGATATTCTTGTTCTTTGTTTGAATAATCCTGTTTTGTAGCATATTCAACTATTCCAGAGATCTGTTTGTAATGGTTTTTTAGAATCTTCCAGATAATTTTAGATTTTTCAATGGTTATGTTTTTGAGAGCCCATTCTAAACCTTCTATTTCGCAGTCAGGGTCAAAACCATCTAAACCTCTTTCGTGCCAACCACGGTAGTCTACAATTTTAACGTTGTTATCCCACCCCGGTTCTCTAAATGAAACTTCTATCTTATCTTTACAACCAAATAATTTTAGTGTTTTAATATCAATCACGTCTTTGTACATCTCGTCTAATAGCCATATATCCTCATTTCCCTCAAAAAAAGTCTCAATGTCTTTATTTCCAGTATAGGCACTTCCAACATATATCACATCTTCAGAAGAACAATAATGTTTCCTCCCATCAGCCATATTTCGGCAATACAAAAATTCTGTTTGCTGGATAGTTTCTATTAGCTTATCTTTTCTTGGATGGCTTTTTGATTTTTCAAGTGCTTTAGCAATCCATTGCACATCACGGAGATTATCTTTTAAATCAACATGGTTTAAGTCTTCTTCGTTCTCAGCTATCCAATCTTCTTTCCAAGGTCTGTACTTTGGAAGGATATATTCTAAAACAGCATCAACAGCATCGGGTTCCGTTAATCCTAACTCTTTTAGGAATTTTATAGCATTAGAATTTGAATCTATTTTTACTGTTGGAAATGATTTTTTAATACTATTTGCAGTTTTTTCATCTGAGGGTGGTAAATAAGCCAGGGGCTTTCTGTCCTTATCAAACGGCGCAACATTCCTTCCATCCTCTAAACGAATTATCGGTTTTGACCTCAGAATACCCTCTGGTTGCGAATAATACTCCTCTCTCCACAATGCGCGCTGGCCAAGTAGGAACTCATAGAATTTGCTTAACCATTCATCTGCTTGTTGCTTTATAAAATTTTCATCAATAGATTTTGCGAATCGCTCAGGGTCTATTTCTGGAATTTCTAATTCATACATTAAATATTCTCTCAGTAAAGGTGTTTTATCCTGGGTTATTTCTTTGTCAAGCCACTTTACTTTATTAAACAATATACGCAACTGTTCACCAGTTAAGAGTCCCCTTAGTTTTTCACCTCTAGCTAGGAGAG
>CAZCCY010000012.1:0-24879 GCA_964497545.1 uncultured Methanosarcinales archaeon | reverse complement strand
TCAGGGCGGGGTAGTTGACACTCTCTATGTATAACTCGATGGCTTCCTTCGCCATATCTATTGCTTCCTCTATTGTATCTCCGTATGCAACACAGCCCGGAAGAGAAGGAAATTCGATAGCTTAATGGTCTCATATAATTACTCCTTTAGTTTTGTTACATTAAAAATTTCGCCTAATATAATATATCCGAATTCACTTCGTATATCCCACCAATTTGTCGATCTATCTGAACAAGGTTCGCATATACATTCCTCTGGTATTCTTCTGGTCGAACTCCGCAATCGTCAATCATCTTATCTGTAGACTGTCCAGCGGACTTTCCTGTGTTCTTTGTTGCTTATGTGTGTATATTTCTGTTGTCTTTGAGTTTTTGTGTCCCAGTAGCTCCTGGACATACTGTGGGTCTGTGCTGTTTTCCAGTAGATATGTGGCAAAGCTGTGTCTGAATGAGGGGACCGTGGCATTTTTCCTAATGTTTGCCTTTTTGCATGATGGATAATATTTTCAGAGTAGCATAGGTTTCTGGGTGGAAAGGATAGATATATTTGTCTAGAGTGTTCTTTAACTTGTATGTCCAGATTGGTGGATGCTGTTGAGGGTCTTAACCAGATTTTTAGCGAGGATATACCTAAAAAAAGCATTGTTCTGGTTACAGGCTCAGAGGGGACTTTGAAATCCGGTTTCACGTACAGTCTTTTGTCGAACTATCTTACTTCTTCGGGGGAGAAGGGGCTTTACATTGTTTTGGAGCAGAGTAAGGAGGGTCATCTGGCGAATATGAGGAATATGGGTATTCCTGTTTGTCGGGATCTTGTTCTCACGGATTATAATGATTATCGTGAGAGTCAGCATCCTGTTGAGTTTTCTGGTCTTGAGCCTATTGAGAATATTAGGGAGATGATTCAAATTTTTAAGCGGAAGGTGGGGGATAGTTTCACTTGTCTCGGGCTGGACTCTCTGGGTGCTCTTTATGCCATGATGGATGTTTCTCGTGGGGATATTAGGCTTAAGATATTCGAGTTTTTTGAGGTGCTTCGTAGGGAGGGTTTGACGTCTTTTCTGATTTTGGAGAGGCCAGAGGTGCTTTCAAATTTCCAGCCTGCTGGCACTGCCCTGGGGTTTGAGGGTTATATTGCGGATGGTATTGTTGAGCTTGGGATAAAAGAGCATGAGCGGGCGGTAACCAGGTTTTTGCGGGTGAAAAAAATGCGGGGTGTGAGCCATAGCATGGATTCCTGGATACTCAAAATTGGAGACCGCGGGCCAAGGATAATCACTGGCAGGATGTTCGAATAAAAAATAGATAGATACAATAGAGATTTATTTCATCCTGCTGTTAAGGATGCTTTCAAGATGCTTGTCCCGGTCTTTCTGAGATATCTCGTCAAGGAATCTCATCACCGGGCCGGTGTATTTGCCGTTCTCGTTGAGAGTGAGGACCCGGGACATCCCGATGTTGGATTCCTTCAAAATTCCCACGTCTAACAGGTCTTTAACCACCTTACGCACCGTCACATGGCTTTTACCCAGTTTCTCGGTGAGACCTGTAATATTATCAAAAAAATCCCGGTTCTTGTGGTAGAGCATGATTATCTCCAGATGAAGGGACTTGCCAAGCATTTTAAAAATATCATCCATAGCTTTAACTTTCAACTCTAAATGTTTTAAATCTAACTATCAGACGACTGGAAATTATTTAGAGTAAGATTTGCATTAATTTTAAAACCTGTCGTCCTGCATGTAGCTCCGTCCAAGTTTGAGGGCGATTTCAGCGCGGGCAAGTTCTACCCCCAGATACGCCACATGTTCCAGGGTTGAGGCCAGGCCCAGGTTGAGGATGGTGTCCAGGACTTCCCTGGCTGTGGTGCCGATTATCACCTCTTGGGGTTCTCCTTGTTTCTTGGGCCGGAAGGTTGCTGCGATTTCCCCGCTCTCGGTGAGAGCTATCTGGAAACTGCCCCTCGGGTCTGGATGCCACCCCTTGTTTCTCTCAGCTTTAATGTACTCCGAGGGCCTTTTAACACCAGGCCTTCTCCGCTTCTCTTTCAGGATTAGGAGGTCTATTCCAAGGTCTTTTGTTCTCCCCTGGTTTTGGGCGAGGTGCATCATCTCAGAGGCCTGTCTCAACTCGGACACACTCCCCCTGGTCTTGTGGCTGTGCTCTGGCGTGAAAAGTATGTCTGCCCTGATTTCCATGGCCAGGCCTGCCAGAAGACCGTTCACACCGGTGGAGTCCACGTCCACAAGCTCGGTGACATTGCCCAGGCCAAAAAAGAGGGGTGTCTCTGGCTCCCTCCGCCGGAACTCGTGGTATCGCTCAAGTGACTCCAGCAGCCCCTGTCCCAATGGCTCCAGGACCGGGTCTGCAATCACCTGGACACCCAGGCTCCTTGCCTCCTCCAGGTTCTGATAAATATCTTTCTCTCCAGGTATTACAACACCAGGCACACCCTGTTTTACCATCTCTGATGCAACCTCGAGGTTGCTGGAGTTAAGACTCAAGACAAGTGAGGCTCCAGCCTGGATTCCAGCCTCCAGCAACCCAGGGTCAAGAGTGTCAACACTAACCGGCACCTTAAGGCCCCTAACAGCCTCCACTGTCCTTCTAACCTCACCGGGGGTGGCATCCAGAGGGATGCCAAGGTCAATCATGTCTGCACCGCTCTCAAGGAAGTACTTTACCCGTTCCAGGAGAGCCTTTTTTTCAAGCCGTGTCGCACCCACAACCTCGGCCAGCACCTTCATCCGGCTACCACCACCAATCTTCACACCCCGGATATTCAGAACAGGAATCGCACTGGCCTCCAACCGGGCAAGCTCCAGACGGGTCTGTCTCCTGAACTCGTCCTCCAAAAGTTGACAGGCAGGTGTGGTGTGAGAAAACTCGGTTCTCCCGACATAGGGTAGAACCCGGTCTATGTCCCAGGCATGCCTGGGCCCAAGCCTGATTTTAACACCAAACTCCTCTTCCAGTCCCTGGAAGCTGACCCCTACACTCCCTGGCACCAGAATCAAATCCCAGTCCAGACCAGCCTGCTGGAGACCATTTCTCAGCATCCGGGGTGTGATAAAAGCAGCAATATCCACCGGCAGCACCAGCACCTCACAGTCATCGCCAGCCTTCGACCTCACCATCCCTTCAGCCCGCCTACCAGTAACCAAGAGAACCCTCAAAGTATTGACCACCTTACAATTCGAAATCTAGCACCTCTCTTTTCTAGCACCTGTTCATTAAAGTGGAACGTAAACTTGAGTATTACCCCCTCCTTCCTTTTAGATGCATAAAAACTATGAACCTGAATCGTATTACCCTGGTTGAGGTGAACAGGGTTTGAATCTTACTCTTAACGAGAAAAAGGTGCTTCTGGCTCTGGAGCGTCTTGGAAGGTGTGGGCCTGAGCGTCTGGCCCAGGAGTCAGGGTTGGGACTGGATGTCTGTGTCCAGGCAGCCCTCCTCCTGGAGGAGAAGGGGCTTGTAGAAGTTGAGACCAGGGTGGTGGAAAACTACCGGCTCTCACCTGAGGGGGAGATTTATGCCCGGGAGGGTTTTTTGCCTGAGCGGGGACTGCTGGAATACCTCCTGGAAGCCGGGGAGATGCCGGTAACAGAGGTGAAAAAACGGTTTCCCAGGGCCGGGATAGCCCTGGGCTGGCTTAAACGTAAGGGCTGGGCAGAAATAGAAGGGGGAATCCTCAAACCCCTCCAGAAGACCCCGCCACCCCCAGGGGAGGACGAGAAACTCCTCCAGAAAATACACCGGGGAGAAAAGGTAGAGGATAAAACAGAAATAATAAAACAACTGCAAAAACGTGGTCTCATCTTGGTGGAGACCTCGAAGACCAGGACTTTTGCCATTACAAGCGGGGGTCGGGAGGTTGCTGCCAGTGGTGTTACCCTGGAGGAGGAGATAGCCCAATTGACACCTTCTCTGATTAAGAGTAGGGCCTGGGAGAGGCGGCCTCTTCGCAGTTACAATCTGGATACCCTGAAGCCTGTGCATGCTGTTAAGCTTCATCCGTATCAGAGGATTCTTGATGAGATGCGGGAGATATTCCTGGAGATGGGTTTCACCGAAATCCAGGGGGATATCATCCAGACCGGTTTCTGGAACTTTGACGCCCTCTTCCAGCCCCAGGACCATCCTGCCCGGGACATGCAGGACACCCTCTACATCCCAGAGGAAGGGGAACTGCCCTCCGAGTATGTGGAGAGGGTGAGAAGTGTGCACGAGAACGGTGGAAACACAGGTTCGACCGGCTGGGGTGGCAGATGGAACCCGGAGCTAGCAAAACGCAAGTTGCTTCGCACACATACCACAGCCCTCACCATAAAATATCTGGCCGACAACCCTGTTCCTCCGGTGCGGGCGTTCTGTATTGACCGGGCCTACCGGCGGGAGGCCATAGACCCCACACATACCCCGGAGTTTGAGCAGCTGGAGGGGGTGGTGATGGAGGAGGGTGTGAACTTCCGAAACCTCCTGGCCCTGCTGAGGGAGTTTTATCACCGGCTGGGGTTCAGAGAGGTGAGGTTCCGCCCTGGATACTTCCCCTACACCGAGCCAAGCATAGAACCAGAGGTCTACATTGAGGGTATCGGCTGGCTGGAACTGGGAGGTGCTGGGATATTCCGGCGGGAGGTTACAGCACCTCTTGGAATCAAAACACCTGTGCTTGCCTGGGGCCTGGGTGTGAGCCGGGTGGCCATGCTCAAACTTGGACTGAAAGACCTGCGAGAACTCTACCAGAGCGATATGGACTGGCTCAGGAGGACGCCTCTCAGACGTAAAGGTTAAACCCCAGTTGTAATTTTACTTTAGTTTTATGGAGCGTCTGGATGTACGTGGCAAGGTCTGTCCCATGCCTCTTTTTTACACCAAGCGGAAAATAGAGTCCCTGGAGCCTGGTGAGGAGCTTGAGGTGCTCACCGATGACCCTACCGCCTGCGAGACCATCCCCAGGTGGAGTAACATGCACCATCACGAGATAATTTTCTCAGGGAGGGAGGGAGACCACTACCGGATTGTTATCAGGAAGAGAGGAAGGGCTTAAATAGTATAAACCTTAAATTCGTATTATCACGAACAATAATGTGGTAATATCTATGGACTTTGTGGAGCGAGTTAGAAAAAACCTGGAGGGCAAACTCAAACGGAGCGAGGGGAACTGCGGCACCTGCCACAAGGTGCTCCGGGAAATCTCCCGGCAGGGAGGTGTAGCCATCGTCCGGGAGAGGCCAGACGGTATAAGCTCGGAAATCCTGGACGACCAGGGTAACATCGTGGGAAGAGGAGAAGGCATAACCTGGCCACCCGCCATACTCTTCGCCGAAGCCGAAGGCGGCTTCCTCCCCAGGGAAATCGAGGGAGAAATCATGAAATCCCTGGAATGCATCATCGACATGGAAAAGGTGGCAGAAATCTACGGTTACGGCCGGGTGGTCACACCGGTTGCAGCCGCCTACAATGAGGTGTGGGGCCAGGGAGGGAGAGTCGAAATCAGGAGGAACAGCTGGGGAATCGAGGTAGTATTCTACGACAAAAACGACCAGGTAATCTGCGTGGGCCCCATCTCCTATTGTCCCACCTGTGGCACTGCAGCAGCCATACCCAGAGCCCCGGAAATCGCAGCCAAAATCAAAAAACAACTGGAAGGCAAACGGAACACCGGGGAAGAAAAATACAAAAGAGGGATGGAAAACTGGTTCTACATCAAAAACGGGAGAGTCTACTGTGAAATCAAAGAAAACGGTAAGACAATCGGTAAGTCCGCCAAATGCTGCATCGCCTACGCCGGGGTCTGCGCCGAGGTGAAAGCAGGTATTGCAGGGCCGAAATGGGGTGCTCTGTTCAAAGAATACTGTAAAATCTGCCCGGTTAAACTCTGCAACCAGGGGAAAGACAGCGGTAGGGCTGGAAACCTCATCCTCACAAGCCTGGAAAACCAGAAACTCAAAACCGAGGTAGGACTCAATACCTACATCACCGCCAAAATCCGCAGGGACCGAGAACTCCTGGGAGAAGGAATCGGAACTGTCTGCGCCTTCAGCTCCCTGATAAACGCAGCAGCCAAATCCATCAACCTCAAATCAGAAATAGAAATAATAAAAGAAGAATAAACTCCCCCCTCCGCCCCTTTTTCTTTTTTATCTTGTTTTGCTGTCAAGGATTTCCATTCCCAGTTTAATGCACTCAAGCTGGATTTTGACAGTGGATGGGTCTTTTTCCCTTTTCATTTCCCGGGCTATTTGTTCTATTTTGTTTTTGATGGCGTCTTCAATGGTCTCTGTCCCCTCTGTTGTTTTTGCTGGTTTGGCTTCTTCTTTCTGGGTGGGTGTGGTCTGCGTTGAGGTTTCGCAGAGGGGGCATATCTCCTCTCCCTGGTATCTGAAAATCGGGGCGCCACACCTCTCGCAGTGCTGGGCTAGCATGGTGCCGCCCATTTCCAGGAGTTTTGAGATTTTCTGCAGGTCTTCTTCTGTCAAAGTTTCTCACCAAAAGTTTTACTTAGAATATGGTTAAATATGTTGCGTCCCTTTGATATGGCTTGTGTAAAGGTGATAGCAGTGTCGATTAATCCAGAGGATGTTCTGAGTCAGTGTATTGAGATTCTGGACAGGATCATCGGTGATGATTCTGTTCCCAGAAACCTCCGCCGTTCTGCAGAGAATATTAAGTCAACTCTATCTAACAAGGATGAACCCCCTTCTCTTCGCTCTGCCATGGTGATTTCCATGCTGGACGACATGAGCAATGACCCTAACCTTCCTCTCCATATAAGACCTCTCATCTGGAACCTGGCAAGCCAGCTTGAGACCATCCCCATGGACTCATAGAGTCATATTAGGGTCATCATCTTTGATGGTTCCATTCCTTGTTCTGATATCGGGTTCGGGCTAGCTCGGATGCCCTCTCTTTTTCGATATGTGTCCATTCTCCGATTTCATAGTTTTTATCCAGGGTGAAACCAGCCACAAGGGCCTGGTAGAGCTCCTCTCTGGAGACCTGGGTGTGTCTTTTTATGCAGGTAACCCTCTCCTCAACCTTTTTTATGTCTTTGTCTGATATTTTTTCTTTACCCACCCTGAGAACCCTGAACATCTTCTCCACGTCCAGGTCATAGAGGACTGTGCCGTGCTGGATAAGAACCCTGTTGCGTCTTGTCTGGGCGCTTCCAGATATTTTCCTGCCTTCCACCAGAATGTCGTTTACAGGTTTGAATTCCGCTTCAATTCCCAGGAGTTCCAGGGCTTTAACTACCCCGGTGCAGATGACCTCGTATGATTTCAGGATGTCTCGGGGAAACAACTGTTGGGGTGCAATGACACTGTAGGTTATCTCCCCCTGGCTGTCATGGTAGACCGCGCCTCCCCCGGTCCTGCGTCTAAGATAGCTGACACCCAGCTCCCTGCATGCATCAAGGTTAACCTCTTCTTTCATGCTCTGGAAATAGCCAATGGAGACAGTGCTTGGCTGCCAGGTGTAAAACCTGATGGTGGGAGACACCTCGCCTCTGGCTAGAGCCTCGCCTGCAGCATCGTCAAGAGCCATATTCAAAAAACCGCTATGCTCTTCCAGTGGGATTACCCGCCATTTCAAGAGCATCCACCACCAGCACTCCAATATCCCAGGGGGTTATTCCAATCATCTCAGCATCCTCCACAGCATCCAGGACTCTACATGCCACATCCTCCACTCCCACCCCCACTATTTCCATGCCGACTATGGCCTGCTCTATCTGTTCAAGCGTTGTTTCCGGGTACATGAAGAAATCACCGGTAATCCTGACCTGGATGATTCTACCATGTGCACAGGCTATTTTTATGCGGGCGAACTTACCCCCCTCAACCTTCCTGGAAGCAGAACCATAATACATCGATTATTTCTGTTTTTATCTCCCCCCATTTAACAATAAATTTTATGGAAAACTGCCGCCAGTTTAGGCGTATAGTTTTTTGTAGGGTCTGCTTGACTTGGGCTGGAGTTTTGTGTAGGTGTCAGTCATCATTTCTTCGGTGTTGATTTTGAAGTGCTGGCTGTATTCTTCCAGTAATTTTTCCAGTAGTTTTTCGTCCTCGTTGTCCAGATGAGTTGTGGATACCACTTCTTTGCTGAGCTGATGGTTTTCTATTTTGTCTCGTATGTAGATGGTTCCGCCGTGCATGCCGGTGCCGATGAATTTGGCGTTCTGGTTTTTACCTAGCAGGACGAGGATGCCGCCTGCCATGTATTCTCCTAGAAAGTCGCCTGAGGTGCCGCCTGCGATTATCACCGGGATTTTGTCCTGGTAGGCTTTCATGTGGATTCCCGCCCGATAGCCTATGTTGTCTTTTATCAGGACCCTTCCCCCGCGCATGCCGTAGCCGAGGACATCCCCGGTGCTGCCATGGATGACTATTTTCCCATCGTTCATGGTGTTGGCTACCCCGTCCTGGCAGTTGCCGTGGACCTCGATGGTCGGCCCGTTCATGAAGGCTGCAAGGTCGTTGCCAGGTGTGCCGCGGATGGTGATTTTAACATGGTTCCCGTTTAGTCCGGCTCCAATGTAGCGCTGACCATTGACATTCAGGAGTTCGATTTCTTTTTCTCTGTTCTGAAGGGCCGCTCTTATCTGCTGGTTGAGCTGGCGGTAGTAGATTCCCTTTGCGTCTATTGTTTTCATTGCCCCTCTCCTACAGGTTTTACTCCCAGTATCTCCAGGGTCCTGGTGTCAAGTGCGAACCCCCGGAGCCTCTCCCGGTTCCCCCGCAGGCTCTCAATGGAGTTTATCCCCAGAGCGCCCATAACCTCTTTGAGCTCGATGCTCCAGCCTTTGAGGAGATTGATAAGTCTCTTGGCCCCCTCCTCAGGGTTTTGTCTCGATGTCAGGTCTGGCCGCTGGGTTGCGATCCCCCAGGCGCAGAGGCCGGTGGTGCACTTCTGGCACATGTTACAGCCAAGAGCGATGAGAGCTGCTGTCCCGATCACCACCGCGTCCGCGCCCAGGGCTATGGCCTTGGCAAGGTCCCCACTGTGGCGGATTCCACCCCCGCAGAGCAGGCTCACCTTGTCTCTTATACCCTCATCCCGGAGGCGCTGGTCCACCACAGCAAGGGCAACCGCGATAGGGATTCCCACATGGTCCCGGATGACAGTGGGTGTCGCCCCGGTGCCGCCCCTGAAACCGTCGATGGTGATTATATCTGCCCCGGCCCGGGCAACCCCGCTGGCAATGGCAGCGACATTGTGGACGGCTGCGATTTTCACCGAGACCGGTTTCTCGTAGTTTGTAACCTCTTTGAGGGCGTAGATCAGCTGTCTGAGGTCCTCAATGGAGTAGATGTCATGATGTGGTGCAGGCGAGATGGCGTCTGTCCCCACAGGTATCATCCTGGTCCTGGATATCTCCTCCACAACCTTCTCCCCGGGGAGGTGGCCTCCGATGCCGGGTTTCGCGCCCTGGCCGATTTTTATTTCCACCACCGCGCCCGAGTTCAGATACTCGTTCTGGACTCCGAAGCGGCCAGAGGCACACTGGACAATGATGTGGTCCCGGTAGGGCTTGAGGTCCTTGTGGAGGCCGCCCTCACCTGTGTTCATCAGGGTCCCCATCTCACTGGCTGCCATGGCCAGGGCCTTGTGGGTGGGAAGGCTCACAGCGCCATAGGACATGGCTGCAAATACAATGGGCGTCTCAAGTTTAATCTGGGGTGCCAGCTCTGTTTTAAGCTCGCCACCCTCGATTTCCAGGAAATCAGGTTTACATCCCAGATAGGTTCGAATCTCCATAGGCTCCCGAAGGGGATCGATGGATGGATTGGTGACCTGGCAGGCATCCAGGAGTAAGTGATCCCAGATTATGGGGAGAGGCCTTGGGTTTCCGGTACCGGTTATCAGAATCCCACCTGTGGCCGCCTGCTTGTGGATATCGTGGATTATGTCTGGTGTCCAGAACTCATGTGTCACCGGCTCCGGGATGTTCTCGATGTAGATAGCGTCCTCCGGGCACATGAACTCACATCTCCGGCAGGCCACACATTTCCGGTGGTTGGCTAGGACCTTGCCCCTGACTTTTATGGCTCCGAAGCTGCAGTTAACCTCACACCTCCGGCAGAGGCGACATCTCTCCCGGTCTACGTGGACGACAAAACTCATGCTATCACCTCTAATGTCAGCCGTCCAATAACCGGCTCACCTCCACGGGGCTGCCAGACCCTGTCCGGGCTGGGCTCTATCTCCCGGATGGCCGACTCCTCGGTGGCAATGTAGAGTGTCTGGCCTTTTTCGGCTGCTGTGAGCGGCCTGAGTTTGATACGGTCGTTCAGACCCATCATACCCCCATTAAAGCCCAGGATGATGCTGAAAGGACCGTTAAGCAGTGCGGAGCCGTATTTAGCCCGGATGGCTGTGTAAAGCCTCCTTTTGCGGGGCTCCATCCTGTCGATTTCACTCCAGAATGGGGGGGCAAGGGCTGCTGGCACAAGCTCCAGAGGGATTTTGTTGCGTCTTGCCAGGAAATCGATGAGATAGGTTATCACCTCGGTGTCAGAGCGCAACGCCAGTTTGTATCCGTACTCCTCCAGGTACCTCCGGTTTATCCCGTAGGAGGCTATCTCGCCATTGTGAACCACACTCCACTCGAGCAGGGAGAAGGGATGTGCTCCCCCCCACCAGCCAGGGGTGTTGGTAGGAAACCTGCCATGAGCAATCCAGGTGTAAGCCCGGTATCTCTCAATTTTATAGAACTCCGCTATATCCTCAGGGTAGCCCACACCCTTGAAACTGCCCATGTTTTTACCGCTGCTGGACACAAAAGCCCCAGGGATATCCCGGTGGACCTGGGAGACTGCCCGTGCGGTATACTCATCCTCCGAGAGATATTCCAGTCCCTCCTCTGGCACCTCCAGGAAGTACCTCCAGAGGATAGGGTGGTCCGGAATGTTACCCCTGGTGGGAATGGGTTCATCCTTCACAATATGGAATTTCCTGTTAAGGAACTCCTCGCATTTTGTTTTAGCCTCCTCAGAGTCGTACATCATGTGGAAGGCATAATAACTGCTGTACCTGGGATAGATGCCGTAGGCGGAGAAACCGCCTCCCAGCCCGTTGGAGCGGTCATGCATCAGTGTGATGGATTTGATTATTCGCTCCCCGGTTTCGAGCCGTCCATCCCGGTTGATAAAACCTGAGATGGCACATCCTGAGGGTATCCTCTCCCTCATCTCCAGGGCGTCCCGGAACCTCATCCTCTCTCCTCCAGAAGATAGTCAAGGACGCCCCCTGCCTCCAGGGTGTCGAAGCTGTCTTTCCGCTTTTTACGGGCTGCAGCTTTTGCTATTACCCCGGTTTCGACTTCCCTTGTCAGCTTCAGGCTACCGTTCTCCACCGCCCGGGCGGTGAGCCAGACCCCTGTGTCAGACCTCACAATCAGCGTTGTGTGGCCTTCGGGTGTACCCATGTTACCGGCAGAGATATCTGCAAGCTCGGCAGAGAAATCAAGACATGGGAGACAGCCGGGAAGACCCTCCAGGTCCTTGAGTGGGACCTCTTTCACACCCCCGTAATGGTAAACCAGGGCGTTTTTACCATGGATATCGAGCTTCCGCACCTCCCACGGATGCAGTTTCAAGGCGTCCTCTATCCGATAGAATATGCCGCTGCAAAAAACACCAATGGTGAGCCGGATAGACTCCCGGTAGAGAGCAAGGACATCCAGATTCGAGTTCCGAATCCGATGGACACTCTGGATGACACAGGGCGTCCCCACGATGGCAAGTCTTCTGAGACCGCTTTTAACCGCCTCATCCAGACCCTCAAGGACATTAGCCCACCCATATCTGCTACCGGCAGCCTGTACCACCTCTTCCACCCGGGTGGCAATAACCGGTCTCGGCTTCAAACTCGCCCGGTCAACACTCAAAAGCAACACACCATCAACCAAACCCTCCTCCAGGGCAGAGACAAGAAGAGATGTAACCGCACCACCAGACTGAGCATAAGCTGCTCTCTTCACAGCCACAGCACCGTAAATCCCCTGGAAACTCCCAATAAGCCCTGTCTCAAGCGACTCAAGCCTGGGACAGCTAAAATAACAGGCACTACAAGGAACACACTCATCAGCAACCTTGCATCCACCCTGGTAGGAAGGAGTATAATCCACAAACTCAATAGCACCAGTAGGACACACAGCCGCACAAGCACCACAGCTCGCACAAAGACCCGGCTGCCAGATTTTCTCCTCTAAATCCCGATAACATTCCATCATTTTTTAGAAACTCCACAGAGTCTAGGGGGATACCTATTGGTCTGAAGTTATTTAAAAGAATTTTGGTGGCCCACAACCCCCCTGAAACATGACCCTCAACACACTTTTCAGACCCTCCTTAGACCTACACCTGGTTTTGCTTATACCTAGTCGAGCCGGCTTTTTTCAACCAGACTGCCCAGCAGAAAAGCATACTAGGAACCCCTATTTCCCGGCTGATTTCTGCTATTTTCTCGATAAACTCAAGATCCCCTCCAAACTCCAGCCCGAACTCTTCCTGGAAGGCTCTTTTAACAATTTTGTCAGGCACAAAAGTATCAACACCCACCTGAACCCTAAGATACTGGAAAGTCACAAGACCCACCCCTTTAACTCTCCCAACAGGGTCCTCTCCAAGCCTCCAGGGGTCAGCACTCTCAGCCCAACCCCGGAGAGCCTCAAAATCACTCTCATTCCTGCAACCCACAAAGTAACGACTGATTTCAACAGCCAAACTCCAGGCCCGTCTATTCCCAAATATCCGCAGAAGAGACGGGTCATCAGGAGAAAAACCCGCAAAGTCTCTAAAAGTAGAAATCCCCACCCCCTCCACCAAAACCTCCCGGAACCTTTTAACCCTCGGAACCACAGTTCCAAAATAGCTCAAACCCGTCGAATCCAAAGCCGCATCCACAACCATTAAAAGCGCATTCCCACCCCACCGCTCCCCCGCAAGACACTCCCAGGTCCTCTCCCAGGCAGCATCCAGAACACCCCGAAACCTCTCCTCAAAAAGACCCTTAAAATCCACAGACCTCTAAAACCCCACAAAACCAAATAACTTTTTATGGTTCTATTTTTTTTAGTATGATTTCTCGTACTTTTTTTGGGTCGCTTCTGCCGCGGGTTTTTTTCATTACCTGTCCAACCAGGTAGTTCAGTGCTTCTTTTTTGCCCTGTTGGTAATCCTTCACTGCCTGGGGGTTTTCAGCTATTGCTTCTGTTGTGGCTTTTTCTATGGTGTCATCTTCGATTTTGAGGAGGTTCTGTTGTTTCACGATTTCTCTGGGGTTTCCGCCGTGGTCTAGCATGGTGCGGATTACCTTGACGGCTGCTTCGTCTGTGATTTTGTCTTGGGCTATTAGTTCCAGGAGTTCTATTATCTGGCTGGGTTTGACTGCCTGGATTTTCTGGTTGCGGTAGTTGAGTTCGCCTTTGAGGACGTCGCATATCCAGGTGGCTGCCAGCACCGGTGAGGTTTTTTTTGCCACGTTTTCGTAGAAGTTTGCCAGTGCGAGTTCTCCGGTGAGGGCTTTTGCGTGTTCTTCCTGGATTTTGTATTGTTTTTTGAATCTGGCTTTCTTGGCGTCGGGTAGCTCGGGTAGTTCTATCCGGCTGGTCCAGTCTGCTACTTGGAGGGGTGGTAGGTCGGGTTCGGGGAAGTATCTGTAGTCTTCTG
The DNA here is from genome assembly GCA_964497545.1 of uncultured Methanosarcinales archaeon. GTDB lineage: Archaea > Halobacteriota > Methanosarcinia > Methanosarcinales > CAZCCY01 > CAZCCY01. The sequence goes on along the minus strand of CAZCCY010000012.1, from coordinate 11,198 downwards.
CTTCTTCTTTTGTCCGTAGAGCGATGGTGATTTCCCGGGCTTCGTCGTAGTGGCGGGTTTCCTGGGCGATTTTTTTGCCTCGTCGGAGGAGGTTCCGCTGGCGGACTATCTCGTAGAGGAGGGCTTTTTCTGCTCCTTTGTGGGAGGAGATGTTTTTTATCTCTGCCCGGTTGCCGCCTGCAAGGGAGATGTTGGCGTCCACCCGCATCGCGCCCTCTTTGTCCCCGTCGAAGACTTCCAGGTATTCCAGGATGTTTCTGAGTTTGTCGAGGAACCTTCTTGCCTCTTTGGGGCTTTTCAGGTCTGGCTCGGTCACAACCTCGAGGAGGGCCATGCCGCTGCGGTTGAGGTCTACCAGGGTGTACTTGGAGGTGTCAATGGCACCCTCGTGGACCAGGCGGCCTGGGTCTTCCTCCATGTGGACCCTGGTTATCCTGACCCGGCTTGTCCCGTTTTCTCCCTCAATGTCAAGGTAACCCTTAACCCCGAGTGGGTAGTCGTACTGGGATATCTGGAAGTTTTTGGGGAGGTCTGGGTAGTAGTAGTTTTTACGGTAGAACTGGGTGTGCCCTGGGATGGTGCAGTTAAGTGCTAGTGCCACCTTCAGGGCGTATTCTACAGCCCGCTGGTTGATTACCGGCAGGCTCCCGGGGAGAGCGAGGCATACCGGGCAGGTGTGGCTGTTAGGCGGTGCGTCATGATAGTCGGTGGAGCACCCGCAAAACATTTTGGTTTCGAGTTTGTTTAGCTGGACATGTACTTCCAGGCCGATTTTCACTTCCTGAAATGAAGATGCACTCTTCATGTTGCCCTCCGGTTGAAGTCTGTGTTCTTTTCAAAGGTGTAGGCAGCCCGGAACAGGGTTGACTCGCTGAAGGGTCTGCCGATGATTTGCATGCCAAGGGGCAGCCCCTGGGAGAAACCGCATGGTATTGAAAGAGAGGGGACGCCTGCCAGGTTAACCGGCACGGTGTTAACATCTGCCAGATAAAGCGAGAGCGGGTCCTCGATTTTCTCGCCAATCCTGAAGGCTGGGAAGGGCATGGTGGGAGCTATGAGGACATCGTTTTCCTTGAGAGCGGCTTCAAAGTCGCGTTTTACCAGGGTCCTAACCTGGAGGGCCTTGAGATAATACTTGTCCTGGTATCCGGCTGAGAGGGCATAGGTGCCAAGGAGAATCCTTGTTTTAACCTCCCTCCCGAAGCCTTCCCCCCTGACCTGGGAGTAGGTGGTATGCCAGTCCGAGTCTTGGGTCCGGTAGCCATATCTCATCCCGTCAAATCTTGCAAGGTTGCTGGAAGCCTCGCTCATGGCTATAATGTAGTAGCTTGCCAGGGCATACCTTGTGTGTGGCATCTCAACCTCCTGCCAGCTTGCACCCAGACCCTCCAGCAGGTGAATCGCATTCCACACCGCCCGGTCAACATCCGGGTTAGCCCCGAAATACTCCCTGGGCACCCCGATTTTCAGGTTTTTAACATCCTCGACCAGGGCTTCTGTGTAGTCCGATTTTGCGTCCACCGAGGTGGAATCCCGAGGGTCCCTGCCAGCTATCGCCTCAAGTAACAGTGCCGTGTCCGCGACGGTGGGGGCCAGCGGTCCAATCTGTTCAAGCGAGTTGGCATAGGCTATCAGGCCATATCTTGAGATCAGGCCATAGGTGGGTTTCAGTCCTACCACACCGCAGAAGGAGGCCGGACATCTCACCGAGCCACCGGTATCCGAACCCAAAGCCAGGGGGGCTTCACCACCCGCGATTGCAGCAGCACTCCCACCCGAGGAGCCGCCCGGCACCCGTTCCAGGTCCCAGGGGTTCCGGGTAACGCCAAAATAACTTGTCTCGGTAGACGTGCCCATAGCAAACTCGTCCATGTTTGTCTTGCCAAGAATCCCGGCACCAGCCCTCTGGAGCTGTTCTATCACATGGGCATCAAATGGGGGGACATAGTTGTGGAGAATCCGGGAGGCACAGGTGGTCAGAAGCCCCCTGGTCGAGATATTATCCTTAACAGCGACCGGGATCCCGGCAAGCGCACCTTCTATTTTCCCCTGGTCTGCAAGCCTTGCCTGCTCCAGAGCCTTTTCCTCGTTCAAGGTGATAAAGGCGTTTAATCTACTTTTCCTGATTTTCTCAAGATACCTGGCTGTCGCCTCTTCAGCGCCCACCTCGTTTTTAATCCGGAAAACCTCGCCCTCTTCCAGTTTCATGGTCCAACAATCCTGGGAGCCTTGAAATATCCTTTCTCCCTGCGGGGAGCGTTAGCCAGAGCCTCGTCCTGGCCCAGCATTTCACCTGCACTGTCTTCCCGGAACACGTTTTTCAGCTCCAGCACATGGTAGGTTGGCGGCACATCCCTGGTTTCAGCCTCGTCAAGCAGGTTGAAATACTCAAGCACCCGCCCCAACTTTTTGAGATAGAACTCCCGTTCATCCTCTCGAATCTCAATCCTGGCAAGCCAGCCCAGATGCAACAGCTCCCTCTCGGAAATCATGACACCCAGCCAATAGAAAAATTAGACTAATAAGCCTATTGGTTTTAAAGAAAAAACATTTAACACATAAAAAATAGTTTTTAATGACAATACACGTAAAATATAAAATACCTCAACACACACCAGACAAACGGGATTTAAATATGGTCTCCAAAATAATCGAAGTAGTAGGATTCTCCCAGAACAGCTGGGAAGAAGCACTAAAAGATGCTGTCGAAGGCTCCCCTGACCTGCCAGTTTTCAAAACAAAAAACAAAATATCCAGAGTCAGAGTCAAAGAACTAGACGTCAAAGTCGAAGAAAACAAAGTCACAGGATTCCTCTGCAGAGCAGAAATCTACCTAGACTGAATAACCTCTACCCCCTACAAAAACCTACAAAAATAATCCTAATTTTTTTTTAAGGTGGGCATAGCAGCTTTCTGCAGTTCCCGAGGGCTCGCGCACCTCAGTACAGTGCAGAACGTAGACGGGCTTAACTGCTGTGTTCGGGATGGGAACAGGTGTTTCCCCGCCGCTTTGGCCGCTGTGCCCACCATATTGGAAGCACAACCTGGATATCGCCTGAATCAAGCCCCCCCGAAGGGAAGACTCTCCTCTAGCAATCCTAGTGTAGATCAGCAAATATCTGGCACGGACGTTAGTAGCCGCGGGCTGAACACCTCGTCACCTTGGTGCGTACACCCCGACCCTATCAAACTCGTCTTTTACGAGTGTCCTTAGAGAGGTCTCTTTTCGGGTGGAGTTTCGGGCTTAGATGCTTTCAGCCCTTATCTCTTAGTGCGTAGCTGCTCGGCAGTGCCCTGCCGGACAACCGATCGACCAGTGGCACCGCTGCCTAGTTCCTCTCGTACTAAAGGCAGCTTACCCTCAGACCTCAAAACACCCCCAGTAGATAGTAACCGACCTGTCTCACGACGGTCTAAACCCAGCTCACGATCTCCTTTAATAGGCGAACAACCTCACCCTTGGCCGCTGCTGCACAGCCAGGATGGAAAGAACCGACATCGAGGTAGCAAGCTGCCGGGTCGATATGTGCTCTTGCCGGCAACGACTCTGTTATCCCTAGGGTAGCTTTTCTGTCGTCAATAGCCCTCATCAAGAAGGCATAGTGGTTCGCTAGACCCGACTTTCGTCTCGTCATTCCTTGTTGTGCGGAATAACGTCAGGCTGACTTTTGCTCTTGCACTCCACTGTGGGTTTCCGACCCACATGAGTCAACCTTTGGGCGCCCTTGATATCTTTTCAAGGGCGTGGCGCCCCACCCAAACTGCCCACCTATAGGTGTCCTCCTCTCGGAGTTAGGGCCGCAATCTCGAAAGGGTAGTGTCTCATTGGCGGCTCCACCCCACCCAGAAGCAGGGCTTCGAAGCCTCCTACCTACACTGCGCATTCAAGACCGCGACTCAACTACAGGCTGCAGTAAAGCTCCACAGGGTCTTCACTTCCCCCTGGGGGTCCCCAGACTCTGCACTGGGATGTGAGCTTCACCGGATTCTGGCTAGGGACAGTAGAGCTCTCATTGTTCCATTCATGCAAGTCGCCAATTAAGCGACAAGGTACTACGCTACCTTAAGAGGGTCATAGTTACCCCCGCCGTTGACAGGCCCTTCGTCCCGTTGAACCGGGTTTTCAGGTACCTGCACTGGGCAGGACTCACTGACCGTACTAGTCCTTTCGGAGTTGCGGTCAGCTATGTTGTTATTAGACAGTTAGAGCTCCCTGGTCACTGCGACCTGCCCTCTTCAGGGCAGGCACTCCTTCTCCCGAAGTTACGGAGCCAATTTGCCGAATTCCCTTAGCCAGAGTAATCCGACACGCCTTAGCCTTTTCAGCTAGGGGCACCTGTGTCAGTTCTCGGTACGGACATCCAGCACCCTTTTCACGGGCACCTGGGATCAGCCGACTTACGCCATCACACCATTCACCCGCTTCTCACCATTACGGTTCTCCACAGGCTTCGGTGCTTGGACAGCCTGGCATATGACTGCTCAGCCTACCCGGATGCGTCAGGCCGCTTACGCGGAAATTGCTGGATGGTACAGGAATATTAACCTGTTTCCCTTTCGATGTACTCGAGTTACGGTACACCTTAGGACCGACTAACCCTCGGCTGACGAACATTGCCGAGGAACCCTAGCCCCTACGGCGGTTGGGATTCTCACCCAACTATGCTGCTACTATTGTCAGGATTCTCGTTCCCGCCCGGTCCACAAGAACTCACGCCCTTGCTTCTGCCCAGACGGGACGCCTTCCTACGAGATCACCTTTCGGTGCTCCGTGGTATCGGTGGTCGGCTTGAGCCCCGTCCATTTTCAGGGCCCCAAACCTCGACTGGTGAGCTGTTACGCACTCTTTAAAGGATAGCTGCTTCTAAGCTAACCTTCCAGCTGTCTAGGGCCTGGGACGCCTTTTAGTGTTAACACTTAGCCGACACTCCGGGACCTTAACCACGGTCTGGGTTGTCTCCCTTACGGACTACAAGCTTACCCCAGTAGCCCGGACTCCCGCCTTCTACGACGACGACGGTTTTGGAGTTTGACAAGGGAGCGAGGGGTTTCCCCCCCGACTTCCCCAATCGGTGCTCTACTCCGCCGACGGTCTCCAGCGAGGTCATGCTGCGGCATGTTTCGGAAGGAACCAGCCATTGCCCAGCTCGATTAGCCTTTCACCCCTAGACGCAGGTCACACGAGTGATTTGCACATCAACACCGTTTACGGTCCTCCACGCAGCTTTCGCCACGCTTCAACCTGCCCACGCCTAGATCGCTGGGCTTCGGGTATTACCCCAGTGACTCCCCGCCCTTGTAGACGGCGGGCCTCGGAAAAAATCCTGCGCCCCTGTTGCTTTCGCTTCGGCTTCTCTTCTCACGAAGATTAACCTCGCCACTGAGATAAACTCCCTGACCCGTTCTTCAAAACGTAAGATACGACACTGCAACACCCTGGTCGTACAACAGCCTCGCGACTGCTTCCTTCCCAGGGCTGCTCCTTCCATGCCGTATCGCTCCATCACCATTCGATTTCAGGCACTTTGCACCTCCCTTCTTGGGGCACTTTTCAGCTTTCCCTCACGGTACTAGTGCGCTATCGGACTCAAGACGTATTTAGTTTTGGAAGTTGATGACTCCCAGATTCCCGCGAGAATTCCGACCCACGGTACTCAAGACCAGACCCCAGTCCACCAGTCACATCTACGGGGCTTTCACCCTCTATGGCCTGTCGTTCCAGACAAGTTCGACTTACCTGGCTAGGACCGGATAATGGCCTGGCTTACAACACCACATCTCCCATCCTGTTACCAGGGGGGATTCGGTTTGAACTATACCGTTTTCACTCGCCGTTACTCACGGTATCTCAATTGATTTCTCTTCCTGCCCCTACTAAGATGTTTCAATTCGGGGCGTTCCCGACCCTTACGGGTCACTGCCGAAGCAGTAGGATGTCCCATTAGGAGATCTCCGGTTCAATGCATCCATGCGGCTCGCCGGAGCTTATCGCAGCTTGGCACGTCCCTCATCGGCGCTTGAGCCAAGCCATCCATCGAATGGCATAACTGCCAGATCCGCTTCACTACATTCAGTTAGCGTCCAGGTTGCGCTTCTACACGGCTTCAAAGGGCCTTCCAGCCCTCCGCCCTTCCCCAACCGCATTACCGGTTGAGTGCATCAAAACTGGACTCGCTGGGACTCGAACCCAGGGCCTCTGCCTTGCAAAGGCAGCGATCTTCCAGCTGATCTACGAGCCCAAACGTGGGCTCGTATGGCCCACGAACCATAACAGGCTTACAGTTTTTCAGCATCCCGATAATATTTTGCGTTAGGAGGTGATCCAGCCGCAGATTCCCCTACGGCTACCTTGTTACGACTTAACCCCACTCGCGAAGCCCAAGTTCGAACCTGGCAAAAACCAGGCCCTCACTCAGACCCCACTCGCATGGTTTGACGGGCGGTGTGTGCAAGGAGCAGGGACGTATTCACCGCGTGATGTTGACACGCGATTACTACGGATTCCAGCTTCACGAGGGCGAGTTACAGCCCTCGATCCGAACTAGGGTAGGGTTTAGGAGATTACCGTCCCCTCTCGGGGTAGGTGCCCATTGTCCCTACCATTGTAGCCCGCGTGTAGCCCGGGTCATTCGGGGCATACTGACCTACCGTAGCCCGCACCTTCCTCCGCTTTAGCAGCGGCGGTCCCCACAGTGTGCCCATCACCCCGGAGGGTATGCTGGCAACTGTGGGCACGGGTCTTGCTCGTTGCCTGACTTAACAGGATGTCTCACGATACGAACTGACGACGGCCATGCACCTCCTCTCAGCGGATCAGGTAAGGTCTTTAGCCTGACCTTCATACTGCTGTCGGACCCGGTAAGATTTCCGGCGTTGAATCCAATTGAACCGCAGGCTCCACCCGTTGTAGTGCTCCCCCGCCAATTCCTTTAAGTTTCAGCCTTGCGACCGTACTTCCCAGGTGGCTCGCTTCACGGTTTCCCTGCGGCACCGGATACGGACGCACCATATCCGACACCTAGCGAGCATCGTTTACGGCTGGGACTACCCGGGTATCTAATCCGGTTCGTGCCCCCAGCTTTCGTCCCTCACCGTCGAACCCGTTCTGGTAGGATGCCTTCGCCATCGATGGTCCCCCAGGGATTACAAGATTTCACCCCTACCCCTGGAGTACCTCCTACCTCTCCCGGTCCCAAGCCTGACAGTATCTCTCAGACGCCTGACGGTTAAGCCGCCAGATTTCCCAAGAGACTTACCAGGCCGGCTACGGACCCTTTAAACCCAATAATAGCGGCTACCACTCGGGCCGCCGGTGTTACCGCGGCGGCTGGCACCGGTCTTGCCCGGCCCTTGCTAATAACTGCTTCTTACACAGTTGGACAGCCCACGTTAGACGTGAGCACTCGAGGTCCCCTTATCACGGTTTCCCGCATTGTAAAGGTTTCGCGCCTGCTGCACCCCGTAGGGCCTGGATTCGTGTCTCAGAATCCATCTCCGGGCTCTTGCTCTCACAACCCGTACCCGTCGTAGGCTAGTAGGTACGTTACACCCACTACAACCTGATAGGCCGCAGACTCATCCTTGGGCGCCGCAGCTTTGAGTCAAAGAGCATTCCAGCCGCTTTGACCTATCCAGTATTAGTCCCAGTTTCCCGGGGTTATCCTGGACCCAAGGGCAGATTGTCCACGTGTTACTGAGCCGTTCGCCGAGGGCTTACCCCTCTCGACTCGCATGGCTTAATCGGACCCCGATAGCAGTAACCTCTGGCAGGATCAACCAGAATTTGGTTGATGCACACTTCTTTAATGGAATTGGTATCGGGATTTTGCCGAACTGTAAGCCCACATCAGACGAGAAAAACTCCCGTCCTCACAATCATAACTATACCGCGTATAGGAAAGCAGCTCTTCATTTTAAGATATTATCTTCAATCCGAGCCGACGCCAATTGCCTACGCGGAGGCATTTTATTAGCACGTGTTCCTATTTAAGCATTTCTACTGAGCCAGTCGATGTGTCCGAATAACTAACACCTTCTAACAACATTGAAGTAGAGCATGAACATCCTCTTGCAGAATCGATTTCAGCATTCCAAAGCTCTCCTCCACCTTAGACTTCTAAATCTCTTCTCTGCTTTCCTGAAATTAACAGTTAGAGCAGAAGGAAATCCTGACTCTCTGCTTGAAAGAGGAAAAGACCGATATCAACCAGACTCCTCTCTCCAAAGCTTTTCATGTCTGAATCTGACACCTAAACGCTGTAAAGCATCTCCATACCAGGTTATCCCGGGTCAGCTCTTAAACCTCGCACATCCTCAGAACTTCTTTAAAGAAGGAATAAGCTGTTAAGGCATTTCTCGCCTGGGTAAACCCTGAGATGGATAACAGATGAAAGAACCGGTGATGGAAAGATACTGAAACCATTGAGGGGGAAAGCAAAGGAAAAATATGTTTTGATAAAAGAGAATATATTTGACAAAGGAAATGTATTTTGAGGTAGAAAGTCTATGGAGACGGGGCGAGCATATGATATTTGTATAATGCTGGCTTTTGACATTGAATTGTTGGAATGAAGTTTTGTCCGGAATGTAGAGGTCTTCTAACCCCTGTGAAAAATGGTGGATGGAAGTGCAGGAAGTGTTATCTGGTCCTGCCGGCCGGTGAAATCAGAGATTTCACAGATGGCTCAGGACAGTTGCTGCAGAGTGACAGGGGAGTTCCAGGTCCCCGGTCTGGAACAAAAAGCCGGGAGAATGAGGATAGGTCTTTTAGCGGTAATGGTGGTGGGGTTTACCGTTATTTTACTAAGCCGTGTTTTTATCCTAACCAGCGGGAGGCGGTGGACGCTATTCTGGGGGCTCTTGGGGAGCGGAAGATTGTTCTTTTTGAGGGTGCGTGTGGCACGGGTAAGACCCTGAGTGCACTTGTGCCTGCACTCTATCTGGCAGGGCGGGAGGGGAAGACCGTGATTATTGCTACGAACGTCCATCAGCAGATGCTCCAGTTCATGGAGGAGGCCAGGGAGATTTACCAGAAGACCCGGATTAAGGTTGCGGTGCTTAAAGGTAAAACCCTCATGTGCCCCCACCCGGACATGGACTATGAGACCTGTAATGCCCTCCGGGAGAACACCTACCAGCACATGGAACTTGAAAAAGAAATAGGGGAGCTTGAAGCCAGCATCGAGTCTTTGAAAGATAGGTACCGGCGGTCTCCTGACCCGGAGCTCCGGGAGATTATTGAGACGCTTGAGCAGGAAAGAAGGGAGAAAAAGAAAACTCTGGGAGATGTCAGGGTCTGCCATCTATTACGGGAGGTGTTAAAAAGTGGAGGAGGGGAGTTCCAGCGGTGGCTTTTCGGCGGTGTGCGGAGTCCGGAGGAGGTGGCTGCCTGGGCCTACCAGCAGGGGATGTGTGGATACGAACTCCTTAAAAAAGAGCTCAAAAACGTGGACCTCCTGATCTGTAACTACCACCACATTTTGGACCCTGAAATCCGATGCCATCTCCTGGGATGGCTTGAACGGGAGCCCGAGGATGTTATCTGTGTTTTTGATGAAGCTCACAATCTTGAGGACGCCGCCCGCTCTCATTCCTCCGTCACGCTGAGCGAGCTTACCATCCGACGTGGCCTGGAGGAGGCAGTTCAGGCCCCAGGGGAGGTGAGGGTGCTATTCCAGGTCCTCCTTGACACACTCCGGGAGACCTACAATGAACGTTTCAAGTTTGGAGAGCGGGAGCGTGTGGGAGACAACTGGTATGACCTGAGAATCTGCAATCCAGAGGACCGAAAAGACGTTTTCCGGGAGAAACTGGCCAGAAAAACAGTTGAGATAGGGATAGACCTCGAGAAAACCATTGAGACGGCTCTTAAATTTGGGGGGAAACTTGACAAGCTCTATGAGGCCGAGTTCAAAAAAGGGAAGAGCAAAATCCGCCGCACTCCTGCAAGCCTCAAGGTGGCAGGCTTCCTCCAGTACTACCTGGAGCACGGCCAGTCCATGTATCACTACCCCCTCCTGGGTGTGAGGAGGCGGGACCGGGAAATCCAGGGGAGAATCGAGCTTTACACCTGCATCCCCAGGAATGTCACCCAGCCTCTCTTTGAGAGCATACACAGCGGTGTGCTAATGTCAGCAACCCTGCAGCCCTTCGAGGCAATTAAAACCATCCTGGGGATAGAACGGGAGACCCTGGAGCTGAGCTACCCCACAACCTTCCCCCAGGAACGCCGCCGCACCCTTGCCGTGGCAGTACCACCCCTCTTTGCCAAGGACCGGGACAACCCCCAGATCCAGCAGACCATCAAAAAAACCCTGGAAGACATAGTAGAGGCAACACCCGGCAACGTCCTCATCTTTTTCCCCAGCTTCCAGGAAGCCAAACAATACCACAGCCGCCTCCAGCTCGACGTGCCAGTCTACCTGGACGAGGTAGGAATCTCCTCCAGCAAAATCCGGGAGGAATTCTTCAAAACCGGAGAAAACGGGGGCAAAGCCGTGCTCATCTCCTACATGTGGGGGACCCTGACCGAAGGGATAGACTACAAGGACGGCCGCAGCCGGGCAGTAGTCATAGTAGGCGTAGGCTACCCAGCCCTCAACGACCGGACCCGGGCAGTAGAAGCAGCCTACCAGGAAGCCTTCCACCACGGCTGGGACTACGCCATCCTAACACCCACCATCCGAAAAATCAGACAAGCCATGGGCAGAGTAATCCGCTCACCCACAGACTACGGGGCAAGAATACTCCTGGACGCCCGCTACACCACAAACTCACCCAGACGCATGGGAAAATACTCAGTATTCAAAAACTTCCCACCACAAGAGAGAGAAGAGATAATCGACGTAGAACCCCCAAACATAAAATACGCCCTCCTAAACTTCTTCAAAGACATTGAACAGATAAAAAAGAACGGAAAATAAAAGAGTGGAAAATAAAACTGCGGCTGCCGGGAATCGAACCCGGATTAGAGGCTTGGGAAGCCCCTGTCATAACCGCTAGACCACAGCCGCCCTACACCCCCCAATTTCACGCACATTTTTTATTTATCCTTTTTCCCTCGACCTGCACCTGAGGATGTCCAGGCTTTCAGCCGACAATCTACACATCTTGACTGATTTACAACTTGAATTATCCCCCTCTTAAACCTTACCATTCTGCAATCCTTTGCAAGCTTTTTTTGTCGTTAAATCCCATCG
>CAZCCY010000011.1:0-27409 GCA_964497545.1 uncultured Methanosarcinales archaeon | reverse complement strand
GGGTTGGATGATCGAAGAAAAATCAAAAACTGAAAAGGGTTAGCTAAACAAGTACTGTTTTTTATCTTTTCAGTATTCCCATTTCGCTGAGTCGTGTGGGTAGGTATGTGTCTGTTACGTAGTTGAGTCCTTTTCCTGCGAAGGCTTGTTGTTCTGCTTTTTCTCCGATTTCTAGTTGGAGGTTTATCTGGGTTTTCCAGTATTCGGTGTTGAATCTGGGGTCTGTTAGTTCTGCGTGTAGGGCGTGGATGTCTTGTTTGTTTAGTTTGTCGGTGGAGAGGTTGTATTCGAGGATGTCTGTGGGTTGGACTCCTAGGAATTGGGCTTGGGGTGTTGCCATGTATTCGCTTAGGTGGGCGGTTTTTATGGCTCCGTAGGCTACGCTTGCGTAGATGCGGTAGCTCCAGGGGTCTCCGTCTGTGAATACTGCTACTGGTAGTTTTAGTTCTTCGTTCATTCTTTTTATTAGGCGGCGGGTGCTGCGGGCTGGTTGGCCTTTGAGGTGGATGAGTATTGCGTTGTATTCTTCGTCGAAGCCGTTTTCGATGAGGCGGTCTTGCATGCCGCCGGTTTCTACTGCGATTATCATTTGTGCGTCGTGTTCGAGGAATTCGATGGTTTCGACGTTGTAGGGTATCTGGTAGCCGGCTTCGCCTACGTCTTCCTGGCAGTGTATTTCTCGTATTCCCCTTTTTGTGGTTTCTCGGATTCGGAGGGGGCCGAAGACTGTGGCCCCGTTTTCTTCGGGTCTTACGTGGAAGTCTTCTCGCTGGAGGTTTGTCACGATTTCTAGGTCTTCTATTAGTCGGTTGCTTTCGGATTGTTCTCGGAATTTGGCTGGCCCCCAGTTTTCGCTGATGTAGTAGATTTCTCTGAGGGTGGAGCTGCGGTTTTCTTTGAGGTGGTCGCGGAGGATCAGGTGGCAGAGGTGGCTTGTTTTGAGGAGTTGGTAGGCTCCTTTCACGGTTTTGGCTGTCCGGTTGCTTTCGCTGTCGCCGTAGACCCAGACGTCTTTGTCTCCCAGCTCGATGTTGGCTTTGGTCCGGCTGGGGATGGTCATGTGGGGTATTACTTCCCGCTGGAACTGGTCGTAGAAGTTCTGGGCTAGGCGTCGCAGCTCGCTCTGTGCCAGGAGATCCCTTTTTTCCTTGCCTGTATTGTCCATATTTTTTAATATTTTTTTTAGGTTATTTGTTTTTTGGTTATTCTTGTTGTGGTGGTGACGGTTTCGGGTTCTATTCCCTCTATCAGGGGAAGGGGTAGTTTTTCTGCCTCGTCTGGGCTTACATTGAGATGGTAGGTGATTGATTTTCTTTCGCCGGGTTTTAGGGTGAGGTTCCAGACCCCGCCGTCTGTGGGCTTTGGGGTGGGGTTCTGGATGTTGTGGTTTGTCTCGTGTATTTTGAGTTTCCGGGTGAGGGGCTGGTGGTTTGTGAGTCTTAGCTCGATTTCACAGCCGTCCCTGTTAGGGGTGATGTTCCGGGTTAGGAGGAGGTTTCCCATGATTCGGGCTACCACTGGGTTGATGTCTGGTGCTGGTTTTTCCAGGATTTCTCCTAGTTTTTTTGCGAATCTTGGGAGGATTTTCTGGATTATCTCTTCTTTCTCCCGCCTCTGTGCCAGTGTGGCCTGTTTTGAGAGGAAGACTTTTAGTTTGCGGGCTACCTCCTTCAAACCGAGTTCTATTTCTTCAAGGATGGCGGGGACATCTGCTATTGCCTCTTTGGACTCGGAGGTGAAGGGGAGGTGTGTTGAGGCGACATGGACCAGAATTAGAGCGGGGCCAATGGGGAGGCTTCTCTGGGGCTGGTTGAGGCCGTAGTTTTTCCAGCGGATGTTCTCGATGGCATGGGTGATGGCACATGCACCCTGCTGGTAGAGGAGTGGGACCCGGTTGGCGTACCTGAGAACCTCGACCCGTTCCTCTCTGGGCAGGCTGCCACCGTAGGCTATTCCTACCTCTACCTGGAAGGGGTGGCCGCTGTGCACCCTGGGGGGTCGGGTGGCGGTGGCAATGAAGTCGAAGCTGCCAAACTTTGCAAGGCCCTTGAAAACAAGCTCTTCACCGATGGGGGAGAGACAGTCAGTGGGCGGTGCAGAAATCTTCACCTTGGAGAAAGCCTCGAGAAGTCTTCTGGCATCGTCCAGTCCCATGGTGTGGGGGTCTGCCTCTGGGTCGAGGCCTGCCTTCTTGCAGATTTCCTCGGCTGTGTGAAGGCCGATTCGGGAGAAGGAATAACGGAGGAAAGGAGCTAGCCGCTGTCTCTCGGTCTGACGCAACATCTTCTGCAGAGTTCCAAGTTCAATGCCATGGGGGTGAGGAAGCACCTCCTTGGGCGGTTTGGGTGGTGTGTCCACAACCCGTTCAAAAACTGTCTCACCTTCTGGGTCAACAAGCCTGAACCTGGCATGGGGGTTAACAATAGCAGAGGCACGAAGATACCCGTGGACACTCTGTCTGCGGCCCTTCACATAGCTTGCTTCAAGTTCCATCTCAATCCGGGTGCCATGGAGCCTGTCCCATTCAATCTCCCGCTCCACCAGAATCTCAGGCTCGTTCAACCTGGTGTTAATGGTCAGTTCGAAATAGCTGGCACATCTGGCACCCTCTATCTTGGAGGTGATTTTCACAGGCTTACCACTGGTCAGCTGGCTGTAGAGGACCGCGGCACTAATCCCGATGCCCTGCTGGCCCCGACTCTGCCGGACTGCATGAAACCTGGAGCCGTAGAGGAGCTTGCCAAAAACCCTGGGGACCTGCTCTTGCACAATCCCAGGCCCGTTATCCTCCACAATCAAGCTGACATTCTTCCCCTTAGGCTCAACCACCACCAGGACATCCGGTAGTATTTCCACCTCCTCACACACATCGAGACTGTTATCCACAGCCTCTTTAACTGCGGTCAGGAGACTCCTGGAGGGGTTGTCAAAACCTAGAATCTGGCGGTTCTTCTCGAAAAACTCGGCAACACTCACCGCCCGCTGCTTTTTAGCGAGTTCCCAAGCCCCAACCATCTAAATCTCGGCGCCCACAATAGTCTGGGTAGAAGTCACATTCTCACTATCCCTGATGGTATCCACCAGGGCATTCAGGGTGGAAAGCCCCTCCACCTCCGAAATCACCACAAAATCAAACTCCCCAAAAACATGATAAACATCCTTAACACCACTGATACCCACAAGCTCCTTATAGACAGCCTTCTCCTTACCAGGCACAACATTCACAAGCGTAACACCAATAACCACAACAAATCACCAGGAGAGAGATATTAAATCCAGGACCTACTAAAATCTTTCCTTCTTTTTGAGAATCGATTGTTGATGCTGATAGAAGGTTTATAATACCGCCTCCTTAATTACGATTATGGTCTTGCTGGCTGGTTTTGAGCGTCCAAAGATTGTTGCCTCGCTGAGCAGAGACCTGCTGGAAAACGGAGAGCAGGCCAGGAGACTGGGGGCTGACCTCCTCGAGGTCAGAATTGACCTTCTCCCCAGTTTAAAGGATTTGGAAGTGGTTTTAGAGGAGTTGAATTCAAGGTTGCCAGTCATTGTCACAAACCGGTGCAGGAGGGAGGGTGGAAACTGGAAGGGGGGTGAGGATGAGCGGGTTGAACTGCTGCTCCAGTGTCTGCCCTTTGCCTCTGGAGTGGATGTGGAGCTTACCTCCCCCGGTCGGGACAGGGTTGTGGCAGAGGCCAAAAAACTTGGCAGAACTGTGATTATCTCCTACCACGACTTTGAGAAGACACCCCATGACCTGAAAGGGATTCTGAGAAGGGAGATAAAAGCTGGAGCAGATATTGCCAAGCTTGCTGTGACACCCCTCTCCCTGGGGGATGTGCTGGACCTCCTTGAGGTCACACTCAGTTTGAGCAGGGAAGAGCGGGTTTGCACCATTGCCATGGGAGAGCTTGGAAGGCATAGCAGGGTGATGTTGCCGGTTTTTGGCTCCTGTCTCACCTATGGGAGTGTGGGGGACACTGGCACCGCTCCAGGCCAGCTGAGTGTTGGGGAGCTGAAATACATGCTGGAACTTCTCCTCCCAGGAGGCAGAATTGGAAGGTAGTGGCATTGACGCCCTGGTCTGGGCGGTCCTGGACAGTGGCGTGGGACTTGTGACAGGTGTGCCAGGCTATCCCATAACCGATGTGGTGGAGCGTCTCCAAGGGGAAAATGTTGTGGCTGAGTGGTGTGTTAACGAGAAGGTAGCACTGGAGATGGCTCTTGGCTCCTCTGCCTGTGGGAGACGAGGCCTTGTAGTGGTGAAACACGTGGGGATGAACATTCTGGCAGACCCCCTCCTGACCTCCACCTCTCATACCATCGGGGCTGGCATAGTGATACTGGCAGGAGATGACCCCTCAGCCCGGGGGTCCCAGAACGAGCAGGACTCAAGATACTTTGGCCTCCTTGCCGAGGTACCAGTGCTAGACCCTGCAGAGCCGGGAGAAGCCTACCAGGCACTACTGTGGGCCTACCAGCTCTCAGAGAAGGTGAGCACACCTGTGATAATCCGCACCACCCACCGGCTCCACACCTCCAGGGGAGAGGTAACAAGAAAACCCAAGAAGCCAAAAAAAACTGTGAAACTTGACACCAGCATCTGGCTCCTGACAATGCAGGGCAAACACCAGAAGTTCCACCTCCACTCGTATCCCAGGATGCTTGAGTGGGCTGAGAACTGTCCCCTGAACCGGGTTGAAATCAGAGGCGAAACCGGGGTCATCTCCTCTGGCTATCCTACCACCTTCCTCCAGCCCCTGACAAAACAAGAGGGGATCTCCCACCTCCACCTGGCCATGACAAACCCGCTCCCCCGGAGGCTTGTGGCAGATTTCATCGCCAGGCACAGGAGGGTGCTGGTGGTCGAGGAGACAGAGCCGGTCCTGGAATGCCAGCTAGACGGGGTCCTTGGAAAGCTCACAGGCCACCTCCCATATGGGGAAATCCGACCCCAGGAACTGGAAACTGCCATCCGGAATCTAGACCTAGGGGGAATCCAGCGGGATGTTGAGACACTTGAGAGCCGGGGGGGTCCCAGGCCCCTATGCCCTGATTGTCCCTACACCGAGCTCTACAATGTTCTAAAAAAGACGGGGGTGCCGGTGGCAGGGGATATGGGCTGTTCTATTCTCACTGCCAGCCCGCCTTTGAGCCTTGTGAAAACCGCCTACTCCCTCGGGGGGGCTATCTCCACAGCCGCAGGCTTCACCACCCCAGGGATAGCGCTGGCAGGAGACTTTGGCCTCGCCCACAGCGGGATAAACGCTCTAATAAACTCGGTTTACCACCGGCACAACATCCTTGTGATAGTCCTCCAGAACCAGGTTTCAGCCCTCACAGGCGGCCAGCCTGTACCAGACCTGACACAGGTAGTTCAATCCCTGGTAGAAGACACAACCATCCTGGAACTCCCAGAGGACACCCAGGCCATCCAAAAGCTGGTAGAGGAGAAACTCAACAAGCCGGGAGTCAGGGTCATACTGGCAAGAGCCAGATGCCCCAGATATAATTAAAAAGGTGGGATAGCGCGGATTTGAACCGCGGTCCGGGCGTCCCAAACGCTCGAGGATCGACCAGGCTACCCTACTATCCCATGCTAGCACCAGAATTCCAGCCAATCGGATAAATATCTTACCACAACACACCTGGCAAACTATTTAAACGGGAAGTCATATTTCATGCACGTTTAATCGGGATAGAAACCATGGCTGCAAAAAAAATAACGTTGTCTGAGATTGGAGAACTCCTTAAGGGTATCGAGGTCGAAGCTCTGGAGGGCGTGAAGATTGAGGGCGACATCGAGATCGAGTTGGGCCATGCCAGCGGTCTCGCCTATGCCCTGGGCCAGGAGACCGCCCAGATCGCCCTCCATCTCCTTAACATCGCCCGCCTCCTAGGCTATCCGGTGGACGAGGTGCTGGGCAGACCACCGGATGCTGAGGGGGTGCTAGGGGAGCTTATACCTGCCAGGTTCGAGGTGGGTGGCTTCGACGAGTGGAAGACTCCCATCCAGGAGGTAACCCTAGGTGCCACCTCATCGGATGGCGGGACACGTAGGAGCACTATCACCCTGGGCGGGGAGACCACGCTGCCATATTATGGGGACATGCCTCACCGTAACTATGTCACCATGGATGTGTTTGACATGCCCATTGGCATGGCCAAGGCTGTTAAAGTCAACTATGAGGATGTCCTGGAGAGTCCGGCTGAGTGGGCGAAGAAGGTTGTCCGGGAGTTCGGGGCTGACATGGTGACCATCCACCTCATAAGCACCGACCCCAGCATCAAGGACACCTCACCCCGGGAGGCTGCCCGGACCGTGGAAGAGGTGTTACAGGCGGTGGATGTGCCCATTGTCATTGGAGGCTCAGGCAACCCGGAAAAAGACCCGGTGGTGCTTGAGAAGGCGGCCGAGGTTGCCGAGGGAGAGCGGTGTCTGCTGGCCTCGGCAAGCCTTAACCTGGACTATGCCCGGATTGCTGAGGCCGCCAAAAAATACGGTCATGTGGTTCTATCCTGGACCCAGCTTGAGATTAACGCCCAGAAAGAGTTGAACCGTAAGCTCATGAAACAGTGCGGTGTCAGGCGGGAGGACATAATCATGGACCCCACCACAGCGGCTCTGGGCTATGGTCTGGACTATGCCTACACGAACATGGAGCGCATCCGCCTTGCCGGGTTGAGCGGGGATGAGGAGTTGAGCTTTCCCATGTCCAGTGGAACAACAAACGCCTGGGGTGCCAGGGAGGCCTGGATGGTCTCCTCGCCTATCCAGGAGGACTCGGACTGGGGGCCGAGGGAGTATCGGGGTCCCATCTGGGAGATCATCACCGGTCTCACCCTCGCCCTGGCAGGCAACGACCTTTTCATGATGATGCACCCCCAGTCTGTCCGGGTTCTGAAAGAGGTGACCCAGACCCTCTTCGGCAGTCGGGAGACAGAGCCAGTTGACTTTGAAAGCTGGATAGGAGGGGAGATACCATGAAGGTGAACAGCCCCCTCCAGGTCTACAAGTACCTCCCAGGTACAAACAGTGGCAAGTGTGGTGAGACCACCTGTATGGCCTTTGCAGCCAGGCTCATCGACAGGTCAAGGAAGCCCGAGGAGTGCCCCTTCCTCCTGGAGGACGAGTTCAAGGAGAAATACCTGGAACTGGTAGACCTCCTCGCCCCAGAGATACGGGAGGTCACAATTGGCGTGGGAGAAAAGGCCAGGACCATCGGGGGGGACGACGTCCTATACCGCCACCAGCTCACCTTTTTCAACCAGCCCCCATTTGCATATGATGTCACCGACACCATGTCTGAGAGCGATCTGGTGGAGCGGGTGAAAAAAATCCAGGACTACCGCAAGTTCTATGTGGGGAGTTTCCTGACCCTGGACATGATCGCGGTCCGCTCGGTGAGCGGTGACCCTGAAAAATTCTCGAGCACTGTTAAAAAAGTCCTGGAGACCACAGACCTTCCCCTGGTACTCTGCAGTTTCCAGCCGGATGTGATGCGGGCAGGACTCGAGGTCTCGGCTGACCAGAACCCCCTGGTTTATGCTGCCACTGAGTCGAACTGGCAGGATTTCGCAAGGCTCGCCCTGGAATTCAAGGTCCCCATCACCCTGTCCTCGCCCAGCCTTGACAAGCTGAAATCCCTGGCAGTCACCTTCCAGGAGATGGGGTTAAAGGATCTCGTCCTCGACCCGGTCACCCATCCCACCGGAAGGGGCCTCCAGGAGAGCTTCCGGAGGTTCCTGGAACTCCGCAGGGCTGGCATAAAAGAGGGGCAGAAAGACATCGCCTTCCCACTGATGGCACTGCCCATCACCTCCTGGCTTGTCCACAAAGACCCCCTGGAGGCCTCTTACTGGGAGGCGGTGCTCACCACCATTTTCACGGTGAGATACGGGGATATCATGATACTCCACAGCCTTGAACCCTACAGCCTGCTCCCCGAACTCCACATCAGGGATACTATTTACACTGACCCCAGGACGCCTGTGAAGGTCGAGCCAGGGGTGAGGGAAATCGGAACCCCGGACGGGGACTCCCCGGTGTTTGTCACCACCAACTTCGCCCTCACCTACTATACGGTGGAGAGTGACCTCTCTTCCAACAAGATTAGCTGTTATCTGGCCGCGGTGGACACCGAGGGTATTGGTGTGGAGGCTGCTGTGGCCGGGGGCCAGCTGACCGCAGCAAAAATCAAGGACACCTTCGAAAATGCAGGCTTCAACTTCGAGGAGAAGACAAACCACAAAACACTTGTACTACCCGGCCTGGCAGCCCGCCTCCAGGGGGACGTGGAAGACACAACCGGCCTGGGAGTGATGGTCGGCCCACCTGACTCGGGCAGGATTCCCAAGTGGCTGGAGAAGAACTGGCCGCCCAGGAAGAACGGGAACTAGAATTAGGGGTTCAGGTAGGCCAGGATGCTGTCCGCAATCCCGGGGACATTCCACCTTCCGAGGGGGGCTACAGCCAGGACCTGTTTCCCCCTGCCGAAGATTTCCAGGTCCCCTGGTTTTTCGGTGATTACCACTCTTGCCTCCTGGGAGCTGGCATAGCCCTCTGCCAGGACCACATCCACAGGTGGTAGAAGCTCCAGTATCTGGGCGAGTTCTGTTTCTTTTTCTGTCCTCTGGACGAGTGCGAGTTTTCCTGGGGAGGAGATGACGGTGGCCCAGGCACCGGCTTCCTGGTGTCTCCAGGAGTCCTTGCCTGGCCTGTCAATCTCAAAATCGGGGTGGATGTGGTGTTTTATGGTGGCGACTTTAAGCTTTCTCTGGTTGAACTCGGCAATCAGAGCCTCTATCAGCGAGGTCTTACCCCGCCGCCCCACAATACAGACAACTCCCACCATACTTATCGGGGGGTGTTCATTATCACAAGTATCCCGAGGATGAAGAGCAGGGTGCCGGTGAGTTCCGGCCATTTCAGCCCGCCCAGGAGGAGGATTATTATGCCGGTGTGAAGTACCAGGAGGCCAGCGAGGAAGAGTGTCAGTCTGGGACGGCGGCTTACCAGAGGGTAGAGGATGGCCGCGGTCCAGCTTCCGGCTCCCAGGTAGAAGTAGGCATATGCTTTTGCCGGGTCTCCTTTCAGGTGGTAGCCACCAAGGGCTAGGAGGACTCCGCCCAGTATTACCAGCAGAAATATTTTCCGGTTCATGTCATCCCGTTTTCTATCCCAACCGCGTTGAAGAATTTTTTAGTTACAACCTCCTCTGCGAGTTTCAGGAGGGTCTCCCGGTCCCGGGAGTCGCTGAAGAGGCCGAGGGGTATCTGGGCGCCTCCCAGAGAGGTGTGGCCGCCAGCATACTCAGCCCCAAAAGCCTCCTGGAGGACCTTACCCATGTTTATCCTCACATCCCTTGTCCGCCCGGAGATGAATATCCTGTCCTCCCCCAGGCCGAAGACCAGGGTGGTGGTGATACCCTCCAGGTTCAGGAGGAAGTCTGCCGCCTGGGCCAGGGCGTCCCGGTTGATGATAGTCCCCACGTTTGAGGCTAGATAGCTGCCCTTGATTTTACGGTTTCTTATCGCCTCTCCCAGGATGTCCAGGGTCTCAGTGGACATGGGCGGGGTCTCGATTTTATGGATGATTTCGTGGTTCACCAGGGGGACGAGGAAGGCTGCGGCCATGAAGTCCTCTGGGCTTGTTTTCCTGCGGAAGTCCTGGGTGTCCACCCGGATGCCGTAGAGGAGGGCTGTGGCAAGCTCGGTTTTAAGCGGGATTTCCAGTTCCTGGAGGTATTTTGTCATTATGGTGGAGGTTGCGCCCACGTCTGTCCTGATATCAATGTATTCGGCCTTGGCAACACCTGCCAGGGGCTGGTGGTGGTCGATTATGATACTGACCTTGGCATCCGGGGGGAGAAGATTGTTAACACCAGGGCTGGACCCCTCGATTAGGGCTATTTTTTTGAACTCAGAGGGGTCTTTGGCCTTGGAGTTTAGGTCGATGTCCAGGAGGTTAACAAATGCCTGGTTCTCCTGGTGCTCGATTCTCCCCTTGTAGAGGATTTCGGCCTGGACATTGACGCTGGCTGCGATCTCTTTCAGGGCCATGGCACTGGCAATCGCATCAGGGTCTGGGTTGTCGTGCACCACGATGCCGAGTTTCCCGTCCTTGATGCTCTCAATTATTTTGAGGAGCTTCCGGGCGCATTTCATGGATACCAGGCGTTCGGTGTACTGGACCACGGCGCTGGCAATGGCGTTTGGCGGTAGAAGTGAGGGCATGACCACCAGGTCTGCGCCTGCTGCCTCCATCTCAGTCTTCTCGTGGGATTCCAGGGCCCGGCTTACCACCTGGATGTCGGTGTTGACATTCCGGATGTTCTCCAGGGCCTTCCGGTTGGCAGGTATGTCAGAGCTCAAAATAAAAACGGTCTCCAGGCGGTCAAAGGGAAGCTCCTCGAGAAGAGCGGGGTCTGAGATGTCCATGCTGATCGCCTCAAAACCCTGCTCGAGGAGGGTTTTAACCCTGGCCTCGTTTTTGTCCACCAGGATTAGCTCTTTGCCTCTCCTCTCGAGCTCGTTGGCCACTGCAAGACCGATGCCCCCGCAGCCCAGGATGACATAGACGTTCTTCTTCTGGGGGTCTTCAATTTTACCGGCGATAAATCCCACCTTCCAGTCAAGCCTCTTATGGGCATCCAGTGAGGCATTACTGAATAAAAAGGTTTCCGGAAAAAAAATTGCTGTTAAGGTGTGTCAAACAACAGGGGTAAACAGGGGTGGAGAGAACGCTAGAAATATTCTGCATCTTTAGAGCCTGTTTGGCCTGTTTGACTTGAGGGGGGTCTGTGAATAAACCGCAAAGACTTTATTTGTCATCATAAGAGTAATCATCATAATAATTCTCCAGGGCTATGGCTGCATCACTAAAACGAAAATTTGTTTAAAAAAATGTATGAATCTGGCAGAAAAGAGAATACTGCTAACACTGATGGCACTTTTAATAACCACCACAAACACCACCCCTTCCAGCTTCGACCTTCCCCTCACCAGCGCACCGGTAGAGTTCAACGCCACCCTCCTCGTCTACAACACACATGGCAACAGCGACCCCTCAGACGACACACTCTTCCTCACTGCCAGCCTCTCAGACCTGCCAGCCAACGGCACAACCCATGATTTCGGGTACCTTGGCTCGCTCAACTCCAACCAGACCTACCTGGTGGAGCTCCGCCTCCAGCCCAACGCCACCTACAACTTAGATGCTGACTACTTTGATGAGACCTTCATCAAAGCAGGGTATCCCTTCTCCACCTGGGACAACTCCACCCGCGGGGAATACCTGATAAACACCACACTTGTGACCAACGATTCCACCCGCGGCGAGGACATTTTTGTGAGCCAGAGCAGTGGCGTTGACTACAGCGTGGACTCGAATGTGGGTGAGGCAGGGATGATACAGGGAGACCCTGATGTGGTTGTGCTTGAGAAGACCAATGAGCGCACCTACTGGTTTGAAAACCCGGACTGGAGTGCGGTTCAGATTGAAAACGCAGACCCAAACGCGGCACAGGTGCGTGCCCTCGCGGTTGGAGACCTGGAGCGGGATGGAGACGTTGACGTGGTCGTTGGAAACGACTATCCAAACATTTTGATTTACGAAAATGATGGCACGCCTGAGGGTGCGAACTGGAACTATCAGGACATAGGCACGCCCTCAGACACAGTGCGCGCCCTTGCAGTTGCAGACCTTGACAACGATGGGTATCCAGATATCATCTCTGGAGAGTCTGCAACAAGCCTGAGGGTGTATCAGAACGATGGCACCCCTTTTAACAGCGCCTGGAGCACTGTTAAGACCGTGGACTCTGGCTTTGCTGACAAGATCGAGACTCTTGCCACCGGGGACATGGACAGAGACGGCTACATTGACATTGTGACAGGCGAGGGATTCAGCGTTTTCTGGTATCAAAACCCGGGTGACCCCTTTGGTGGAAGCTGGAGCAAATACAACATTGACACATCTTTGAATGACAAACTTAAATCTATAGCACTTGGCGACCTGGACGGAGATGGCGACCTGGACGTGGTGGTCACCACCAAGAACGATGACGTGGTAATATACGAGAACGATGGCACACCCACAGGCTGGGGTGGGAGCAGCTACACAGTGAAGAGCAGCGCTGGCGGAGATGTGGAGGACTCGATAGTTGGAGACATCGATGGGGACGAGGTGCCAGATATCGCAGTAGTGGTGAAGACCGCATATGATGTTCTCTGGTTCAAGAACGATGGCACGCCCTTTGACGGGGGGTGGAGCGAGTACACTGTTGACAGCAGCACAGGCGGACAGGACCCTAAATACATAGCAGGTGGGGACATTGACAGTGATGGAGACCTTGACCTCGTGGTGGGAGTAGCAGGCAAAGTGGATGATGTGTACTGGTATGAGAACAGCAATCCCACCAGTGGCGAGTGGACTGTTAACGTGATAAAAAGCCTTGCTGATGACCCGAGGGGCGTGGCAGTGATTGACATCGACAGGGATGCCAACCACAACGTGCTGGATTACTATGCCTCAAGCAGCGAGAACATCGAGGAGGGCGCAGACGAATTCGGCGGCTGGTCTTCGCTTTCAGCAGCCCAGAACTACTCCTTCTATTTTATCGTAACACCAGATAATAACTGGGGCGTTGACGGCGTTAATGATAACGTTACTTTTTATCTTGGCAACGAGTCAGATACAGGCTTCACAGAGTCGCGGGTGCACAGCGCCATCAGATACCCCTTTAAAATCAAATGGACGTGGAATGCTGGTGGTGTGACCCAGACAAATGTGACTTTGAATGCTACCGTGCTGGATGAGAGCGGGTTGCTGAACGTCACAAGCCGATTATACAAAGAGGATGGGACAACCCTTGAGAACAGTACCACTGGTAGCAGTTTTAATTTCACCGGCAAGACCAGATACTACGTTGAGGTTGATGCACGGGATACCAAGAACATCTCAGCACGCTTCAAGGTGAATGATAACTGGAGCGATGCCACCGTGACACTGGAGAAATACTCGAGCAACCCTCATGGTGTGGACCCGCCAGGGACACCTGTGAAATACGTGAACCTCAGTGCTGTGAATGCGAACTACAGCGAGGTCAGCGTCTCGGTCAGCTACACTGATAGCGAGGTAGAGGTTGGCAACGTGGTTGAGAACATCAGGCTCTACCAGTACAACGGCACAGGCTGGGAGGGTCTCACCACTACAGGATCAAACAACAACCGCACAGCCACCATCACCAGTTTTAACACCATTGCACTGGTTGCAAACGCGCCGACCATTACAAGCAATAGTAAGTGGAAGATGAGCTTCAACACACTTTTGAATCCCTACGAGCCAGAGGGCACCTGGTATCCAGAGGTCAAACTCTACTGGCAGAATGGCTCTGTTGCCAAGGGACAGACCGTGTACTACCAGGCATACTGTGTGAACCATGACACCCTGCTTGCAAGCGGCACAGCCACAGACACCGGCGCTGGAGAATACTACTTCAGTGTTGACACCACGGGACACAAGGACCACTACATCAGGGTGCGGTTTAACACCACCGTGGGCTCAAACAGCCTGGTGGAGGAGCGAAGCGTGCTGGTGCGAGACGATGCCCGTGCAAACGGCGTGCCCTGGAAGATCGTGTGGAGGAACGCCTCGGATAAAGCCACCTTTGATGCAAGTGAAAGCGTGCCTGTTATCGTGGAACTGTGGGGGGACAGCGGTGGAGTGCTGAAAAATAGGAACCTTTACCTTTTCGTGAACGACAGCACCGGGAACACACTCATAAACAACGTGCAGATGAGCGATAACGACGATGGCACCTACACCTACACAATATCACCTGGCGTGCTTTCCAATGGAGACGATTACCATTTCCAGGTGTACACTCTCTACAAGAGCAAAAAGACAAACAAGAAATATGCCTATGCCTTCTCTGACCGCTACCGCGAGGCAGTCTCCCAGGGGGATGTGTTTGCACCAGACCTGTGGGACCTGATTCGCTCACCAGTGTTCCCCCAGCAGGGAGCCAACGTCACCATCAGCGCCAAGGCGCAAGACGACATGTCAATGGATTCTGTCACACTGTACTATCGGGTGAACGGGCAGGGCTGGAACAGCACAGCGATGAGCCTCTCCTCAGGCGTCACCTACACAGCTAACCTTGGAAGCTTCTTTGCAGAGGACAAAGTTGAATACTATGTTAAAGCCACAGACACCAGCGGCAACTACAGGAAATCCAGCATCGAGAAATTCTTCGTTGACATGGCAGCATCAACACCGTCATCAGCCTATGTATACCTTGACCAGTCAACATACTATTTCGGTAAAAAAACAGGAAGCTGGAGTGATAACACTGGTGTGAGCGGTCATAGCAGCGATGGTGTGATATTCCCTGATGCAGACCGTGCAACAACCGATGTCGCATGGCGACGGCAAATCATGGAGATGAACACCATCCGCGCCTTCGCTCTTGTACTGGATGAGAAGGGAAGACCAGTTGACGGATTGACCAACGTGCGCTTCTGGATCACCAATGACACAGGGTACAACCTGTCAAAGAACGGCACAGACCTCGGGAACGGGCGATACGGTGCAGTATTCTACGGCTCAAAGGACGAAACAGGCGCCTTCACAGCAGACGACATTGGTGGACCCAGTGATACCAGCGAGGATGGCAATGCCATGTGGGGCAAGTTCACAAGCCGAAGAAATTACTGGGTGAACGTGTCCATTGACGGGGATTTTTCACCAGAGGCACAGGTGCGATGGATGGCGTACACCTGGCTTGACACCTTCTTCGGACAGGGCATGGCTGGGGAGGGTGCCTCTCACTGCGAGGGCAAAGGGTGCAGTTCAGGGGATTCGGTTCACCGCGACCAACACTATAACTCATCAGGCGAGCGCCAGGACAGAGCAGATAATCCCGCATGTCAGGACTGCCACGGCTGGAACGAGGGCTACACAGGAAGCCTTGGACCGGGCACAAATGGTGTGCGATACCCGGGTCTTGACTGGGGAAATGTGCACCCGCGCCAGAACCAGAGCGGTGCAGCTGACTGCACAGATTCCAGTTGCCATGGAGGCACATGGTATGATGCAGGACAGCCAATTCCGGCAGACATGGTAGTACCGGGTTACGATGACGGCACCTACAACATCACAGATGAATACTACGACCCTGGTCGCTGCGGGGAATGCCACAACTACTCGCTGAACGTGCAGCCCGGACTGCGTGGGCACAACCTCCAGCTCGGATGCAAATACTGCCACCGCACCTACCACAACATCAACTACCTGGTGGACTACAACGCGACCCAGCTAAACGGCACGCCAGGCTATGCCGAGGTCTACGCGGGAGACTGCTACAAGGATTGCCACAAGGTGCAGGAGAAACACTCAGGCACCGTTGCCTGCAGCGAGTGCCATGTGAACTTTGAAACCTCTCCCCAGCACCAGTCAAACCTCACACCCATAATGGACACCTGCACCTACTGCCACCAGAATGCTTCCTATGAGTACGCAGGGGCACGCCCACCCCAGATACCGGTTATCAACCACACCACAAGCACAGACGGCATCTGGAGTGTCGCGATGGGATACGAGCGCAGGTACTGGTACTCGCAGGAATACGCCTGCAGGTACTGCCACGGCAGGACCTTCAATGAGAACCCAGGGCTCGGTCGGCCCGCGAGCTTCAACGGCACCAACATCCAGAACCAGACGATCGGAAATGGAACATGGTGTGCCTCCTGCCACTACCAGGGATACACCTCTGGAAACCACACCTACAGCGACATGGTAAACATCTACAATACCAGCCTCGGCAAGGTGCCACCTGAAATCACGGGAAACACAAGCTATGCACCCACAACAAGCCCTGAGAACAGGACATACATCAACCACACAATCTTCAACATCGCCTCTAACTACACAGACGCGCGGTGTATGAACTGCCACGGCGCCCATCTCACCACTCTCACCATCAACGCCTTCATGCACAACGTCTCCTTCGACTCAGACCCGCCCACTGCAAGCTTCAACCAGACACCCTCTGATGTCAAAAACAACACCACAGGCAGCATCACCATCAACGCCACGCTGGATGATGGCATCGGCTCAGGTGTGAACACCAGTGTGAACCCACACCTGTGGTATAGAATCAATGACACAGGCAGTGAGAGCTGGACAGATAACGGCGAGATGAGCTACCTCAGCGGCACCACCTGGACAACCACGATACCAGACCAGTCCTGGAGCAGCCAGCTCAACAAAACCCTGGAATATTACCTCTCAAACATGACAGACCGCTATGGCAACACCGGGAATAGCACCATCCAGACAGACTTCATCCAGGACCACAACAACCAGCCCCCCTCAGTGCCAGTGCTGATCACACCGATTGGAGGTGAGAACTGGAGCGGCACACAGAATATCACATGGGGGAACTCCACTGATGACGGCAGGACACCCTTCTCTGTGAGCTACGATGTGGATTACCTCTACGACAACACCTGGACTGACCTGGCAGCACCAGCAACAAACAGCACACAGTGGGATACCACAGTGCTTGACGACGGCACCTACAAAATACGGGTCCGCGCCTATGATGGAGCAGAATACTCAAACTTTAACGCCTCAGGCAACTTCACGGTGGACAACACGCCACCCACAGCCATTTTCAACCAGACGCCCTCGAACCTCACAGATGTAAGCTTTGGGAGTATCAACATCTCGGTCACCCTCTCTGATGCACTCTCAGGCATCAACACCACAGCCACGCCACGACTCTGGTACCTGCTCGACAACGGCACAACCACGAGCTACACTGACGGCGGGCTGATGACCTACATCAGCGGGACAACCTGGAACGCCAGCATCCCGGACCAGAACCTGAGCAACCAGAGCGGCGCCACCCTCAAATACTACGTCAGCGGCATGCGTGATGGCGCTGGCAACACAGGGAACAGCACTGTTCAGAGTGACTACATTGACCCGGTAGCAGGACCCTCCAAGACAGCCACCACGCTCAAAGTAGTGACCAACCGACCAGTGATCCTGGACGACCCCAACAATGGGCGGGCGACAGCTGGCTATGCAACGCCGCCAACAAACTGGGGCACAGACTGGTGGAACGGGGAAGACACCACCATCAGAATCTACGCCCTCCTCTTGGACGGAGAGGGGCTTGGAATAGCGGACAGAAACCTTACAATCACAATCAAATACCCAGATGGAAGCAACCTCACAACCCTCACAGCCCGGACCGACTCCACAGGGCTTGCAAGCACCTCTTACGACCTCAATGGGAGAAACTTCTATGGCACCTGGACAGTGGATGTGGCAGTGGAGGACTCAAGCCTGACAGGTCAGACCACCTTCATCTACAACTGGTGGGGCTGCGCCCTCTGCCACGGCAAAAAGGGAAACCCGCCATGGAGCGGCAGCTCAAGCTCACCATATACCAATGGCTGGGACAGCGTGGTCAACGAGAAGAGAGACCATTACCAGCACACCAACAAGGGCTTCCCAGACAACGACTGCACCCACTGCCACCAGAGCTACGATGGACTCCCGGGTGGCACAAAAACAGCAGCCTTCAACAACTACCCGGCAGGCTACCACAGCTCAAAACAATGCAGTGATTCAACCTGCCACGACTCATATACCACACACAGAAGCGACATGGACATCGGAAGCTGCAACGACTGCCACAGCAGAGAAGAGCTCTCAAGCAAAAGCACGCTGGATGCCAGCAGCCGCAGCATCTACTCTGACACCAACCCTGCAAGCGGGTCTCCGCTGAAATACCACGACCCGGATGCAAGTATACCCTGTATCCTCTGTCACCAGCCCATGCACAACATCACCTCGCCCTACCCGCAGGGGCGGGGCAACACCGTGACCGAGAGCGAGCAGTGCACCAGTTGCCACGGGTTGAGCAAGCATAACAACACCGTGGAGTGCACCACCTGCCACACCCAGGACGCACACGCAGTCAAGTACTTCAACGCCACAGGTGGTAACACCACCCTGAAGGCAGAGGCAGGAAGCTGTGATACCTGCCACATCAACACCACCCTTGACAGCCGCTTCGCGGTCCCGCCTCCAAAGGTCAGCGCAGTGCTAAACCACAGCAATGCCGAGGGCGCAGGGAAGCTGTGGGGCAGTTACTGGACAGGTCAGAGCAGTGCCTGCATCTACTGTCACAGTGATACCAAACACAAAACATCAGCCCTCGGGCGCCCCTCTCAGTGGAGGGGAGACAACACGGTCAACCAGAGCATAACCGGGGGGAGCTGGTGTGCCTCCTGCCACTACCAGAGCTACACAAGCGGCAATCACACCTACACAAATATGACCACTGCTTTCCTCGGTGCAGGATTAAACGTGCCACCGGCAATAACACCAGGCAGCTATTATCCCAGTGGCTCTCCCTATGACCACAGTGGAATCAGTGGCTTCACAGATGATGTGTGCTACACCTGCCACAACGGGACAAGCAATTATAACTATATCACCCAGTTCATGCACAACACCACCCGCGGGCTGGGTGGAGGCGCGGACTGCGTGGGCTGTCACGGGCTTGGTGGAAGTGCGCCCATACACATCGACGCAGCCAATATATCCAACAGCGTCCATGCAAACCTGAACAGCAACGCGACCAACACCACAGAGCTCACAGACCCCATCGATAAAGCCTGCTGGGCATGTCACGGGGATGGAAGCGAGCCAAGCGAGCACCCTGACAATTACAAATCCCCAAGGGGCTGCGAGTACTGCCACACCAGCGGTTTGTACAACGCCACATTGGTCAGCGAGCACATCCCAGTAGAGAGTGCAAACATTGAAACCACTGCCTACTGCAGCACCTGCCACAACAACAGCATCCAGAGCTTCAACAACTCAGACTCGCGCACCCCCACCAGCAACGAGACCACAGCACACTACGCCACCACCACAAATCTCATAAACAGCATCAGTGGACCTGAGGGCTGCGTGTACTGTCACGAGAACTCGACAGCAGCCTCTCTCTGGGGTGGCGCAGGTGACCCCAGAAATAGCACCCAGCGGGCACACGACGAGACCGAGAACAGGCTCTGCTACACCTGCCACCTTGATAATGCCACAATCCCGGAGAGCTTCCACAACGACACCATAATCCGCCTTCACACACCAACCCCACCCCAGAATGTCACAGGCAACCCGGTGTTGAACCTCACCGTGAACCGGTGGGTCATCCTCGATGACCCTAACAGTGGAAGTGCAGGGAGTGGCTTCTCAAATCCACCAAGAAACTGGAACAGCGACTACTGGAGTGGTGAGAGCACAGCGATTCGAATGTACGCCCTCACCATGAACAGCACAGGAAGAGCAGTGAGCACACAGGTCACCTTCACACTCAAAAACCCGGGCGGCTCCACAATCTACCAGAACACCGTAACGTCAAGTGTAGAGGGCATCGCCAGTGACTCCTACAACGTGAACGCCCAGAACTACTATGGCTACTGGACAGTGACAGCCACAGCCACCATTGATGGAGTCTCTCTCAGCAAGAGCGCACGCTTCACCTACGAATGGTGGGGATGTGCCGACTGCCACGGCAGAGAAGACCCCTCAAAAAGCGGCACCACCACGTCAAGCTCGCCGTACCTGCACGGGTATGACCCGATTGTATCCAAGAAAACCCAGCACCAGACAACCTGCACCACCTGCCATCGTGGCTACACCCCTGCTGGCGAGCACACAGGCAAAAGCTGCACTGACTGCCACAGCGATATCACAACCCACAAGACCGATGAAACCATACCTGACTGCTATGGGTGTCATCCGCAGAACAACTACAACCTCACACAGAACAGCACCCTCATAGGCGATTCAAGTGTTTACAGCTACAACACCACAAACGGGCCTCTAAAGGCTCACACCCCCAGTGACACCATACCCTGCATCATCTGCCACAACCCCATGCATAACATCACATTACCTTACCCCTCAGGGGGAGGAAACACGGTAACTGAAAGCGACCACTGTGCTAAGTGCCACCTCGACAGGCGGCACAGCCCAAGCAACCCGGTAGACTGCACCCTCTGCCACAGCCAGGATGCACACGTGATAAAATACATCTCAAACACCACCAATGCCACCAGTGTAAACTACACCAGAACAGCGCAGGGCACGGTGTGCACTGACTGTCACACTGACACCGGACTCCGGGATTACCTGGCAGGCCAGGGCTACAATCCCCCGTGGAGGGACACTCATGGTTTCAACATCACAAAACATGCAGGCATAATAGACTGTAAAACCTGCCATGACAACCTCCACTGGATAGGCTACCTCAACCGGACAGGGAGATACCAGGCCGTGAACAACAGCCAGGTGGTAGATTGCGATGCCTGCCACCGGGGCAACAACAGCGCAGTGAACAGCATCATCGCCTACTGGGGGTACCTGGCACCCATAAAGAACCGGCACAATGGGACGGTCTTCTGTGAAATCTGTCACAACTACAGCAAACACGGAGCCAGGTACCTCAACCAGCAGTTCAACGGTTTCATAGAAAACAAGAGCCTTGCTGTGAACTGCACAGGCTGCCACCAGGACGGCTACAATGGCGCGCCCCAGGTTAACAAGCCTTTGAATCACAGTGAAAATCAGACAGGCCAGCGGTGGGGGAGTTATTGGACAACCCAGAACGGGGGGTGCGAATACTGTCACAGCAACACTCTACATAACACAACAGCCCTCGGAAGAGTCTCCGAGTTCGCAGGCGAAAACACAGTCAACCAGACCATCGACAGCAACGGGACCTGGTGTCTGAGCTGCCACTACCAGAACTACACCAGTGGGACAGCCACCTACACCGCCATGATAGCAGCCTTCACCTTCGAGGGGAGCCCGGTGCCACCTGAGATAACAGGTAACACAAGCTATGGGGCAGACCAGAGCAACCCCTCCTATTTCAACCACACAAGCATCCCGAAAAACGACCAGGCCTGCCGGAACTGTCATGGTGGAAACCTCCCCCTGGATGTTAAAACCACAGGTCTCATGCACAACCTCACCACCGGTAGCGGCGGGCCAGACTGCATCGGCTGCCATGATGTTGGTGGTGTGGCCCCCTACCATGTCAATGTGAGTGTCATGAACTCCACAGACGCCATCCATCGGAATCTTAACAGTGATGCGTCTGCGACGGTGGACGCTGATAACAAGCGGTGCTGGGCATGTCATGGCGATGGGAGTCAGCCTAGTGATCATCCGTCAAATTACAGGACGCCTTATCAGTGTCCTGACTGTCATGTTGATGCAGTGGGTAGGAACACTAACTACTCTCCGAATAATACTGTCATGTTGGTTGATGAGCATTACTGGAACGGGACCAATATTACCACAGATGTCACTTCGTGTTATGCCTGTCATAACAGGAGTGAGATGATGCTCCCCGGGGGTGACCCGGACAATGGGAGTGGCTCGGTTTACGGTGGCGCCAACGGCGGGAATCTCAGCGTCTCCCACTATGGCAGAAAACGTGGTGACCTGGCAGGTCTGGAGAATACTACTGGTTATTGTGGTTACTGCCACCAGAACACCTCCACAACGTTCCCGGTCACCCACACCTCCATGAACAACCATACCGTCACTGGCACACCTGGGTGCAATGATGCTAATTGCCATGTTGGGGGTCGAATCCATAACTCCACTCTGGACAAGACCATGAGGTGTGTTAACTGTCACACAGATGTTGTGAGCGAGCTTGTCCTGGGCTACAACAACAATTCTGCCCCAACTGGGCGGAATATGACGCTTCCGAGGGACACGATAGTCTCTGGTTTAGCCTGGGGGGAGCCTCCAGCGGAGCCTCTAGCGTCCAGTGGCATGTATGCGAGGCATGCGAATCCTAACAGCACCGGTGGAAACCCTGCGGGGGCGGCCAGGGACCCTAATTATATATGTCTTAATTGTCATTCGGATATTATCAGGGCGAACGGGGACTGGAGAAACCAGAACTGGGATACAGAGCAGGGTTGTAAGACCTGCCACTACCTCTGGTATAGCGTGGCTGTATATAGGGGAGTGATGCTTACCATGATGCCCAATGCTCACAATCTGTCTATTCCCAGGTGTACCGACTGTCATACCCAGCTTACGCCGACAACATTTGAGCATGAGGTTATTGACGGAGATCCGCCCAAAAACTATGGCAGAGTGCCCCGCATCGGGCTCTGGCTTAACAGCAGTGTCCACTACAGGATGACCCTGAACACCACGAGCAGTCATCCTACCAGTGATAGGGGGTGTCTTGTGTGTCACACCGGTGTTAACTTTACCATCAACTACACTGCCAGCCCTATTAACATCACAATTAACAGTTACAACGGCTCCCATCTGTGGGATTCCAAGCCCTATTGTACAAAATGCCACTATATTAATGGGAGCCAGAGTGGTGTTGCACCCTCGCCTGTGGGCCATCAGGGCCTGGGGCTGGTGGATGGCAACAATTCCCAGTGCAAGAGGTGTCATTCCCAGACAAACAATCACGGCCATGACCTGGCCAGGGGGAGCTGGCCTGATTGTGTAGACTGCCACGACCTTGGTGGCGTTGCACCGAAGGTTAACCTCACCGCGATGAAACTTGGAGTGCACGCAGGTCTTAACAGTAACGTCGGGAACACAACAGAGCTTACAGACCCCCTGGATAAGGCCTGCTGGGCGTGCCACGGTGACGGGAGCGAGCCCACCGTGCATCTGAACAATCTTACAACCGTGAGTCAGTGTGAGGACTGTCACCTCCAGGGCAGTTTCAACGCCACCATTGTCAGCGACCACCGCCAGAACGGGGAGGTCAACACCACCGCCTCCTGTATCGACTGCCACAACAGGAGTCTCACAGCTTTCTACAACACCACTCTGACATCCAACCTCACAGGCCTCTATAACACCTCACACTATGCCAACAAAAGCAATCTACCAGACACCTACGACAACAGCCAGGGCTGTGTCTATTGCCATGTCTACAACCAGAGCTGGGGTGGTACGAACATAACCAGCACAACTTACCCGCGAAACCATAGCGAACGGAACAACTCCCAGTGCTGGGGGTGCCACATCGATGGTAACATCACGGTTTCTTCCTTCCACAACGAGAGTCTGAACCCTGGCTGGGGCGAATGCACTGACTGCCATTTTGACTACAGCTACATGTCAAACAAGAACACAACTGTGCCGGGTTATCTGAACGCCAGTGGCGCGGACAAAAAATATGTCAACCAGACCATGTACAGTTCTGCGGTGCATGCCACGCTCAACTGTACAGACTGCCACACCGCAGGCAACCGCAGCCAGCATCCACCCGAGGAATACACCTGGAAATGGTGCGAAGACTGCCACGTCTACCAGGAGGACCCGGTAAACAACACAAACAGACACAACATCACCTCAAACCCCCGGGACATAACCATAGCTGGAGTCAACCCGGTAACAGAAAAAGACTGCACCACCTGTCACAACTCTGAAATCTACAACAACACAAAAAACAACTACAACAGCACCGCAGAAATAAACTGCAGATACTGCCACACACTACCAGACGAGGTATTTGAATGAAAAAGGCATGGGTGCTGATAGTTGGAATCGTGTTTCTTGCGGTGTTCATCATGCCTGATACCCAGAGCATGTTCGCTGGCATGCACAACTTTTATGGTAGCAACTGTATAAAATGTCATTTTAATGAGTACGACGAGCTTATGGCAAGCCAGACCAGCGTGTTAAACGCACACAAACGAGCTGCCAACAATACCAACTATACCACCTATCTTACTGTTGGAGGCATAGCCTACAATTCAAGTAACGGGACGATAATCACTAACTACGACGGTGACGGCAATGGTGAGAACGATATCTGGCACTGGAATGCCACCCTGGGTATGTGGCAGCGTACCAGTGATAATACCACGCTTCTCTTCTCGCTGGAGAGAGATGGTGTCCCTGGCATAGGTGGGAACGAGATATGTCATCTGTGTCACAATGCTTCACTTTTCGGGTTCACTGGCTCACATATTGCAGTTGTGCGTACCTGTGATGATGACAGATGCCACGGCAATGACAATTACACATACAATGACCCGGATTTATTCGGTAATGTCACCCGGAACCTCACCGAGGCAGGTGCACAAATAAGCCAGGGAAATGTGCATGCACCCTTCTACCAGCATCTCAAAAACCAGTCTACAGCTTATGCTGCTGGCACGCCTTTTAACTATACACCAGGGAATGCAAACGGGGGGCGTATCTCCCAGAGCTACCTCTCCTGTGTAGCATGCCATAGTGGGACTGCCATTAATATTACTCTTGAGCATGGACATTATACTCATGAGAACAAGACAACAGAAAAACGAAAATATCTATAGACATTGCAGATGTTAAGTATAATATGTGCCAGGGGGCGTTAAAATAATAAAATTGAGAACAATGGCACTGTTGCTGGGACTGATGCTTCTGACCTCAGGGTGCCTTAACGAGGGTAAAACCGTTGTGACAGCCAGAATGAAAATCGTTGAGGAAGGTGGCACACCCCACATCACCAGCCTTGAGGCAGAACGGCACACCATAAGCTTCCTCAGGGAATACCGGGACACCCCACCCCATTTCCCAGGTATTGCTCTGACCATCACCAATAACATGAAAAAAATCGATTACTGGCGCTCTGTAGCCTACAATGGCGAGGGGGATTACGAGATAACAACAGAACTCAAAACAATACCGAACAAGGGCGACACAATCAGCGTGATAGTGAAAATACTGGATGAAGACGGCAAAGTAATCGACAAAAAACGCATACCACTCCACTGGCAATGAAAGATGCTTCTTATCTTATAACAATGGCAATTGCAGGCATAATCTTCACAGCCACCATGGTGTACATAGCAGCCACCACCAATGCCTTCACACCCCAGAACGTCACAGCACCCTCAATCACAATACCCCGGTTCGAGGAAATACCAGAACAGACCATTGACTGTAAAATCTGTCATGAAAAGCCGGAGGATATAATTAAACATAGAAACGGTGGCAGGTATTGCACAAAGTGCCACGGCGATGACCTGCACCGCCTGCACACCCAGGAAGAGACCGTGAACCTCACCTGCCAGTACTGTCACACAGAGCAGGGTAGAATACCCAGGCGCCTACCCGGCCATGAAAGTATATGTGACAGCTGCCACGGCTACCCGGACCCGCTCCAGCCAAGTTTTGGGAATCTTATAGACATACACATCAAAAAAGGTCACACCTGTGACCTCTGCCACGTCCAGGACATCCAGAGCCTACACGAAAAAAACATCTTATCTTCCAAGCTCGCGGGATCGGGTTGACGCTGCTTTTACAGCCTCCAGAAACGCTGCCCTAACACCCCGCTCTTCTAGGACCTCGAGTCCACGGGTTGTGGTGCCGGCAGGAGAAGTGACCATATCCCGCAGCAGCGAAGGATGAAGGTGTGTGTCCAGCACCATTTTTGCAGAGCCAAAGACAGTCTGTGCCGCCAAGAGGAGAGCCGTCTCCCGGGAGAGGCCCTCATAGACACCTGCATCTGCCAGAGCTTCAATAACCAGGAACACAAAAGCAGGCCCACTACCCGAAAGACCAGTTATAGCATCCATCATCTCCTCTGGTAATACCACCACCCGGCCCACAGCCTCAAAAATCCTGCGGGCTGTCTCAATGTCATCCTCCCCCGCACCGGTACAGATAGCCGTGACAGCAGCCCCACTTGTAACCGCAATGTTAGGCATCACCCTCACAATCCTGGCCCCAGGGGAGTCAAGATGAGCGCGGATACTGTTAACAGACACACCCGCAGCAATAGAAATCAGGAGGTGTCCCTCCCTAACATGGGGCTTTATGCCCTGGAGCACCCCCCCTATCACCTGGGGTTTGACAGCCAGGATTACAATATCAGAGGAATCCAGGACCAAACGGTTATCCTCCACAATGTTTATCCCAAGCTCGTTTTTCAGAAACCGGAGTTTCGTCGCGTCCACATCACTCGCAATGATATTCCCGGGAGATGTGAGACCAGAATCCAGAATACCCTTGATGAGAGCTTCACCCATCTTCCCTGTACCAATGACACCGATTCTTCTGCTTTCCATTGACCCCCAACAAAGGGGGAGATTTTATAAAATCTTTACCTTCTCACATACATGCATTTTTTAGATATGTTTAAATCCCACGGTGTCCTAGGGGGATGTTTACCATGCTACCCTTACCTACTAAATTCTTTGTCACATCGGGTGCGGCTCTAAGTGAGATTTCCGATTTGAACGCCTTTGACCAGGCACTTTTGAATGCAGGCATCGGAGAACAGAACCTGGTCTCGGTCTCCTCCATCCTACCCGTCGGAATCCAGCAAGTAGATAAAAGAACATTACCCATGGGGGCCATCACTCATTGTGTACTCTCTCAGCAGAGAGGAAACGAGGGTGAGATGATATCTGCCGGCATTGCCTACGCCTTTCGCAGCGACGGTAAGGGGGGGTATGTGGTAGAAGGCCACATGCACGGCACCCAGTCCAACCTCAAAGAATTCCTGAAATGGAAAATGGAAGAAATGGCCAAACTCAGGGGAGTAAAACTGAAAAAAATAGAATACGTGACCCAGGAACTCTCCATCCCCATGGACCACTATGGAGTCTGCATAGCTGCCCTGGTATTCATACTCTAAACAAAAATGCTCATCTTCACATCTTCATCGGAATGAAAAACTATGATAACAAAAAAATAACAATCATCAAGATTAAAAAAAGAAAATATGTTAATATAAAGTATCATTTCATTTGTGTGCACATGAGACTATCCCTTGGTCTAGGGATAATCCCGTAATTGTTGATTAAACCCAATGGTATTTAAAACATTCGTTTTTTTATGAATTTCTTAAAATATTTTTTGATGAAACTGCATTGATATCGTAACCTAAACTTTCTAAAAAACATATAAATTCTTTACCTTTGTCTCCTAAATATATTAAATAATCTCCATTTCTAATATTTTTATGATCTTCAGTATAACTTATGAATTTAATTCCAGAATTTTTATCATATGCAAAATTTAGTAATTTATTCCATAAAAGCGAGGATTCAATAAATTTACTTTCTGATTGACCTTTAATAATTTCTTCCTTTAAAATATAAATCATTGGACGTTTGTAATGCTCTGCAAGATTGATTTGTTTTTTAATTGGCACAATTTCATTTAAATCAGGATGTCCAACATAAAAAACATGAGATTCAGTTGCTTCACAATCATCTAAACTCGATTTTATTGATGATTCTTCTAAACGTAAACGGTTTTGTGATAAATATTCATCAATGTATCCGACCACGAGATCAGCTGATGAAATAAATGGATTAC
>CAZCCY010000010.1:0-28349 GCA_964497545.1 uncultured Methanosarcinales archaeon | reverse complement strand
GCTCGTGTATTTGTGTAATTTATCTAAAGACAACGCATTTTTTTTAATTTTGAATACATCTTCAATGAAGCTTCTGACGTACTTGAATGATTCCCAATTTGCTATAGTTTCCTTAAATTCATTAATATGTTTCTTCAAAAACAAAAGCTTCTCACGAATGCGAAACAGATTATTTTTAAAAAAAATCAAAAAGATTGTACTGGAGAACTATGCAGATATTATAATAAAAATTCAATAAAACGTGTCCAGAAGACTCAAAAATAGGTTGGATTTGCAGGGGGCTTCCTGCATGTCTGTTTTTTCAGCCTATTAGTCCGTGTTGGACTATGATTGCTGCGAAGATGATGGCGATGATGTTCATTACTTTTATGAGGGGGTTGATGGCTGGTCCTGCTGTGTCTTTGGTGGGGTCTCCTACGGTGTCTCCTACGACTGCGGCTGAGTGGGTGGGGTTTTTGCTTCCGTCCTCCAGGTATTTGCCCCCATATGCTCCGGATTCGATGTGTTTTTTGGCGTTGTCCCAGGCTGCTCCGCCGGTGCACATCTGGAGGGCGAGGAGGAGGCCTGATACTATTACTCCGATGAGGAGGCCGCCTAGGGCTCTGGGTCCCAGTACCAGTCCTACCAGTAGGGGTGTGAGGACTGCGATGATTCCGGGTGCCACCATCTCTCGCTGGGCTGCCAGGGTGACAATGTCAACGCATTTGCCATAGTCTGGCTTTGTTTCGCCGGTCATTATTCCTTTGATTTCCCGGAACTGGCGGCGGATTTCCTCGACGATGTAGAAGGCTGCCTTGCCCACGGATCTCATGAGAAGAGAAGTGAATAGGAAGGGTGTCATGCCGCCGATGAACAGTCCGACAAGTACGACCGGGTCTGAGAGTTCAAGTGTGAGGAGGGGTTTGCCTGTCTCTGTTAGTATCTTGTTTATTTCGACGCTGTAGGCTGCATAGAGTGCGAGTGCCCCGAGGGCTGCTGAGCCGATGGCGTATCCTTTGGTGACTGCTTTGGTGGTGTTTCCTACTGCGTCCAGGGGGTCTGTGACGTCTCTGACCTCCTGGGGGAGTTCTGACATTTCAGCTATTCCTCCTGCGTTGTCTGTGATGGGGCCGTAGGAGTCGATGGAGATTATTATCCCGGTGACGCTGAGCATGGCTGCTGCCGCGATGGCGATGCCGTAGAGGCCGGCTAGATAGTAGGAGCCTAGTATCCCGGCGCAGATGACAAGGGCTGGTATTGCTGTGCTCTCAAGTCCCACCGCGAGGCCGGTGATGATGTTTGTCCCTGGGCCGGTCACTGATGCCTGGGCGATGTCCAGGACCGGCCGGTGGCCAGTGGAGGTGTAGTATTCTGTGATTATTATCATGGCAGTTGTGACGCCAAGGCCTATCAGAGCGGAATAGAAGAGGCCCATGTATCCTCCCATGAGCTTCTGGGTGACCAGGTAGAATAGGGCCGCTGAGATGACACCTGCCACCACCACGCCTTTGTACATGGCTTTCATTATTCCCAGGTCTTTTCCCATCCTGACAAAGAATACACCGATGATGGAGGCGAAAATTGCAGATGCTCCCAGCACCAGTGGATAGATTATCTCGTTGCCTGTTGGGGTGTAACCTGGGGGTATGAGTTTTCCCAGGGCGGTGGTGGAGTTCCCTATTACCAGGGCTCCGAGGAGCATGGCTCCCAGGGCTGTGACAGCGTATGTCTCGAAGAGGTCTGCTGCCATGCCGGCGCAGTCGCCTACGTTGTCGCCTACGTTGTCTGCTATGACGCCTGGGTTTCGGGGGTCGTCTTCTGGTATGCCTGCTTCCACTTTGCCTACCAGGTCTGTGCCTACGTCAGCAGCTTTGGTGTAGATGCCGCCGCCGATTCTTGCGAACAGGCTGATGAGGCTGGCACCGAAACCGAAGCCCACCACCTTGTCCACTGCCTCCACGTCTCTTCCCATAAGGATGTAGAGGCCGCTCAGTCCGAGGAGGGCTGCACTTGCCACGCTGATGCCGGTGACAGCTCCTCCTTTGAACGCGGTTTCCAGGGCTTTTTTAAGCCCCTGTTTGGCAGCTTCGGCGGTGCGCACGTTAGCTCTGACGCTGATGTTCATGCCAAGATACCCGGCTGCTGCGCTCATCACTGCGCCCAGGATGAACCCGATACTGGTCTCCATACCTATTGCCAGGTAGAGGGCAACGGCCAGGATTACTGCTATGACCGCGATGGTTTTGTACTGGCGGTTCAGGTATGCTCCTGCACCCTCCTGTATCGCCTGGGCGATCTCCTGCATGCGTTTGTCGCCTGCAGGTAGACGCATGATATAGTAGACGAGATAGCCTGCAAATGCAAGGCCGGTTATCCCTGCAAGAGGAGCTAAATATACTAAATCCATAATTATTTTTACCTCCGCAGGACTGGGATAAACAATAAGGAATAAAAAATTTTTGGATTTAACCCGGAATAGGGGGCAGGGTTTTATAAACCTCAGGGTTTTACTAAAAGAGGGTGAAGCAGTACAATTATGACTGTAGAAGAATTGCGGGTTAAAGATGTGATGGTCAGGGAGGTTGTCGCCTGTAGTCCAGATGACCCGATAAGCAAGGCTGCCAGGCTGCTGCGGGAGAAACAGGTGAGCGGGATTCCGGTGGTGGAAGAAGGACAGGTTGTGGGCATGGTCACCGAGACGGACCTCCTCCGGGTTCTCGAGCCTGACGATAGAAGCCGCAGCTTCTGGCTTCCAAGCCCCCTGGAGGTGATTGAAGCCCCCCTCCGAGGGTTAATTGACCTTGCCCAGATGCGAAAAAATATAGAGGAACTGAAGGTCAGGGATGTCATGGTCTCTCCGGTTTACACCATAAGCCCGGAGGATACGCTGGCAGAGGCATCCCACCGCCTGGTCAAACACCAGGTTAACCGGCTGCCCGTCCTTGACAGTGAAGGCAAAGTTGTGGGGATCATTGCCAGGGAGGACATCATCCGGGGGCTGGCACGTGACCAGTGAAATCGAGGGCGGCATCTGTGCGGTCCCGGGTGTCAGGGCTGGAGGGTTGAGGGAGGGTAAAAACGGCCTGGCAGTAATACTGGCATCCGGCACGGCAGCCGGGGTCTTCACCAGGAACAAAATCAGGGCTGCACCAGTCCAGGTGACAGAAAAACACCTCACAGGTGGCAGACTCCGGGGTGTGATTGTCAACAGCGGCAATGCCAACGCCTTCACCGGCAGCCGTGGAATAAAGGACGCACTTGCCATGGCAGACCTCCTGGCAGAAGAGATTGGCTGTCCACCCCAGGAGATAGCGGTCGCCTCAACAGGTGTCATCGGCCAACCCCTCGACCTTGACTGGATTAAAACCAGGCTTCCAAGGGTGATGGAGAGCCTGGACCACAAAAACAGCTTTGCAGCGGCCCGGGCGATAATGACCACAGACACCCAGCCCAAACAGGCAGCAGTAGAACTGGAAGACGGCACAATAATCGGTGGAATCGCTAAGGGCAGCGGCATGATTGAACCAGACATGGCCACCATGCTCGCCTTCCTCTACACAAACGCAGACCTAAACCAGGGAGAGTTAAAAAAACATCTCAAGGAGAGTGTGGAGAAAAGCTTCAATATGGTGGTGGTGGACGGAGACACAAGCACCAATGACATGGTACTGATAACAGCAACCGGGGAAAACCCAACCCGGCCCAAAAGGTTCCAGTGGGGGCTGGATCATCTTTGCAGGCTGCTAGCCCGTAAAATAGCCATGGATGGGGAGGGTGCAACAAAGCTTGTAACCGTCCAGGTCACCGGAGCAAAAAGCCGCCTGGAAGCAAAAAAGGCAGCCAAAGCAATTGTCCGCTCCCCCCTTGTCAAAACCGCCATCTACGGCTGTGACCCGAACTGGGGGAGAATAATAGCAGCCCTCGGCAGAAGCGGGGCAGAGATACAAGAAGACAAAATCAGCCTGACCCTGGGTGGAACCGGGAGAACAGCAGAGGTCATCAAAAACGGAAAACCCCTCCAGGCCACAGAACTAGCCGGGATAATGAGCGGTGAAGAGGTGGTAATCCAGCTGGATCTGGGCCTTGGAACAGGAAAAGCTGAGGCATGGGGATGCGACCTCACACCCGAATACGTGAAAATAAACTCTGAATACACAACATAGAGGAGGAGGCCCGACTTAATATACGGAGTCCCAACTAATTTATTTAACATTTATTATCTATTTTAATTTTTTATCCACCGCAATTTACTTATAGTATCCCGATTATTCGGAATTTGACCTCTGTTGTTACTAATCTTAACGAATGTAACAACAAAGAGGTCTAACTGCGAAGATGTTATCAACAGA
This sequence comes from uncultured Methanosarcinales archaeon, assembly GCA_964497545.1. Classification (GTDB taxonomy): domain Archaea; phylum Halobacteriota; class Methanosarcinia; order Methanosarcinales; family CAZCCY01; genus CAZCCY01. The sequence goes on along the minus strand of CAZCCY010000010.1, from coordinate 24,021 downwards.
TAGTAAATTCCCGAGTAAAAAAACGAGTGGATAGGAGGTAAATTTGCATGCATATTCCAGACGGCTATCTCGGCCCTGTGACCTATGGTCTGATGTGGCTTGTGATGATTCCCCTGTGGATAATAGCTGCCAGAAAGGTAGGGGAAGAGCTGAGTGCACAGCAGGTGCCGTTACTTGCTATCGGCGCGGCTTTCAGCTTTGTGATAATGATGTTCAATATCCCCATCCCAGGTGGGAGTACAGGTCATGCGGTGGGCGGCGCTCTCATCGCTATTGTGCTCGGCCCCTGGGCAGCCCTCATCTCGATATCGGTGGCGCTGGTGGTTCAAGCCCTCTTCTTTGGAGATGGCGGTATCACCGCGATTGCTGCCAACTGCTTTAACATAGGATTCGTGATGCCCTTTACGAGCTATTACCTTTACAGAGCCATAAGCGGCAATACACCCCTCACCTCTTCCAGGAGGCTTCTGGCCTCAGGTATTGCCGGCTACCTTGGATTGAACCTGGCAGCACTTTCCACCGCTATCATGTTCGGAATCCAGCCCCTGATACCAGACGGCGATTTCTCACCCTACGGGCTGGGCGTGGCAGTGCCTGCCATGATGAGCCAACACCTGCTGATCTTCGGATGGGTGGAAGCCCTGGTCACCGTGCTTGTGATAAAATATCTCCAGACAGAGGACATATCCTTGCTAGAAGAAAGAGGTGTTAGAACATGAAGCCTGAAACCGTGAAAAAACTCTGGATTGGACTGGCCATACTGGCCATACTCTCGCCCATCGGGCTTGTACCTGACTGGCTCGGCCTGGGAGAAAAGGGAGCCTGGGGCGAGTGGGGGCCTGACGAGCTTGAGGGATATGATGGCCCCCCGCCCAGCGGGATGGAACGGCTCGCCAACATCTGGAACGCTATGATGCCAGATTACAGTATCCCGGGGTGGGACACACCCCTTGGCCAGACCATAGCCTATATCATCTCAGCCATCCTGGGAATCGCCATCATGACCGCCATCATCTATGGACTCGGCAGAGTCACTGTGAAAAGGAGAGCCTAACATTTTGGGTGAGGTTGGATGATGGAGACTCCAAGGTGGCTCAAAACCGGCTGTAACTGCTGTCAGGTCGGAGTCAGCGGCAGGACAAGCTTCATGGAAAAAACCCTCCTGGGGATATCCTCGCTGCTGGAAGAACATGTCTTCAGCGATAAATACCCCCAGCGGGCGGGGCTGCTCCAGTCCCTTGACCCCAGGTTTAAACTCCTGAGCCTCCTCCTGCTCATAGTGGCAGTGAGTCTCCTCAACCACCTGTCCCTGATAATCGGTGTCTACCTCCTGACACTGGTGCTGGCATATCTCTCCAGAATCGAGCTTGGGTTTTTCCTGAAACGGGTCTGGCTCTTCATACCCCTGTTTGCAGGTGTAATCGCAGTCCCGGCATTGTTCAACTTTATCACTCCTGGCGAGCCACTCCTGCAGGTGAGCAGTGGCATCCTGGGCAGCGGCGAGATAACTGTTACAAAGCCTGGAGTTGACCATGCCGTTATTTTTGTCAGCCGGGTTGCGGCCTCGGTGTCGCTGGCAGTCCTCCTCACCCTGACCACCAGGTGGAGCGACCTTCTCAAATCCCTGGAGATACTCCGGATTCCAAGGATATTCGTGCTGGTACTGGCCATGAGCTACAGGTACATCTTCCTCCTCCTCCGGCTAGTCCAGGACATGCACCTGGCCAAAAAGAGCAGGACCATCCGCCTCCAGGCCACCCGGAGAGAGCAGAACTGGGTAGCCTCCAGAATCGGCTATCTCCTGCTTCGCTCCCTGAAAATGAGCCAGGAAGTCCATCTTGCCATGCTCTCCCGGGGCTTCACCGGAGAACTCAAAAGCCACACAACCTTCAAACCACAGAGGAGAGACAGAGCCTGGACAGCCTTCACACTGGCTCTCACCGGAGGCCTACTAATATTAAACCACCTGGTTTTATGAAAATCTACCAGCTCAAAAACGTGGGTTACACCTACCTCGGCAAATTCCCGGCACTGGTAGACATAAACCTGGAGATACAAAAGGGTGACCAGCTCGCGATTCTGGGTGCTAACGGCTCTGGCAAGTCAACCCTGCTGAAAATGTTAAACGGGCTCATCTTCCCCCAGCAGGGCGAGATTCTGGCCTTCGGGACAAAACTCACACCCTCTCTCCTGGATGGGGCAGGCAGCGAGTTCGCAAGGAGCTTCCGAGCCAGGGTTGGGTTCATCTTCCAGGACTCAGACATCCAGCTCTTCTCCCCCACAGTCTGGGACGAGATAGCGTTCGGCCCCCTCCAGCTAGACCTACCACCAGAGGAAGTAGAAGAGAGAGTCGAGGACGTGATGGAGATGCTTGGAATCAAAAAACTGGAAAAACGCGCACCCTACACCCTGAGCGGTGGAGAGAAAAAGAAGGTGGCACTGGCCTCGGTGCTCTCGGTAAACCCGGAGGTCCTCCTGCTCGATGAGCCGACCAACAATCTCGACCCCCGCACCCAGAGATGGCTCCTGGAACTCCTCGCCGAGCTCAGAAAACTTGGCAAAACAATAATAATATCCACCCACGACCTGGAACTGGCACTAGAATCAACCGAGAAGGCTGCAGTTTTCAGCGAAGACCACAGAATCGTAGAAACAGCACCCACACCCGAGATAATAGACGACCGACGCCTCCTCCTGGAGGTTAACCTTATCCACGAGCACACCCACATCCACAGCGGAATCATCCACACCCACCCCCACCCCACAGCGGGCAGACACCACCCTACCCAGTAATAGGGCTAAGAGTTTCTGGCTATCTCTTTTATCATTTCCTGGAAGGTGAATTTTTCTGGCATGATTTTTACTTTGACACCTTCCTTCTCTAGGGTTTCTCTGGTGGGTATGCCGATGGCTGCAACCGTCCTGGCGTTAAGAATCTCTATTACCTCGTTTTTCTTGTTCATTTCCCCTGCAATCTCCAGGAAGTTTCTGGCCATCATGGAGCTTGTGAAGGCGAAGATATCGATTTCTCCTTCCAGGGTTTTCTTGACAAGATTGCGCTGCTCCTCGCCCCTGGGCGTGGTGATCCGGTAGACCTGGGTTTCGTGGACCCTCCCGCCTCTCTCCCTTAAACCCTGGATGAGAAGGGGTGAGCCATGGGAGCTCCTGGCTATCTCGATGGTCTTGTTTCTCACGTCTCCTAGGAAATCCACAATCCCCCTGGAGCTATAATCCCCTGGCTGGAGGGGTTTTATGCCAAGCCTCTCGAGGGACTCCCGGGTCTTGGGCCCGATAGCGACAACCCTTGTTTTTTTGAGAGCCTCGACAAACCCCCCTCTATCCTCTATTTTTTTGAGGGTGTATTTAACCCCGTTTGCACTTGTGAAAATAACGATATCGGCCTCACCCTTTAAAACCCGGTTCTGGAAGCCATCGAAAAACTCGTCTCTTATGGGTTCGATTTCAATCATGGGCACAGCCACAGCCTGCAGTCCCAGGGATTCTACAACTTCTACCGCGGCCGGGAGATTTTCTTTTGGCCGCATCACTGCAACGGTTTTCAAGTCTTTGCCTCCACCTGTATCTCTCCCAGTTTCCGGTGGAGTCTTACCACATCCCCAATGACAGTGACGGCTGGAGGTTTCACTCCCCGCTCTTTTGCTTTTTCAACAATAGTGGTAAGGGTCCCCATGGTCACCCGCTGATCCGGCCTCGCACCACGCTCGATGATGGCAACCGGCGTGTCCGGGTTTTTACCGCATTTTAAAAGCTGTTCCACATTGTGCTCCAGCATTTTAACCCCCATGAGAATAACAATAGTCCCCTCAAACTTTGCAAGCAAACTCCAATCCAGGGCGCTCTTGTTCTTGCCCGCCTTCTCATGGCCGGTGATGAACATCACCATGGAAGCACAGTCTCGATGCGTCACCGGTATGCCGGCATAGGCAGGAACCGCAATAGCCGAGGTGATCCCTGGGACAACCTCCACCTCAATCCCATGCTCCACAAGCTCCTGGGCTTCCTCGCCACCCCTGCCAAAGAGATAGGGGTCTCCACCCTTGAGACGGACCACAACCTTCCCCGCCTGGGCCCGCCTCACCATAAGCTCGTTAATCTGCCACTGGGAGAGCTTGTGATACCCGGCATACTTGCCCACGTCAATCTTTTCAGCCCCCTCCGGCATCAAAGCCAGGATATCCGGGCCCGGGAGCTGGTCATAAAGAATAACCTCTGCCTCGCTGATAAGCCGTTTTGCCTTTAATGTCAGAAGCTCCGGATCGCCAGGACCTGAGCCTACAAGATAGACCTTACCCTTCTTCACGATTCCAGGGAAACCCATCAAATCAAGATAAATTTTTTGATTTAAGCCTGCCCTCAAATTCTACCGTTTTCCCTGGTAGATTGTAACGATCCCCCAGGTAAGGTCTGTGTATTCTATTTTTTTAATGCCTGCCTCTTCCATTAGCTGTACGAACTTCTCTCTTGTGGGGAAATGCATTACCGAGTTGGGGAGATAGTGGTATGCCTTTTTGTCCCGGGATATCAGTCTTCCCATTAGGGGTAGGATTCTGTTGAAGTAGAGGTTGTACAGGTTTCGGAAGATGGGTGTTTGGGGCTTTGAGAATTCCAGGATTATTATCCTGCCATTTTTTTTGACCACTCTTCTCATCTCTTCGAGGGCTTTTTTTTTATGGGGGATGTTCCTGATTCCGAAGGCGATGATTGCCCCGTCAAAAGTCTCGTCCCGGAAGGCGAGGTTTTCACCGTCCTGCTGGCAGAGTGTGACTCTGGGGTCTCCCCTGGCCTTGATTCTGGCTAGCTTCAGCATCTGGATGGAGAAGTCTACCCCAAATACCTCGCCTTTTTTCTGGCGGATTATCTCGAGGGCGATATCCCCTGTCCCACAACAGAGGTCAAGGAACCTGCCCCTCCCGAGTTTGGAGACAGCGAATCTCCGCCAGGCTGCATCCCTCCTCAGGCTTAAAACAGCGTTCAGGAGGTCATAGGTAGGGGAGATGGCGCTGAACATCTGTTTAACGTGTTTTTTCTCCATATCTAGGTGTGGATGTTTGTTCCAAGAGCTTTTTCAGCAGCTTCCATAATTGCCTCAGGGAGGGTGGGGTGAGGATGTATTGTCAGGGCTAGGTCCTCGGTTGTGGCTGCCATCTCCAGGGCAAGGGCTGCCTCGCTTATCATGCCTGCAGCACCTGGACCTGCAATGTGGACGCCCAACAAACTGTTTTTACTTGTAACGATTTTCACAAACCCCTCTTTCTGGTTCAGGGTGAGAGCCCTACCCAGGGCGTGGAAGGGGAACCTAGCGGTCTTAACCTCCGGGTAGCCGGCTTTGACTGCCTCCTCCTCGGTGAGACCGACAGTGGCTATTTCTGGGTCTGTGAAGACTACTGCTGGAACCACGGTGTTGTCGAAGGCAGATTTAAGGCCGGCCACTACCTCGGCTGCCACCTTGCCCTGCCGGTAGGCCTTGTGAGCAAGAAGCGGGGGGCCTGTAATGTCACCGGCAGCGTAAATCAGGGGATCCGTGGTTTTAAGGGTCTCATCCACCTTAATATAACTATTGTTTTTCTCTATTTTGGTGGTTTCCAGGCCAAGACCCTCGAGTGCCGGGGTGTGTCCCACTGCCACCAACACCAGATCAGCTTCCACCCGGCCCCCATCTTCCATTTTCAGGACGACTTCCCCGTTTTTCTCTTCTACACCCCTGACTCTGGAGTTCAGGTGGAGCCTGACTCCCAGTTCTGTCAGGTTCTGCTGGACCAGACCGGCAAGCTCTGGATCGATTTTTGTGAGAATTCTGTCAGAGCGCTGGACGATTTCCACCTGGCATCCAAGTTTTGCAAGCATGCCCCCAAGCTCCACTCCAATGTATCCGGCTCCCAGGATGGCAAGCCGCTCTGGCAGTTCTTCCAGGCCCAGAATCTGGCGGGATGTCACAACCCTCTCGCTGAACTCCACCCCGGGATAACCGGCAGCCCTTGAGCCTGTAGCAATAATCGCCTTTTTGAAGTCCAGTGTAACCCCACCCCTCACCCGGATGCGACTGGAAGAGAGAAACTCAGCCTCCCCCTGGATCACCTCCACACCATATTTACGGCAGAGACCTGCGATTCCATCCCGCAACCTCAAAACAACCCTGTTCTTCCAGGCAGCCACCTGGGAATACTCGAACTGGAATGACGCTGAAATCCCTATTTCTTCCAGGCTTTTTTTGCTTCCGATAATCTCTGCAACATGAATCAAAGCCTTGCTCGGGATGCATCCGTGGTTGAGACATTCGCCTCCAAGCTCTTCCCTCTCAACCAGCACCACTTCCAACCCAAGCTGGGCAGCCCGAATAGCAGCACTGTAACCGGCAGGGCCGCCACCCACCACCACAAGCTCCACACCCCGTGGAATCTCACCTACAACCATGACCAGACGGAAGAGACAACAAAAGGAGAGATAAAAGTTTCTGAAAAATATTCAGAATATTCAGACTTTTTTCAGGATTCCGATTTTGGGCTCGTAGCATCTGCCCTCGTCCATGAGGCTTTTCAGTGTTATTTCTATCTGGTCCTGGGTGAGACCGTTTTTCTGGGCTGCCTCTATGAGTTCATCGTAGGGCGTCCCTTCTCCAAGGTCCAGGGCTTCCATCAGGTCTAGGAGGGTTTTTTTCAGGTCGATTTGAGCCATTTCCTCTTCTGGTAACTTTTCCACTGCTTCTTCTGGCTGGTCGAAGTAATGTGGGCCGTCCTCTCCTGGGGGTGGGATTGCTGTTTCTTGTTTTGTTTCCTTCTTTGTTCCCAGGATTGTTTTCAGGGCGGTGATGGTGGTTTTGTGTATTGTTTCGAGTTCTGTTTCAAGGTCTGGGTAGTGGCCTATGGCTTTTGTTATGCCTTCTGCGAGTTCGGGGTGGATTTTGCCTTCCAGGTATTCTCGGAGTTCTTGTCCGGTTAGACTGGTTTCTAGGGCGGTTTTTGTCCATTTTATCCTCTCTAGGGTGAGTTTTGCTGTGTCGATAACCCATCTGTCCCGGAGTTCTTCTTTGCTTGTGTTTATCTCTTCGGGTCGGATGGAGAGGAATAGTCCTCCTGTCTCGGTTTCGTAGGCGCGGGGTTTGCCGAGGACTGCCACATACGAGGGTATCTGGAGTTCGGAGATGAAGATTACAGCTTCAGGTTGGTATTGGCCTGCGTAGATTGTGAAGACACCGGTGGGGTCGGCTACACGCAGCCTCCAGACCTCGTTTTCTCTGCCTACGTTCTCGGCCTCGGTAGCTACGCCGATGAGGAAGAGCCGGTTGCATTTGGCACCTGTGGGTGTGACCAGGTAGTTGGGGGCTCTTTCATCTCCACTTGTGTAGTGGAGGTTTGACCTTGTAAGTTCTGCTGCGAAGACCCGGCGGGCCACTTCTCGTATCAGGGTCATGTTATTGTTTCCAGTAGTTCCTGGGCCATCTGGACGGTGTTAAAAACTGGCTCCTCTATCTGGCTTGCGACCAGTGTTGCCCCGTAGTCTCCCCGGGACATGTTGCCTTTTGCCCTGATGAAGGCTCCGAGGAGTCTGCCCCGGATTTCTTCTTCCACCACCTCGGGGGACATCGAGGTTTTAGCCATCTCCTGGACTTCTTCCAGGGTGTAGCCTGTGATTTCCTGGGTGAGTTTTGCGTCCATTACCAGGGTGAGGGCTCCTGTTCCATCGTCGAGGATGGCTTTCACCCGCATATCAGGTGTGCCGTTTACCTTGCCGTGGACCCGGCAGGTGCTTTTCTGGATCACTCTCCCGCATTCAGGGCATCTTACAATGAGGCCTGAGCCGGGTCTAATTGAGATGATGTTACCCTCTACCAGGACATCGTAGGCTCCCTGTCTCCGGGTGAGGTCTCCCAGGGGGATTATCTTTTCCTGGTATTTTATTTCTTCTTCTGTGGGCGTGATCCTGGTGGTTTCGCTGATGTTAAGGGCTGGGACTCCCCGGAAGCTTCTAATGTAGGCGTTTTCGATTTGGAGGCTTGCTCCAGGTTTTATCTCCGGATGATGTGTCCAGGAGGTGAAGGGGAGTTTAGCTGTTTCGTCTGCGACGACTCCGGTTAGAATCTCCCGGCTGCCTTCTGGGGTGTTAATCTCTTTTTTCTGGGCCTCCAGGACGGTAACATTCAGGCGGATGTTTATGTCTCCGTCTTCCAGTTCTGCCAGTTTTTTTTCTGGCAGGTTGCTTGTGTCTATCTGGAAGTCTGCCGGGTCAAGCTTTGTCACCTGGCTGCTGCGGGTGATGTTTATCTCGGGCCTGTCCTGCCAGTTTCGGATGTAGACGTCTGAGAGTCTCACCACGTCTCCAGGGGCTATTCCTGGGTCTTCCCAGGCGGTGAAAGAGCGGGCATGGGTCTCGTCTACCAGCACCCCCTGGAAGATGGTTTTTTCCGCCCCTTTAATTTTCACGGTCCGTTTTTTTATGTCCAGCACTTTACCGGTTATTTCTATGTCCCGGTCTCCTGCTTTTATCTCGGAGAGCTTGCGGGTGGGAGAGGCTGAGTATTTCCGCAAGATGAGGCGTTTTGCCTCTTCAAGGGGTACCTTGTAGTCTGCCAGCTTTTCAAGTTCCTCTCTAATCTCGTTTTCTGTGAGTTTTCCGTTCAGCGCCTTATTTATTTCAAGGATGTGAGGCGCTAATGAACCTTCCATTGAAACCTCCATTTTTCTGGCGTTTCACCTACATATCTCCAGATTATTTAAAAAGCCATCGGAAATATTTGTCTTTCCTTTCTAGTTTAGATGTTTGTTTATTTTCAGTTTGTCTCCTTTTTTGATTTTGAAGGCTGCTGCGGTTCCTGCTTTTAGTTCTATCACGTATTTGACTTTCTCTGCGCTTGCTCTTCCCAGCCAGGGTTTCAGGGTCAGGGTTTTCAGGACTATTTTTCTTTTATCCAGGAATATTACGTCCAGGGGGAAGAAGACGAAGAGCATGTGGATGTCCACTTTTCTCTCGCGTTTAAAGGCCATTAGGAGGCCCCCGGATTTAAGCCTTCTTCTGAACATGAGTCCCTTTGCCTGGGAGAGGGGTGTGTCTGCACATTCAAGTTTTTCTGTGATTACTTCACCACTAGGCTTTAATAGAATAAACATGGAGTACTAGTTGTAATATCTGTGTAAATAGAATGCTGGAGGTATTAACCAAAGAGATGAGTTCAGAAATGTGTACAGTGTGCGGGCTTCCCCGTGAGTTATGTATATGTGAAGAGGTTGCCAAGGAGCAGCAGAGGATCACCGTGAAGATTAATACCCGGAGGTATGGCAAGGAAGTCACGGTTATCTCGGGTATTGACCCCCATGAAATTGACCTGCACGAGCTGGCAACATATCTCAAGTCAAAGTTCGCCTGCGGGGGTACAATTAAGGATAACTCTATCGAGCTTCAGGGCAACCATAAGAACCGGATGAAGGAAGTCCTGATGGAAAAAGGATTCTCAGAAAACCAGATTAAAATATAAATAATATTGGAGGTTTTTCCTCTCGGTTATTAAGAGGAAATCAAATGGCTTGAAAATAATAAAGCAAATCCAATTTTAGGGTGGTTTATTAAAACTGGAAGTCTTCGGGGGTTTCTTCTCAGTAGGTCTTTGCCATTATCACTGTTATCTTGGTTTCTCTGCCGCAGACCGGACATTTCCCCTTGGTTTCAGTTTCAGGGTCTCCCCTGGGCTGTCCAAGGATATTTGCGCCTGCCTTTTCTTCCATTTCCAGGCCACAGGTTTCTTCTCCACACCAGGGTATTCTTGCGATTCCCTTTTTGATTTGTATTCCAGCCTCATCTAGGTCCTGGCAGGTTTTGATGTTTTCTTCCAGCCTTTCCTTTGCCCGCTGATAGAGGTTCTGATGTATCTCCTGGAAGAGCTGCTCGATGGTCTCTGGGAGTGATTGCTGGGATACCTGGAGTTTTTCTAGTGTGTCTCGTCTCACCAGGGTCACCTGGCCCTTTTTGAGGTCCCTTGGCCCTATTTCGATTCGCAGGGGCACGCCTTTCATCTCCCATTTGTAGTATTTGGCTCCAGGCCGCTGCTCACTGTCGTCCAGCACCACCCGCCATTTCTCCCTCAGTACATCTACAAGCTCCCTGGCCTTCTCTGTCACATCCGCTTCTCCCTTGAAAATGATGGGTATCACCACAATCTGGACCGGGGCCACCTCAGGGGGTAGCACCAGGCCGCGGTCGTCGCCGTGGATGGAGATGAGGGCTGCAATGCTTCGCTCCGAGACGCCATAACAGGTCTGGTGGGCGTATTTCTGTTCTCCGGTGGGGTCCTCGTATTTGATATCAAAGGTTCTGGCAAAGTTTGTTCCCAGGTGGTGGGCGGTTCCAATCTGGAGGGTTTTTCCATCTGGCAGGAGGGTGTCCACCGCTAGGGTGTAGTCTGCCCCTGGGAATTTGTCCCAGTCCGGACGCCTTGTGACAATGGTTGGAATCGCAAGCCGCCGATAGAACTCCTGGTAGATTTCCACTGCCTCTTCTACCTGGTTTGCAGCATCTTCCCAGGTGGTATGGACTGTGTGGGCTTCCTTGAAACTTGTGATTTCCCGCAGTCGGATGAGGGGGCGGGTGTGTTTTGTCTCGTACCTGAAGGTGTTCACAATCTGGTAGATTTTAAGGGGTAGGTCTGCATGGCTTCTAACCCATATCTGGTACATGGGATAAATCGCTGTCTCGCTGGTGGGCCGCAATGCCAGCTTAACGTCAAGCTCGTCCTGGCCGCCATGGGTCACCCAGTAGACCTCATCCTCAAACCCCCGGATGTGCTCGGCCTCCTTCATGAACTCGGTTTCAGGTATGAGAAGGGGGAAAAGAGCCTCCTGGTGGCCAGAACTGTCAAGCAACTCCCGCATTATCCGATAGACATTGTTTCGAATCGAGAAACCGAAGGGATTCCAGACATACAAACCCTTCACCGGATAGCGGACATCCATTATCTCCGCCAGCTGCAGAAGCTCATTGTACCATTCACTGAAACTAGACTTTGGCGGCAGTTTTTCTTCCAAAAACCATTCACCTCAAGCTTCCAAGAATTACCACGTGGGTTATAAAATTCTCCTATAGAACCACAGGTCTATAAAAAACATTAATGTTAAACTCTAAAAAATATTTATTTTTTCATTCTCATTACAAATAAAACAAGTATAAATGAAATCACCGACCCCAGGAGGAAAAACAGGCCGAAAAACACAAGAAGCATACCAATATTTATTTCTACCCTACCAACTGCACTTCCTGCTATACCGCCATATGTGGCTGTGGCCTCGATTTCTCTTTTAAGCAGCCAGCTTCCGAGAAGGGATAGGACCAGACCAGACCCAAAAATTAGCAATGCTATTACTGGAGCTTTCTCCTTTATTCTCTGGATTGTGAAGGCTTTTAACAGGGAATCAAACTCATTTTTTTCTATTGACAGGAATATTATGCCCTCTTTATCCTGAACATACATTTTTACGTCCCTTAATCTCTTTCCAAGTCTTCTTTTAGCGACCTTAATTATGCCCAGTTCCACAAGTTTGTCGATATGGTAATGTACAGTTGAGAGGGGGATGCCAAGTTTATTTGAGATGTCAGTAATGGATGACGGGTTTTTATATAATTCTTTCAGAATCTCGCATGCTGTATCATTAGCAATCTCAGATGCCAGCTTTCTGGAATTTTCAGTATATAAATTTTCAATATGAAATATATTTTCTGAGATTGCATCCATACCATACACCTCTGAAAATACCCTCAATAAAGCTTTCTACCGCTTCAACCCCCATTGAAACAGTCAAATTTTTTAAATAAATTAAAGCTGTAAGAAATTTTATGCATGGCGACCTGAGCCCCCTGCAATTGACTCATAAAACCATGCAAAATGAGGAGGTAAACCATGAAAAGAAGAATACTGATAATCGGAATAGCAGCATTAATGCTGATTAGTGGAATAATGGCAGGACTCGCAGCAAATGACGCAAATGACAAAAGCAATGTTCCCCCAAAAACTGAGACCACAAATGTTACAGAACAGGTACCACCAAAACCACCAGAACAGGAAACAACTACTGTGAAACACCCAACCAGACACCCCCAAATACCCACCTTCCGAGAAGCAGTCATCATCTATTTCAAAGAAACACCATCATCACTGGAAGAATTCGCTTCCAGCTACAATGTAAAACTGATATTCGCAAAACCAGACATAAAAATGGCCGCATTTGAAACAAACCCCACCGGAAAACCAGGAAAAACAAGCCAAAAAACACTGGATTTCATCAACAAGGTATCAAAAAACCCCAATGTTGAGAAAGCCTACAGAGACGGATTCATGTTCACAAGACCAGACAAAATATACACAACAGAACCCAAAATAACATACCCAGAAGACCTTGAAAAACAGGGAGCGAGATACGTCCCCAATGAGGTAATTGTCGGATTCTGGCGACTACCACCATCGCTAGAAGAGTTTGCATCCAAGTATGGCGTCAGTCTTAAAAGAGCTAATACCGGTTTGTTATCTGCTACCTTTAAAGTGAACGATGCATCAGAATTCATCAAAAAAGCTTCAATAGACCCATATATCAGTTACATCGAACCAAACGGTGTGGTATACGGCGGTCATATTCCGAACGACCCGAAATGGAATACAGAACAGGTATCACCAGCATCGCTGGAAGAATTTGCTTCCGAAATGACATACCCAGAAGACCTTGAAAAACAGGGAGTGAAGCGAGAATATATCCTCAATAAAGTGCTTGTTGGATTCTGGCGATTACCACCATCGCTAGATGAGTTTGCATCTAAACACGGCGGCAAGCTTGTAGGTTTCGATGATGCCAACAGAGCTTTGCTATATGCTTCTTTCGAGACAAGTAATGTATCTGAGTTTATCAGAAATGTATCAACAGATCCATATGTAAGAGACGCTAGCCCAGATGCTAGTTACTACAGCTTAGCATATGTACCAAACGACCCAAAATGGGACTTTCAGTAGAGACCGAGGATACAAGTATCATCAATCTCAGGGAGGATGAAAATAATTGTGGGGATATTTTTGCGTGGGTGGCCGGATAAAATCAATATCCTTAAATAACGAGGGTTCTTTTACCGTTGTGGAGGATTGAGTGTCTATGTCGTTTGGTATCGAGTTTGTGCCTAGTGACCCTGTGTTGAAGATTGCTCATTATGCCAAGCTTGCGGAGCAGAACGGGTTTGACTATGTATGGATTACTGATCACTACAATAACCGGGATGTTTACACCACGCTTGCGGTGCTGGCGTTGAACACCAACCGGATAAAACTGGGGACTGGTGTCACTAACCCTTACACCCGGAATGTGGCTATCACGGCTTCGAGTATTGCGGCCATAAACGAGATTTCTGGTGGCAGGGCTGTGCTTGGCCTGGGACCTGGAGATAAGGCAACTTTTGATGCCATGGGGATAGCCTGGGAGAAGCCTCTTACCATGGTTGAGGAGGCTGTGAGCGCCCTCAGGGGCTTCTTTGCCGGTAAAAAGGTCTCCCAGGAGGGTAAGATGGTTAAAATCCGGGGGGCCAAGCTTGCCTTTAAGGCCGGGGATATTCCTATCTACCTGGGGGCTCAGGGGCCCCGGATGCTGGAGCTTGCAGGCAGGGTTGCAGATGGTGTGTTGATTAACGCCTCTCATCCCAAGGACTTTGAGTTCGCCATCAAGCAGATAAAGAAAGGGGCAGAGGCCGCTGGCAGGGACCCCAAGGAGATTGACATCGGAGCTTACACGAGTTTCTCGGTTGACAAGGATGCGGGCAAGGCAAGAAATGCTGCTAAAATTGTGGTGGCGTTCATTGTAGCTGGCTCCCCTGACACTGTGCTGGAACGCCACGGAATCCCGGTTGACAAAAAGAAGGTTATTGGAGATGCGATTGGGAAGGGTGATTTTGGCACCGTGCTGGGAGCGGTGGATGATGCCATGATCGATGCTTTCTCCATCTCTGGCACGCCAGAGGATTGCAAGAGCCGGGTCGAGGACCTACAGAAGATTGGTGTGACCCAGGTTGTGGCAGGCTCACCCCTCGGTCCCAACAAGGAGAAGGCCATAAACCTTATTGGAAAGAATATCATCGGAGCCTGAAAGGGTATGCTCACAAGTCTGGGTGAGATGAAAGCCCCCTGGGTGGGTCTCCCGAAGATTGCAGATGTGACCCATTATAATTACTGTACAAGCTGTGGTACCTGTGAGGCTATCTGCCCGGTGAATGCGCCTGTGGTAAGGCGGGAGACCGTGGATGTGAGCCGGGACAAACAGAACTACCGTAAAATAGAGCTGAAGACCGAAATCGACTTCCAGGGTAAGAATGTCTTCCTGGAGGAGGTGAACCCCTGCGTTAACTGCTATGCCTGTGAGCGGGTCTGCCCGGTGTTAGACGGGTTTGAAATCGACGAGTTCAGGAACATCCGGAAGATGTACGCGGTCAGAAGCCCCATTTTCCAGGGCCAGGACGGGGCTGCGGTCTCCCAGATTCTCTATTCTCTCCTGGAGCAGGGTGAAATCGACTGCGTACTCTCGGTGACCCGGGACCATGAGTGGAACACCAGGGTGATTGTGCTGACAAGCCCGGAGGATGTGAAAAATGTGAGCGGCACCAAATACACCTATGAGCCCGTGGTAGCAAGCCTCCGGGAGATCCACCGGGACTACTTCCAGGGAGAGGGTAAGTATAAAAAAATAGCAGTGGTAGGCACGCCCTGCCAGGTCCATGGTGCAAGGCTTTTCCAGGAGAACACCTGGGACCGGATTAAACTCCTAATCGGCCTCTTCTGCATGGAGAGCTTTTCCAGCGAGATAATGCACAGCGAGATAATACCTAGTATTATGGGTGTGGATATCCGGGATGTGGTGAAGATGAACTTCCATGCTGGCAAGTTCATTGTGGAGACAAAGGACGGCGAGGAGAAGAAGGTGCCCATAAAAAAAGTGGCGCCTCTGGCAAGGCATGGCTGCCACCATTGCATTGATTACACAAGCTGTTTTGCCGACATCTCGGTAGGCTCGGTAGGCACCGGTGAGGGGTGGAGCACGGTTTTCGTGAGGACCGAGACAGGAGAACGCTACCTGGAAAAAGTAGCGGGGCTGGAATACAGCGACCAGGAGATAAACCTTGGACTTGTGAAAAAGCTGGCAGACATGAAACACAAGAACAATAACTGGGACTGGCAGGGGTTCCTCCGGGAGGTGTGGAACCGGGATGTCCCCCCAAGGCCCTGGGGGAAGGAGAGGCTGGCTAGACGTGGTTTGCTGGAAGAGCAATCAGAATAATTTATTCTCCGGATATTATTTCTTTTCCTCTGTTAGAGGCTAGGAATTCCACGAACTTTTTGGCTTGTTTTTTTCCTGAATTTCTGGTTACTGCTGCTGTCAGGTTTGTTTTGATTGGGCTGTTTTTTACCGGTTGGTAGAGTTGTCTTATGGTTTCTGGCTGGATTATCTGTTGTTTAGCTGCTTTTTTTGCCTGGGTTTCTGATTCGAAGATTATTACGTCTGCTTTTTCCATTTGGAGTTCTGGTTCTGTTGATTTTATGAATTTTAGTTCTATTTTTGTCCCGGTTTCTTCTTTAAAGGTTTGGGCTGCTTTCTGGATGGCTGGTTGTGCCAGGTTGGTGGACATTACGGTTATTTTGTGCTGATAAACGTAGTTACCTACGGTAGGTAGCATTAGAAGAGACACTAATAGTGGAACCACCAGGTAGAGGATACTCCTACCCATCGCAGAAGTAACATGAGTATTCTTTTATTTAAAGTTAATTGGTATGTTTAACTAATTGTTAGAAATTGTTATGATCATGTTTTATTTTTAATTTTTTCAGATTTCTAAATAAAACGATATCGGTAGGCTCTTTTTCAGATTAAAATTGATACATAATTTATGTTAATCAAAATCATTATAATGAGCATTGCAGGTTACAACAATTTAAATTAAAAAATTAAAATATAAATTTTACTTTGAATGTTCTCGAAACCTTGATGTATCATCCAAGTATAAATCACGCCACCCCATGAGTTCCCCCAGCGACTGGGAATCTTTTCTGGAACACTACTACCAGGAAGAAATCCTAAAACTCGCCCGCAACTACCCCGAAGAGCGCAGCCTCCTGATAGACTACCAAGACATAGAACGCTACAACATGGAACTAGCACACGAACTCCTGGAAAAACCCGACACCGTGCTAGCCCACGCCCAGAAAGCCCTAGCAGAAATCGACCTACCCATAGACCCCTCCCCCTCCTCCAGCAAACCCTGGCACGAAGTCCACCTCAGAGTCAAAAACCTACCCGAAAAAATAGACATCCGAGAACTAAGAAGCAACCACATCTCCCACCTAATAGCAATCGAAGGACTAGTACGCAAAGCCACCGAAGTAAGACCAAAAATCACCAACGCCGCCTTCCAATGCATGAGATGCGACCACATTACCTACATACCCCAAAGAAACGGGAAATTCGAAGAACCCCTGGAATGCGAAAACGAAGAATGCCGCAGACGAGGACCCTTCAAACTCCTCCAAACAGAATCCAGATTCGTGGACGCCCAAAAAATAAGACTCCAAGAATCCCCCGAAAACCTCAGAGGAGGAGAACAACCCCAGGTCCTCGACATAAACATCGACGACGACCTAGCAGGAATGGTAGCACCAGGAGACAGAATAATCGTAAACGGAATACTCCGCAGCCACCAACGAGTCACCCAACAAGGAAAAAGCACCTACTTCGACCTAGTACTGGACGGAGTCTCCATCGAAGTACAAGACAAAGAATTCGAAGACGTAGATATCACACCCGAAGACGAAAAACAAATCCTAAAACTCAGCCAAGACCCCCAAATCTACGACAAAATCGTGAAATCCATCGCACCCAGCATCTTCGGATACAACGAAGTCAAAGAAGCCATGGCACTACAACTATTCAGCGGAGTCTCCAAAAACCTCCCAGACGGGTCAAGAATCCGAGGCGACATCCACGTACTCCTCGTAGGAGACCCAGGCGTAGCCAAAAGCCAACTCCTCCGCTACATAGTAAAACTCGCACCCCGCGGAGTCTACACAAGCGGCAAAAGCAGCACCAGCGCCGGGCTCACAGCCACCGCAGTCAAAGACGAATTCGGAGACGGCAGATGGACCCTAGAAGCAGGAGCCCTCGTACTAGCAGACAAAGGAATCGTATGCGTAGACGAACTAGACAAAATGTCAGAAGGAGACAGAAGCGCCCTCCACGAAGGGATGGAACAGCAATCCTACCACCCATCCACCGAAATCCTCCTGGCAAACGGCAATAAAATCAAAATCGGCGAATACATCGACCAACTCATGGAAAAACACCAAGATCAGATAATAAAAGGCGTTGACTGCGAGATACTCCCCTTCAACGAAATAGAACTGCTTTCCACAGACTTTAAAAAAATAATCCGCACCCCTGTCAACCGGGTAAGCCGCCACCTCGCACCAGATACATTCGTAAAAATCAGATTCTCAAACGGAAGACACATCATCGTAACCCCGGAACACCCAGTCTACATTTACCGCAACGAGGTTGAAGCTTTGCTTCCTTATCCAGAGTCTCAGATCATACAATGCATACCCGCATCCCAAGTCAAACCCGGCGACTTCGTACCTGTTTTACACCATTCCCTCCAAAAGGAAAGGGTGACCGAGGTGTCTTTTGTTAAAAACGAGGGAGAATACGCATGCAAGTGGGTTTACGATGTCACAGTCGAGCCTTACCACAATTTTATCAGCCACGGACTCGTTCTCCATAACACCATCAGCGTTGCCAAGGCCGGGATAATGGCCACCCTGAAGTCCCGCTGCGCCCTTCTTGGTGCAGCCAATCCTAAGCTTGGCAGGTTTGACAGGTATGAGGGGATTGCCCAGCAGATTAATATGCCCCCTGCTCTTATTTCCAGGTTTGATTTGATTTTTATTTTGACTGACATCCCTGAAGTGAAGCGGGATACTTCCATTGCCAGACATATCTTGACAAGCCATTATGCTGGCGAGTTGAGTGAGAAGTACAAGCATGTCCGGGATAGTGGGATTAACTCTGAGGAGGTGGAGAGGGCTATGGAGGCTATTCAGCCTGTGATCACCCCGGATTTGCTGCGTAAGTATGTGGCGTATTCTAGACGTAAGATATTTCCGGTGTTGGAGGAGGAGGCCCGTCAGCACCTTATTGATTTTTATCTTGACCTTCGCCGTCAGGGGGATGACCCTAATGCCCCTATTCCAGTGACTGCACGGCAGCTTGAGGCCCTTGTGAGGTTGAGTGAGGCCTGTGCCCGGGCCAGGTTGAGTGAGAGGATAACGGTGGAGGACACAAGGCGGGTGATACGGATTGTGGAGGCAAGCCTTGGCCAGGTGATGAGAGACCCTGAGACCGGTAAGCTGGACGCAGACCTTATTTCCACCGGCATTACTAAGAGCCAGCGGGATAAAATAAAAATACTTAAGGATATAATCCGGAACCTAGAGGATGTACATGAAAACGGGGCCCCCCTGGACAAGGTTCTTGAAGAGGCTGAGGCTGCAGGTATCAGCCGGGAGAGGGTTGAGGAGGCTCTGGAAAAACTTAAAAAAGTGGGTGAAATCATGGAGCCGCGGACAGGCAAGTTTAGATTGGTGAACCGCTAAACTAATTATCATGAGAGAGGATAAATTTGATGTACCTGAAGACCTACAGGGTAGGTAGAGAGATCATGATTGCAGTTTGTGACAGGGATTTACTGGGAAGAGAACTGCAGGAGGGGGATTTAAGGATGGAGATTAACGATTTTTATCGAGGCGAGCCTGCCACCAGGGAGGAGGTCGGGGCTGCCCTGGAGGAGGCCACCATCGCCAACCTTGTAGGGGAGGAAGCGGTGAACTGTGGAATCGAATACGGTTTCATTTCCAGGGATAACGTCCTCTACATTGAACAGGTGCCCCATGCTCAGATGGTGAAAATGTGACTCAAGACCAACAGCTTATTCTGGACAGAGCAGGGCTGGTAGAGGCTCTGATAAACAAGCACGAGAAGTTTCTGGCCGAATACACCTCAGAGCTCGAAAAACTAAGAAAAGAACAAAAAGAGGAGTTGGAACTGCTAAACGAGAAGAAACGGGAGCGGGAGGAGGCTGAGGCAAAGGCTGCCCTGCTTTCTGAGAAATACCATCTCCTCTACAACCAGGCCAGAAAAATCCGGATGGAACTCTCCAAGGGCTACAACAGCCCTGAACTAAACCGGATTCTAAGGGATATAGAGGAAAGGGAGGAGAAGCTCCAGACCACCAACAGTCCAGAGGATGAGGCCAATGCCCTGGAGGAGCTGGACAGGCTTCTCACAAAATTTAGCGATTTAACCGGAGTGGATGTGGGAGCGGTCCGTGAAACCCTCGAAAAAGCCCGCTGTGTCCACCAGGAGCTGAGAGAGCTTCCACCCCCACCTGAAATGCCAGAGAAAACTGAAACAGAAAAAAACAGTGAAAGACGCATCTTTTGGCTTGAAAAAAGGATAGAAAGCCACCACCACGCCCTAGCCCACTGGAGGCAGAAATAACATGTTGTTAACAGAAGGCCAGCTGAAAGAGAAAGCCAACCTCCTACGCCAGGGAATAGAACGCAAACAGCGGGAGATAAACAGCCTCTACCGACAGATAGCCCTCCACCGCCAGGGCATAAAAGAACTCCGGGAAAAACGGGACGAACTCAACGCCAAAGTCAAAAAGGCAATAGACCAGGCAGCAGAACACAAAGAAAAACGGGACACCCTCAACCAGGAGATAGCAGACCTGAAAGAAAAACGTAAAAACCTCCAGGAAAAAGCCGCAAAAGAGCGAGAACTGATAAACCAGCTAAAAGAAAAACGGGACACCCTCAACAAAACCTCCCGGGGGAGCCTGGAAACCCTAAGACAGGCCTACCAGGAAGACCTGGAAACCCTCCTCAACCGGGACATCCCCCTGGAACACGAAGAAAGACTATTCAACCGCCTCCTGGAACTGAAAGAACGCATAGAGGCAAGCGAAGAAGCCAACAACTACCACCAACAGCTAACCCAGAAATACCAGGAAACAAAAGAAATATACAACAACCTCGACAAACTCCACCTCGAAATCCAGGAAAAGGCAGAAGCCTCCCAAAACTCCCACCAGGAAATGCTCCAATGCTACCGACAGGCAGACCAATACCGCAAAGAAGCCGACATCTACCACAACCAGCTAAAAGAAAAAAACAAAGCAATAAAACCACTAAAAGAGAAAATAGACTCGCTCAAATCAAAAATAGAAGAAGAAAGAGAAGAACTCACCCCAATACTCGAAAAACTCGCCGAAATACAGGCAGAAAAACAGGAAAAGAAAAACCAAGAGAAAAGAATCGAAGCCAGAGACAAGCTCAACCGAAAAGAAGCTCTCACCCTGGAAGAACTGGCAATCCTGCTGGAAAGCAAAGAACTGAAGCTGGACTAGAATTTTTAATCGCCTGCCCAGGCGAGGATGGCGAATACGATGATGGCTATCCCAAGTATTATCATCACATTGACCAGGCTCTCTGTAATCTGGCTTGGCTGGTTTATGGCTGTCAGGTTGGAGAGGTTGTAGGCTGTGAGGTTTCCGGTCATAGGAGCCCCTTTTGTTTTTCTTCTTTTTCTTTGATCTCCTTTATTCTGTTGTAGGTTTTGTCGAACATTTTGTCAATGTCTTTTTTAGCGAAATCTGGTGTCCCCTTGGAGAGTTCAGTGCATTTTTCCTGGAGTTTTGGTAGGATCTCTTTTTCCACGTGTTCTCGCCACTCCTTGTCCCCCTGGCCTTCATATTTTAGGAGGATGTCCCGGAGGAGCTGGTCCCTCACCACCCGGATTCTCCTGTTCAGCTTTTCAATCTCGGTTTTTTCCTCTGCTTCCTCACTCATAAATAACTATCCCTATTCAACTTCATATTCCAAGTACCACTCACACAACTCACTCCAAATTTTCAGTGGTTTTAAGCCTTCTTTAGACCGGTATTTCCCACAGGGGATAGCATTTCCCCATGTCCTCCTCTAAGGGGAGTTCTCGTTTCATAACAGCTCGAAGCCTGAGTTCGCCAGATGTGTCCCGTTTTCTATCTTTCAGGGGGATGAAGGGGTAATAGTTTCCTTCCTTGAAATTGTAAATCCAGTAACTGGTCTGCTGTTTACCCTGGAATTTAAAAACACTGCACAGAAGTTGTTCTCCGAAGCCATGCTCTCGCAGGGTCTCGCTCACAAGATAGATGGTGGAAACCAGGTCCTCGAAGTCTGGGTCGTGGAAGGATGCCCAGGTATAATTGTAGGAATCCCTGGTAATCTTGTATCTGGTACCGGTCTGACGACAGCTCTCCCTTACCAGTTCCTCAACCTCCCGCTCAGCCCTCTCAAACGCGGATGCCTCCATAGGCTTAAAACAGATTCCAGCCCCCCCTGGAGTGTAGCCTAGCTGGCTTGAAAGCGTGACATAGGCTGTGGACATAGCAAATAGCTTCTCACTCTTGGCCTGGGGCAGCTTGCTCCTACCCAGGAGGACATCCAGTATCCGCAATTTCCACACCCCCCTAGAATTCCATGCTCTGCTCCAGCCGCTCCAACGCTGCAAGTCTCTGCTCCAGTGGTGGATGGGTGGAGAAAAGGCTCATGATAGAAGAACCGGAGATGGCCGGGATGATGAAAAATGCGTTCATCCCCTCTACCTCCCGCAAATCCTGGCTTGGAACCCGCTCCATCACACCGCTAATCTTCAACAGCGCAGAGGCAAGATTAGAGGGACGACCAGTTATTACCGCCGAGCCCCTGTCAGCAGCGAACTCCCGGTACCTGGAAAGAGCCCGGATGAGAATAAAACTTAAAATCCACACCAGAACCGAGACAAGCCAGACAGCCATCAAACTCCCGGAATCCCGCCTCCGGCCCCCCATCCCAAAAAAGAGGAGGTTCCGTGCCAGGAAAAAAGCCACCGTGGAAAGGAAGCTGGCAATGGTCATAACAAGAACATCCCGGTTTTTAATATGACTTAACTCGTGAGCCAACACAGCCTCCAGCTCACCCTGGTTTAACCGGTGGACAAGAGAGGTTGTCACCGCCACAACAGCCTTGTCCTGGCTTCTACCCGTAGCAAAAGCATTAGGGATGCTGCTCTCCACCACAGCAACCCTGGGCTTGGGCAGACCAGCGATGGCACAAAGCCTAGCCACCGTCTCATGAAGCCTCGGCTCCTCAAGCTCATCAACAATCCTGGCCCCCATACTCCAGAGAGCCAGCCTGTCCGAGAAATAGTACTGGGCAACCAGGAAAATCCCCACAAAGAAAACTATGCCCTGAAAGGGCACCCTCATAGAAAACAGAAATGCAAGAAACGCCAGGTAAACTATGGCAAGAAGAAACATCGTGAAGAACATCCGGAACTGTAAACCCGCATCCCGGTACCACTTTTTTACCATGACCCGTAAATATCACACTGCTACTATTTAATGCTGATGCAACTTCCTCCAGAGATAAAAAATGCAGAGCGGTATAGGCCCAAAAAAATCGCTCTTCTCCACATTTCATCAGAATACAAAAATTACGTATAATGTAGTGCTATAGAGACCGTTACATTACATGTTGGTGCTGTTTTACTCCTCTGTCTTCTTGGCGATTTTTTTTATGACTCATCACTGCAGATGACGCAGGAACCACCAGGCAGAGCCTTATAATGTGCCTCTGAGCAGCAAGCCGTCAATATCACTCAAATCATTGATTTTTATTCACCAACACGAATTGAAACTGTCTCGTAATTTCTTGCGATTTCAAGTGTAACTGTCAGTCGAGCCACCGTCTGCGATTATGATCTCCACATCGGGGTAGTCCTGGTGTTTTATGGATTCCAGGCAGTCTTGTAGTGTCCGCTCTGAGTTGTAGGTGGGTATCACAACAGATTACTTTCGGTTTGTTCATGCCCTCACTCCTTCTTTCGATGTCCCCCGTGCCTTCTCGCTGTGTGATTGTTGTCGGGGGGTATATAATGGTTTTCGGGGGGGTGGTGTTGTGTCCCTTTGTGGGGGGTTTTAATCAGGGGGTGTGGCTTGGGGGGGTGTTGCCGCCGGGGTTGTAGGGTGGGATTATGATTAAAATTGCTGGCAAATCCGGGTTTATCACCACTATTTTACATCTACTTTCTAAATATTTCTTCAAAATCCTTTATTTTGGTGTTGTCTTTTTCTTCTATTTCAGATGCCAGTTTTCGCAGCTCTTTTTCATCGAGTACACCCTTTAAAAATAATAGTCTGAAAATGTCCTTAAGGTCAAAATACACAATTTCATTATTTTTACAGAAATTCTTTGCCATTTTGTCGTTTGTGAGAAGTATTCCCTTTCTATGCTTGCAAATTATAATCCCCTGAAGTTCTCCTTTATGAAGGTACTTTTCATTTTTAAGGGATACGATATACTCCTTATACTCCTTCTCATTCAGATTAATTATTTCAAGATCATTCAGAATGTCATCCACGAAAGAAAATCCAACCTCTTTTGCTCTTAAAAGTTCCTCATATACTGCTATAGGTGCATAAAGTTCTTTGAAAACTGACTTTAGGATGCTGATAGCATTAGCCTTACCGAACATACTCAGAATGTCGGTATCGGCCACTGATATCATCCAAAAGCCTCTTTTATCTTTCGATCTATTTCTTCTACGGTATCTCCTTCCACAACCCTTCTGTATCCTCTTTCTGCCAGTATCTCTTTGAACTCGGGTGTGGTGACTCCAGCTATTTCTGCTGCTTTTGCAAGAGATGCTTTCTCTGTTAAGTATAAATTAATTGCCAGTTCCATTCTAATCGCTATGTTAGAACGCAATATCAATTTTACAGCTTCTTCCAGTAATTCTGTTTTGTTTTTGAAGTATTTAGGGATTAAAAAATTCAGTCCCTCTTTTACCATATATTCGTTCATATGAATCAACCTTTACTTATGAAAGATAGCCTTATAATTTTAATCCAATCTCCCGGTGAACAGAC
>CAZCCY010000009.1:0-29999 GCA_964497545.1 uncultured Methanosarcinales archaeon | reverse complement strand
GAAGGGGACTCCTTGCGACGAAAAGTTGAACACCTTAGAACAATCATTACACCGACACCGTTTTATTTTTTTTGACGATCGTATTTCATTACATGCTCCGAACCACAGTGAGGGCACACAAGAAAACATTCGTTAGCTGCACCATAGACATTTATCGTCCTCTTTTGCATCTCAATCCCAACAGGGTAATAAAATAACTATTTATAAAATCAACTCTTAACTACCGAGGTGTCTCAAAAGGTATGGTTTTATATACTGTATATGGCATAAAGAGCGTTGTAAAGTTAAGGCGGCAGTGGAATATTTTGGATTTGACTTGAATGTCGAGGTGTAAATCGAGGTGAAAGGTAAAATGGTTCAGTTTCTTGAGAAGATTATTGGCGGTGGAAAACCGAAGTCGGAGTTGGAGTACCTTGAACTGGATTTGAGTGAGTTTGAAGAGGGTTTTGGTGAGCCGGTGGAGACCTATGTGAGAGTGGCTGAGCTTTCGGGTCTTGAGGGTATGCCGGAAATGAAAAAGGAGATTTATAACGGTAATATTCTCCTTATTGATGTTTCAAAATCCCGGCGGGATAAAATGATTTTGGATCGGGCGATAAAGGATCTTAAGCAGGTGGTGGGGGATGTCCATGGTGACATTGCTATGGTAGGGGAAAACCAGGTTCTGGTGACTCCAAGGGCGATAAGGATTAACCGGACAAAGCTGATAAGTGGAAAAAAATAGTGTGAAGACAAACAACTGTCCCCAGTGTCAGGAGGAACTGCTTTTAAAGGCTGAGGAGCTGGAAATCCCCTATTTCGGCCGGGTTTTAATCCTGACTCTCAGCTGTCCAGGGTGTCGTTATCACTATTCAGATACTTTCATCCTCGATGAGCACAGTCCGACGAGGTACGCTCTAACCATAGAGGGGGAAGAGGACCTGGATGCCAGGGTTGTGAGGTCGAGCTCTGGCACAATAAAACTGCCAGAACTCGGGGTAGTGGTGGAACCTGGTCCTGCCTGTGAGGCTTTTATTTCGAACATCGAGGGGGTTCTGGAAAGGGTGAAGGATGTGTTGGAGATGGCAACCGGTTTTGGAGAGAGAGAAGCTGTCCGGGCCAGGGAGCTTTTGGAGAAAATTGAAAAAATAAAAAAGGGGGAAGAAAGGGTGACAGTGATAATAGATGACCCTCAGGGTAACAGCGCCATCATAAGCCAGAAGGCAAAAAAAGAGGAGCTTACCCCGGAGGAAGCCTCAAAACTGAAAAGAGGGATGATAACAATAGAAGTGGGAGAAAACAGTTACAGTTAAAAAACACTATCTAAATGGTTTTTTTTGGTGTTAAAGCGAGTCCATTAGACTTAAATAGTTGGCAGGTTGACTTAGTGGGGGATGTCTCTTAAAAAGACCTTGAAGGTAGAATTTGAGGAAGCTGTGGAGAGGGTGAAGGAGGCTCTGGCTGGTGAGGGTTTCGGGGTTCTCACGGAGATAGATATTCGCAAGGCTCTGAAGGCCAAACTGGGGGTTGACTATCCTGATTACAGGATACTTGGAGCGTGCAATCCGCCTTTCGCTAAAAGGGCTCTGGATGCAGACCGGGAAATCGGCCTCTACCTGCCCTGCAATGTTATCGTCTACCAGGACGGGGATGTGGTTCAGGTACATGCCGCCCCACCTACCAAGATCCTGCCCCAGGACAAAAAAGAGCTTGAAGGCATTGCCCGGGAGGTTGAAGAGAAACTTGCCCGGGTGATAAATAGCCTCTAAAAAAAGGGTGACCCCCTGGGGGGAATTCCAGAGAAGTATAAGTAAAATATTGGATGTTCTGGCAATAGTAGGATGCATGTGAGGCTTCGGGATTACATTGTTACCCGGGAGGGCTGGATTTTTGCGGTTGCTGACTACTGGCACCCAGGTGGTGTCAGGTGTATTCTCAGATACATCCCAGACCCCCGGGGGGACAGAATAAAAAACAGGGCTAGGTTCCGGAAACTTGATTTCAAGGAGGCTTACAGGTTTCTCCACGAACACCGCCCCCAATGGGTAGGAGACGTGCACACAGTGCCTTTTAATAGCGTTGAACGGGTTTTTTCTCCTCCAGGGGGGCTTGCCCGGGCATTACGGGAGAACCCGAAAATAGGTGTTATTGTAGAGGCCCTAAAGGGTATCTCCAGGGCTAAAATGGGGGTTACAGGCTCCCAGCTCCTCGGCCTTGCCTCTCCTTCCTCTGACATCGACTTTGTAGTCTATGGGGAGGCATGGTTCCAGGCCAGAGAGGCCCTGAACAGGATAAAGAGAGAGGGAGGCAGGATAACCGAGGTCTCCCCGGATATGTGGAAGCATATCTATCGTAAGCGGTCTCCAGAGCTTTCTTTTGAGGAGTTTCTTGTCCATGAGATGCGAAAGGGGAACCGGGGGATGGTGGATGACACATACTTTGATCTCCTCTATGTCAGGGACTGGAAAGAGATAAAACAGCCCCCCATGCCGCGGGGTAGAGACCAGGGCAGGATGAGGCTTACCGCTGTTGTTTTGAATGCGGATCATGCCTTTGACAGCCCTGCCATCTATCAGATTGACCACCCGGAGGTGAAAGAGGTTCTCTCTTACACTCACACCTATGCTGGCCAGGTGTTGGCTGGAGAGACCCTGGAAGCCCAGGGAGTCCTGGAAGAGACATCCAGGGGTAAACGGCTGGTAGTAGGGACCACACGGGAAGCCAGGGGGGAATGGATTAAGTCTCTGAGCCTGCTGGGAGAAGAAAGAAAATAGAGTAACTAGAGTGGAGAGTTGGGTGGAGAGTTGGAGTTTTTTTTATCTCCCTAGTCTTGCGTGTGCCTGGGAGAGGTGGCGGGCTGCCTGGGCGGCTAGGAGGGAGATTTCTCCGGCTAGTATTGCTGCGCCGGTTATTTCTGCCAGTTTCCGGGCGTTATTTCCTGGGGGTTCGCCTGGCCCGCTTACCCTTAGTATTTCAAGGCATTCCTCCTGTGTTGCCAGGCTGGTTCCGCCGCCCACGGTGCCTACGGGTAGTGCTGGTATGGTGACGTTGCAGTAGAGGTCACCCCCAGGTGTGACTTCCAGGCTGGTGAGGGTGGTGCTTGCTTCTACCAGGTGGGCTGGGTCCTGGCCGGTTGCCAGGAAGATGGCTGCGGTGATGTTGGCTGCATGTGCGTTAAAGCCGAGGGAGCCTGCCAGGGCCGAGCCCTGGAGGTTTTTGCAGCGGTTCACCTCTACCATCCTCTCAGGTGTTGTTTTGAGTTTTTCTTCCACAATTTTGCGGGGGAGAGTTGTTTCTGCGATTACGGTTTTACCCCTGCCCAGGATGAGGTTTACTGCTGAGGGTTTTTTGTCTGTGCACATGTTGCCGGAGAGGGAGACGAGTTCAACATCCTGGTTTTCCTGGAGTATCAGGTCGCAGGCTGCGTCTGTGGCGATGGTTACCATGTTCATGCCCATCGCATCCTTGGTGTCGAACTTGAATCTGAGGTAGACGTTCCTCCCTGACACAAACGGTTTTATTTCCAGTAGTTCTCCGAATCTGGTTGTGGCTTCGGCACGTTCTTTGAGGCGGTGGAAGTTCTCTTCGGTCCATTTCAGGAGTTCTTTTACCTCTTTAGCCCCCCTGGTTTTGAAAACTGGTGCCCTGGTCATCCCATCGTTTATTATGCAGGCGGTTGCCC
This sequence comes from uncultured Methanosarcinales archaeon, assembly GCA_964497545.1. Taxonomy (GTDB): domain Archaea; phylum Halobacteriota; class Methanosarcinia; order Methanosarcinales; family CAZCCY01; genus CAZCCY01. The sequence goes on along the minus strand of CAZCCY010000009.1, from coordinate 26,338 downwards.
CCCCGGATTTTGTGATGGCTGAGCAGCCCCGGTTGGTGCTGGCAACCAGGGCCCCCTCGGTGGTGGCAAGGGGAATGTAGAAGCTACCCCTGGCGTATTCCCCGTTCACAAGCAGGGGGCCTGCAATGCCAAGGGGGAGCTGGACTCCGCCTACCATGTTCTCAATGTTGCGTTTACATGCTGCCTCACAGTCAAAAGAGAACTCTGCAACGTTAGAAAGTTTTATGCCGGTTTCTCTTTCGATGAAAAGCCTTCTCAGTCTGACCGCATCCGGGGGTTGACGGTAGCGGTCAATCTCGTGGAGGCGGATTTCACCTCTTGTGAGTTTATCGATGATTTCCTGGTCTGAGGGCTCTTCTGGCTCTGCCATGTAACAAAAGCGTGTAAAGAGCCGGGGGGGATTAAACTTTTTCGGTGGCTTTTATATCTCCAGGGGATAACTAGGAGGGGAGATGCTGATTTCAGAGCTGGAACGCTACATCGAGGAGGACCTGGGCTACTGGGACGACTCCTGTCTCATCGCTCCAAACGTGAAGGTGAGAGCCCTGATTCTCACGAGGGAAGATGGAGTGATTGCAGGTCTTGAGGAGGCAGAGGCTGTTTTCAGGTATTTCGGCGTTAAAGCAACTCCGACATGCCGGGATGGAGATATTGTGAACGGGGGGGATGTCATCTGTAACATCGAGGGTGGAGATGTGGCAGTGCTGCGGGCAGAGCGGCTTGCCATCAACTTCCTGGGGAAGATGAGCGGGATTGCCACCTTCACCCATCGGTGTGTGGAGCGGGCTATGGGTGTCCGGGTTGCAGCGACACGTAAAACCACCCCCGGGTTCCGGAAGTACGAAAAAAAGGCTGTGATTATGGGCGGTGGCGACCCCCACAGGTTCAATCTCTCTGACATGATTTTAATCAAGGATAACCACCGCAAGCTCATGGGACTGGAAAAAGCGATAAAAGCCGCTAAAAAGGCAAGCTTCGCCAAAAAAATCGAGGTAGAAGTAGAAACCCTCGAAGAGGCCCTCACCGCGGCAAAGCTGGGAGTACACCTCATCCTCTTCGACAACATGACACCCCAGGAGATAAGAAAGTGTGTTGACGCACTCGAAACAGAGGGGCTCAGGGAGAACCTCATCCTGGAGGCATCCGGGGGCATAACACTGGAAACCATCTCTGAATACGCCAGAAGCGGTGTGGATATCATCTCCACAAGCCAGCTCACCCAGGCGCCCTGGCTGGACTTCAGCCTGGAACTGATTTGAGGGGTCTCAGTTCTTCTCCTGGCGTGCCACCGTGGTAGTAGCATCTTGTGACCTGCTCTGCCAGCTCCTGGCAGTAGCCACATTTCTTGCAGTGTTTGGGACAGGTCTTCCATTGCTTGTTTAGGATTCCGTCCAGTTCCTTGTTGGGGATGTAGAACAGTTCTCTCAGGTCCTTGGGACAGTCGAGGAGGTCCATGAGGTTGCCTTGGTAGCTCTCCTGGTGGTAGGCGTTCAGGCAGTTCAGGGTCCAGTTGATGAAGTGGGTTCTACCCCCTATCTTGAAGACGTCTGTTATTGCAAGGTATTCTTTCAGGTCCTCGGGTCGAATCCAGGGGGATTTCAGGATTAACTCCGGATGGTTCACCCTCAAGGAGAGACACTTGTAATAATAGTAGTCATCGAGGACATTGGGCCTGGGCTGGGGGCCGAAGGCGTGGGAGAAGAAGTTAAAATGGGCGTACCTGAAAGGACACCGATAGAGGCAGCCCTCGTTCACCAGTATTTTGAGCTCACAGTCCACACTGTCCCGGATGGCAGTGAGGACATCGAAATGGCGGTTTACGTTAGAGTCAATGACAATGGAATCAGCCCCAAGCTCCTCAAAGAACACAGCCTTCTGGGGCGAGTCCACAAACGCCAGCACCGAGACCACCACCTTGAAATCCAGGTCCCTTGCCATCTCCACCAGGTAGGGGTCTGCCACCACCACCGAGTCCACACCCACATCAGCCAGCCGCTCCAGGTACCAGCGGTTCAACCGGTACCCCTCAGGTGTGAGCTGTCTACCCCCCATACAGCTGCTGTTAAGCACAATCTCCATCTTAACACCACGGCTGTGAGCATATCTTGTCTGCTCCTCCACGTCTTCAAGCTGGGGCGAGCCCAGGTTACTCCTGCCAGTCCCAATGTAATCGGGAGAACCTGCCATGAAAACCGAGTAAATACTCCCTTTCCTGGCCCGGCTCAAAAGCTCCCTGAGACCCTCAAGATGGCCTGGATACGGGACAAAGAAACGCATCACCTTCTCTATCATAGTGGAAGGATAAATCAGTTTCCCACCCACCAGGGGGGTGAGAAACTTTTATCACATAAAAAAAAGAGTAGCATCAATTGTTTATGGGCGATGACGTTTTTATCAGGTTGAAGGTGGCTGAGGCGGATCAACGGGATGTGGGCAAGGGTATTGTGCGGATTGACGAAAAGTTCCGGGAAGAGATAGATGTGAATGTTTTTGATGTGGTGGAGATTCGGGGTGGGAGGACGACTTCTGCCATTGTGGGGAGGGCTTACCCGGCAGATGAGGGGCTGGATATTATCAGGATGGATGGTCTTATCCGCTCCAATGCCAAGACCGGTATCGGGGAGTATGTGGAGGTGCGGAAGGCTGAGTGGAAGGAAGCTCGGAAGGTGGTGCTTGCACCCGCTTCGCCGGGTATCAGGATGTATGCCCCGGGTGAGAGTCTCAGGGCTATTTTCCAGAATCGGACGGTCAGCCGGGGTGATATCATCTCTACCACCAATATTCGGAGGTCGAGGGAGAGTTTTGGTGCGGAGGCTATTTTTGAGGAGTTTTTCCGGGGTCCCAGCTTTGGTCTGGGCGAGATCAAGCTCCAGGTGATCTCTACTTCCCCAGGGGGTATTGTCAAGATCACCCCGGAGACCGAGCTGGAGCTCCTGCCAGAGTCTGTGACTGTGACCGAGGCTGCTATACCTGAGGTGGTTTACGAGGACATTGGGGGGCTTCGGGACGCTATTTCGAAGGTGCGGGAGATGATTGAGCTTCCCCTGAAGCATCCTGAGCTTTTCAGCCGTCTGGGAATCGAGCCACCCCGTGGGGTGCTTTTACATGGCCCTCCTGGCACTGGTAAGACCCTGCTGGCCAAGGCTGTGGCTAACGAGAGCGACGCCCATTTCATTAACATTAATGGGCCTGAGATTATGTCCAAGTATTATGGGGAGAGTGAGAAGCAGATTCGAGACGTGTTTGAGGAGGCTGAGCGGAATGCCCCCTCTATTATTTTCATTGACGAGATTGACAGTATCGCGCCCAAGCGGGCCGAGGTCACAGGCGAGGTTGAGCGGCGGGTGGTGGCCCAGCTCCTCTCGCTCATGGACGGGCTTAAGGCCCGCAGGAATGTCATCGTAATCGGGGCTACCAACCGGCCTGACGCGGTTGACCCTGCCCTCCGCAGGCCTGGGCGGTTTGACCGGGAGATCGAGTTACGGGTGCCAGACCGCCAGGGCCGTCTTGAGATCTTCCAGATCCACACCAGGGGTATGCCTCTCACCGAGGATGTGAACCTGGAGGAGCTGGCCAACACCACCTACGGTTTTGTGGGCGCGGATATAGCAGCCCTCACCCGGGAGGCTGCGATGAAAGCCCTGCGCCGGGTGCTCCCTGAGATTGACCTGGACGAGAAGGAGATTCCCAAGGAGGTGCTGGACAAACTCCAGGTCACCTCTGAGGATTTCGAGGAAGCCATGCGCGAGGTCCAGCCCTCAGCCCTCCGGGAGGTTGTCTTTGAGGTGCCAAATGTCACCTGGAACGATATTGGCGGGCTGGAACCGGTCAAGGAGCTTCTCCGGGAGGCGGTGGAATGGCCCCTCAAATATCCTGATTCCTTCCGGAACATTGGAGTCGAAGCACCCAGGGGTGTCCTTCTCTACGGGCCCCCAGGGACAGGTAAAACCATGCTGGCCAAGGCTATTGCCAACGAGAGCGAGGCCAACTTCCTCACAGCCAAAGGCTCAGACCTCCTCTCCAAATGGTACGGAGAATCTGAGAAGCATATTGCCGAGATTTTCAAGAAAGCCCGCCAGGTCGCACCCTCCATCATCTTCCTGGACGAACTGGACGCACTCGCACCCATGCGAGGCGCCACCACGGGTGAGCCCCATGTCACCGAGAGAATCGTGAACCAGCTGTTATCTGAACTCGACGGTCTGGAGGAGCTTAAAGGGGTGGTGGTAATCGGGGCCACCAACCGGCCTGATATCATCGACCCAGCCCTTCTCAGACCTGGGAGATTCGACGAGATGATACTTGTGCCAGTGCCAGACCGTGAGACACGCCGCAAGATATTCCAGGTCCACACCAGTAAAATGAAACTTGCAAGTGATGTGGACCTGGACACCCTGGTAGAGCTCACCGAGGACTACACCGGTGCAGACATCGCAGCAGTCTGCAAAAAGGCAGGCCGACTCGCGCTCAGAGAAGACATCCACGCAGACAAAGTAGAGCTGAAACACTTCAGAGCGGCAATAGAAGAGACAGGCCCCTCGGTGACAAAAGAGACCATGCACTACTACCAGAGACTCAAGGAAGAACTCCGCAAAAAACGGAGCAAACAAATCGAAAAACACGGGCCAGAAGTAGCATAAACATGCACGGCTGGCACGGCAGAGTCCTGGAAATAGACCTGGAAACCCGGGAGACAAGAGAAACCCGTCCCCCTGCTGGGGTTTACCAGGACTTCCTGGGCGGCCGGGGACTCGGAGTCAAACTCCTCACCGGGAGAGTTAACCCCAAAATCGACCCCCTCTCCCCCGGGAACACCCTGATATTCTCGGTGGGACCCCTCACCGGTACACCCACACCCCTCAGCGCCAGATATGCAGTGGTGAGCAAATCCCCCCTAACCGGCACCATATTCGACTGTAGCTGTGGGGGCTGGTTCGGAATCGAACTCAAAAAAACAGGCCTAGACGCAATAACAATAAACGGGAGAGCAGAAGAACCAGTCTACCTCGAAATAACACCCGAAGGCGTGGAATTCCACAGTGCAAAAAGCCTCTGGGGCCTGAATGTCCGCGAGACCACCCGCCACCTGAAAGAGCGGGGTAGGGTTGCCTGCATCGGACGGGCTGGAGAAAAACAGGTCCCCATCGCCGCCATCATGAGCGACTACACACACGCAGCAGGCAGAGGCGGCCTGGGCGCGGTGATGGGGTCAAAAAACCTGAAAGCCATCACAGTGAAAGGAGACCAACCCACAGAGGTCGCAAGACCCCAGGACTTCCAGGAGGGTGTGAAAGAAATCCTGAGACTCCTAGAGGCCAGCCCGGTGACATCCAGCGGACTCTCAGAATACGGCACCTCCTCCCTGATGAACCTCATAAACTACATGAAACTCCTGCCCACCCGGAATTTCCGAGAAGACCACTTCCAGGGGGCATGGAACGTCTCAGGCGAGGCAATAAAAGAGAAATACCAGACAAAAAAACACGCCTGCCCCAGATGCCCCATCGCCTGCAAACACACCACACAGGATGGCATCGAGGTACCAGAATACGAGACCCTCTGGGCCTTCGGACCCGACAACAACAACCCCAACCTCGAAACAATCATCAAGGCAAACCGGCTCTGCAACGAATACGGCCTAGACACCATCTCAACCGGCGCACAAATCGCCTGCCACGCTGAAACAACAAAAAGCGACATCCCCCCACATGAAATCCCAGAACTCGTAAAAGAAATAGGAGAAGGAAAACAACCCCCCTCCAAACCCGAACTGAAAATGGCAGTAAAAAACCTGGAACTCCCAGGCTACGACCCCAGAGGCGCACTCGGACAGGCACTCGGATACGCCACAAGCAACCGGGGCGGCTGCCACCTCAGAGCCTACATGGTAGCACCAGAAATACTCGGAAAACCCAAAAAAATAAACCCACAGACCTTCCAGGGGAAACCAGGCCTCCTCCAGATATTCCAGAACGAGGCAGCAACCCTTGACTCCCTCATCATCTGTAAATTCACATCCTTCGCAATCCAACAAGAAGAACTAGCAAAAATACTCTCAGCCACCACCAACATCAACTACAAAGCCCAGGACCTCCACACCATAGGAGAAAGAATCTGGAACCTGGAAAGACTCTTCAACCTCAAAGCAGGCTTCACAAGAGCGGACGACACACTACCCCCCAGATTCTTCCAGGGAAAAAACGCCATCAATCCAAAAGAATTCCAGGAAGCCCTAGACCAGTACTACCACTACAGGGGATGGAACCCTGGGGGCATACCCGAGGACTGGAAACTCCAAGAACTAAAACTCCAAACCTAATCCTCCTGGGGTCCCATTTCACAACCCCTGACACTGGGGCCGACTCTGGCTGCCAGGGTTGCAGTGTCTGTGATCTTTGTGTCGTTCACCGGGACGGGTACCAGCCCGAACAGAGAACTACCTGCCTGGGACCTGACATACACCGTTAACCACCAGAGTCCAGCCACTGCCAGGATTCCTACCTATTCTAAAAGAAAAACATTAATTCCTGTTACCGTCTCTCTTATCATATATGGATTTAAAACACCGTAAAATCTTTCTGTCTGTCCTGGCTTTTCTGGCACTTGCATTTGTATTTGTTTTTGTTTTTACAGGCGGCCAGGGTGGCTGGGAGGTCTCGGTGGATGGGAAGCTGTCTTATCCGGTGGAGCGGGGTCCAGTTGAATACAAGGTTGAAATCCTGGAGGAGAATGAGAGTTTCCGGCTGGAAAAGGTTGTTTTTAAGAGTCGTGGTGCTGAGATTGCGGGTCTGCTTCGAGTGCCCATCTCTGCTAGACAGGTTCCGGGGCTGGTGTTGTTGCCTGGCGCTGGCGTCTCCAAGGAGGGAGAACAGTTCCTGGCAGGAGTGCTAGCAGAGCGGGGGTATGCCAGCCTGGCTCTGGACCAACGGAACCGGGGGAGCGTGGACGTCCAGGCTGACTTCAGGCTATTTAAAAATGGGGTGGAGCCTGTGGAGCACAAGATGGTCTACGACGCGCTCCAGGCAGTGGATGTGCTTCGCAACACCAGTGGCGTTGACCCGGATAAAATCGCGATAATAGGTGAGAGCAATGGTGGCAGGTTCGCCATTATTGCCGCGGCCCTTGACCCGAAAGTTCGAGGTGTGATAGGAATCAGCACAAGCGGCTACAACACCAGAGAGATACTGGCAGGCACAAAAGACAGCGATGTTGTAAGATTCTACACCTCAATCGACCCTGACACCTACCTGGCAGACCTCCCCCCTCGCAGGCTTGTGATGATACACTGGACAAAGGACAAAATAATCCCTCTGGAAGCCGCCAGAAAAACCTTTAACAAAGCCCACCAGCCCAAATCATTTTACCCGGTAGAAGGCGAGGGACATGGCTTCAACACAAACATGACCCCCAGCCTGGAGAGAGGGTTGAAAGAAATCTTCACATCCTGAAAATTTTAAACCCACATGGACTGGCTTCTTTCTATTTGTTTACCAAAAACATGATAAATGGTTATAATTGATATGCCTGTCTATGGCAATTGACCCTGTTTGTAATATGACGGTGGATGAAGCCACGGCTGAATACACAGCCGAACATGACGGTAAAACATATTATTTCTGCGCACCTGGATGTAAAGAGGCCTTTCAGGCCGACCCCAGTAAATATCTCAACCCCAAAAAACCCTGGTGGAAATTCTGGTAGACCTACTACAACTGATGAAAGGCGGGCTGCAGGACAGAACCAGGGCCAGGCACAAAAAAACACTTGAAACGACAAACCCCCCCCCACCGCACCTCCTCCCGAAGTTAACCCAAGATGAACACCTTTAACATCTCTCCACAGCCAAAGACAAACAATACACACCAAACCCCAATCCCCCCAAGATCTGATTTTAACCTGCCCATGGTCTCCCCTTCAGGTAATTTTTATTATGTTTGTCCTACTCAATCAGCTCTGAGACCATGGCTATTATATTAATAGCCTGTATATTCATGATCATGACCTCACATATCAGTTTTCAAAATATTTTATTCACTCGGAAGTAGGGCTATTCGGAAGTACTGTGGCCTGGTCTGGAAGGGTTGGTGGTCGTGTGGGCAGATTCAGATTTCCCCCCGCTGTTTCAGGAACACAAGCTCGGATAGGATAATTCCAAGTGCCAGGATGAGTGTGAGCCAGGTTAAATCCTTTTTTTCGGTGCGGCTGCCAGCCTCCACCCTCCCGGTCAGGTCTTTAAACTCGCTCTCCCGGGGTGTGATATCTGACTCTCCCCCATCCAGGAGGTTTGCTACAATGTCCCGTCCTCCCAGGTGGTAGATGCCTGTGTCTTCCAGTAGTAGTTCCCGGGTTTTAATGGTGCCTCTGGGTGTTTCCACTTCCTGGACAGCGGGCAGGGAGATTATTTCGCCTGTTTTGAAGTTGTAGTCGCCTATCCCGCCAAGGCTGCTCACCCAGTCAAGAAGTTTGAACCAGAAGACCGGATACGAGGTTGAGAGATGGAAACTGCTCCACAGCTCGTTAATGCCCATGTAGATAACCCTCCCCCGCCCCAGATTCCAGTAGGCAAGGAGGGTGTCATTGCCATCCAGCATCGAGGCCACCACAACCGCACTGCTCCTGGGCGAGGCCTGCAGATGCTTGTTGAGACCGCCAAAATCAATGTCCCGGGTGAACTCCACCGGCACCACAATTTTAACATTTGCAGGCCCACCCACACCCCCAACCTCGACCGGTAGAAGCTCTACTAGCCCTGGCATCCCAGAGAGGCTGGATGAAGCCATCACCACCAGGGTCCCCCCGCCTTCCACGTACTCTTTCAGGTCACTGAAGGTGCCAGGCAGTGGGGAAGTCCGGGTGTACCTGTCCAGGATTACCAGGTCATATTCGAATGTGTGAGGTGTCTGTTCAAACAACATCTCTTCTGCCTGGGTGTAGGGGAGGGACCTGACAGCCAGGTACACCGGGGTGTGTCTGTCCCGTCTGACACCATCGCTTATGATAAGCACCCGCCGTTCAACCCGCCTGGGCAGGCTAATGTAAACCACATCGTCCACCGCCAGGTCGTCCCCACCGTCCAGTTTCACCTGGGTGACACCGCCCTGGAGGTCTGAGACCGTCACAAGCTCACTGGCACCACCTGCAACCTTCCGGGTGAACTTCCTGCCACCGATTTCAATGTCCACTGTGCTGTCCTCTTCCAGGTAGTTTTTAAGGAGGAGGTCTGCTCTATCCCCGTTGATTCTGGCGTCAATGAAACCGATGTTTCTACCCCCCTTGCCTACCTGGCGGAAGATTACCTCTATGTCCTCTGCACTGGCAAGCCGCTCAGCCACATCCGGACTGCCAAGACTGCCTGCAAAATCCGAGACCACCACAATCCGCCCCTTCTCCCTGCCAATCAAATCCATGGCCAGCAGGATGGCGTCATCCAGGTTGCCTGGTGTGGCGCCAGGCCTGAGCCTGCCAAGCACACTCCGGGCCCGACGGCTGCTACCCCGCTCCAGCACGACAAGGGGCGTGGACTCGGCAAGAATAACACTCACATCGCCCTCCAGGTACCCCCTGGCAATCTCCACAGCCCGCTCAAACCTGGAAGGGGTTACATCAGTGGCCTGCATGCTCGCTGAGCCGTCCAGCACAACCACCGTGTGCTCTGCACTCCGACTACCCCAGTAGAAGGGGCCGGCCAGGGCCAAGGTCAACAGGACAAGGGCCAGCATCTGAAACAACAATAGGGGGTCCCGTAAAAGCCGCCTCAAAAAAGAAGAGCGGGTCTCCCCCAGCTCCCGGACAATAAACATGAGCGAGGGAATACTGACATCCCTGGGCCTGGGTTTAATCAGATAGAGGATTATCAGCGGGATGAGACTTGCAAGACCCAGCAGACCAAGGATATTCGAAAAAGGCATCTACCTAGCCACAGCCTCGGCAAAAGCCTCAAAAATAGGCTTGTCTGTCCGGAAACTGTAGAAATCCGCACCCACACTGTTACACGCCTCCCGGATCCCCTCAATATGCCCCCTGAGACGTCTAAGATACTCCTCCCGGAACCTGGGGCTGATATAGGTGCGAATCACACCCCCACCCTCCAAATCGTGGAGCCTGACATCACCCATAGCCGGGAAATCCCACTCATCCCGATCCAGAACCTGCACCACCACCAGATCATTCCGTGAAAGCCGGTATATCCCCTCCCGGACCGAGTCCAGGCTGTCCAGGAAATCTGAAATCAAAACCACAAGCGACCTCGACTTAATCATCTGAATATACCTGGCAACCGACTCCCCCACCCTGGTCACACCCCCAGGCTCAAGCGAGTTAAGATGCTCAATAAAACCCATCAGATGACGGATACCCCGCACCGGCTTCACAATATCCACATCCCCAGAAAACGTGGAAATCCCAAACTTCTCATTCTCCTTCATCACCATATACGCAAAACCAACCGCCAGCCTCGCAGCATAATCAAACTTATCCCCATAATCCATACTCTTACTGGCATCCAGGAGGATATGAGCCGTGATATTCTTCTCCTCCTCGTACTGACGAATATAAAGCTTCTCAGTCCTCCCGTAGACCTTCCAGTCAATGGACTTGAAATCATCCCCATACATGTACTCCCGATAGCCCACCACCCCGATACCCCTGCCCTGCCGGATAGAACGACGGGTACCGGTGTAGACTGTGGAGACCCGCTTCCGCATCATAAAACTGAACCTGTCCAGCTCCCGGAAAAAATCAAGGTCAATCATCCAAAACAACACCCAGACCAAATCCAATAAACACAAACGTAAAGGCATCTACCCTTAAATGAATCTAACGCAAAACAGGGGGGGGTTTACATCTCGGTGCGTTTCGTGGTTTCCCTGGTGGGTAGTGTGATTTTGAAGGCTGCCCCCTCTCCTTTTATGAGCTGGATTTCTCCCCCGTAGATTTCGAGGAGTTTCCTGGTGAAGTGGAGGCCGAACCCGCTGCCACCGGTTTTGGGGTGTCTGGCCCCTGGCTGGAATATTTTTATCTCCGGGTCTATCCCCCTCCCGTTGTCTCTGACCTCTATTTCCACGGTTTCTTTTGTCTCTTTCACCTGGATTTCCACCTTTACTTTCTGATCGGGGTTGTGCTGGGCTGCATTGGCGAGGAGGTTGTCAAAGACTGATTCTAGCATGCTGTTTGCATTTACCAGGGTGTGGCTTGGAGTGTATTCTATCTCCAGGTTGGGGTGGTGTTTGAGGGCTTTTTTGATGCTCCTTGAGATTAGGGGTGCCAGGTTGAGGGTGTGGATGGCCTCTTTTTCCAGGGTTTTCAGGATTCTGTTGGTGTCTTCTATCATCTGGAGGGAGTCTTTCACCGCTTTCTGGATTCTCTTCAGGTATTCTTCTCTCCTGGGGGTGTCCAGGAGCTCTGTGTAGCCCTGGATTATGGACATCCGGTTTTTCAGGTCGTGGCCGAGGAGGTTGCTGTAGGTTTCGATGAGCCTGTTTTTCTGTTTCAGGGTTTCACTCTGTCTTTTGAGTTCTTCCAGGTGTTTTTCCCGCTCCCGCTGGAGCAGGACCTGGGTGGTCACGTCCCTTGCCACCTGGATGTAATAGGTGGAGGCGCTGACCTGTAGGGGTGTTGCGGAGATGTCCACATAGTATCCGCCCCCCTCGCTGAGGGTGTGTTTGTGGATTGCCCGTACCGGGCTTGTATCACCTTTTTTTAGTTTTTCCTCCAGCATCTTGAAGGTGCAGGGGCTCTCAGGGGTGTGGGGGCAGGGTGTGTCCCGGTTGTGGAGTGCCTGATAGCACGTCCTGCCGATGACCTCCTCTTCTTTTTTCCCTGAAAGCTCTATGAGGGCCTTGTTGGCGTAGAGGATGGTGTAGTCCGGGTCTGCAATGAGGAAGGCGTCATTTAAACTGTCAAAGATGGCTTTCAGAGATTTTCCTGTGGCCCCTGGAATCATTTTCTCTTTCCTCCTTTGAGGAGGAGTTTCAGGTTGTCGCCGAACTCTCCGCCGGTTTCAAAGAGGTGCTGGAGGAGGCTCTCGAGTCTTGTCTGGGACTCGGTAATCTCTCTTTCAAGCTCCTGGAAGACCGGGCTCCTCTGGAGTTCCTCCCTCCTGGCCTGCTGGAGTAGCATCACCTTCTTGTTGACACGGGAGACCAGGGCTTCCAGCTCCCGGTTGTACCGGTGGACTGCCATCACCCTTCTCACCGTGGAGACAAGGTCGGATGGCTGTACTGGTTTTACCAGGTAGTCCTGGAACTCAAGTTCAAGGTCGTCTATCCCGGGTTTCAGGGCGGTGAGCATCACCACAGGTATGTCCACAAGCTTGGGTCGGCTCCGGATCTCCCGCAGCAGTGTGTCTCCATTCATCCCTGGCATCATCCGGTCCAGCAGTACCAGGTCAACATCTGGCGTCAACTTTGCCAGGGCCTCCTCGCCGCTGTAGACTTTAATAACCTTGAAACAGGGTTTAAGAATCTCTTCGTAAAGGTCTGCCACCTCCCGGTCGTCCTCCACCACCATTACGAGTTGGCCCCCTGCCACCTCTATCTGGTCAAAGAGAGTTAGAAGTGTATGGTATTCCTGGGCGTTCATCCCCCTGCGGCTGATCAGGAAGCGTCCGCCTGTACCCTGGCTGCGAAGCCTGCCTACCAGGGTGTGCAGGAACCTGTAAACCGTCTTCAAACTGGAATACATTAAAAGTGCATTCAAACTGTCAATCACCACCAGCGTCTCCTTACAGTCAGGTGGGAACTCTTCGAGGAAGCCTGAAAGCCTGACCCCTATCCGGGTGAGATCCCCGGGCTGGGCAGAAGCCACATCCTCGCTGTCCACACCTGAGCCGGTACAGTCAATAACCCTCACCTCCCGGGCGCCCTGGCCGCGAACAAGCCTGGCAACCTCCTGGCCAGGCCGGAAAAACGAGACCACAGCAACACACTTACCCTTAAAGTCCCCCTTAAACAGGTCGTCATCCTCTACTAACACAACCCTATTACTCATAGTCAATCAACCCCACTTATTGGTTTGAGGGACACTATCCAATTTTCGAGGAATCTTGTCCTACCCGGTTTGAGGAAATTTATCGAGGTTCTCCCGCAGAGTACTAGATTTACCCTTCTTCCCCCCTTCTATCTGCAAGAGATATCAATCTTTCTGTTTTTCATTGCAATGCAGAGATGTTTTTTGGTGCAGGGGGTGGGATTCGAACCCACGAACCGCTACCGGATAGCGCCCTGAACGCTACGCCTTTGACCTGGCTGGGCAACCCCTGCAAAGGGAGCAGTAGCCGTTTATCTTACTGATGGAAAAATGTTTCGTCATAACCCTTTAAAAGAATTCATCGAAAAGGTAAAGGCTATACAAACATCCGCTGTGCCCTGATTAATTGAAATCTGCATCTCTTTTGGGGGGGAAGCCCTTAAAAAGGTGGAGGTGTTCTATTTAGGTGGATGAAAATTCTCGTTGTGAATAACTATGGCCAGTTCTGCCACTTGATTCATCGGGCAGTGCGGGACCTTGACCAGGATTCAGAGCTTGTTAGCAACACCATGTCCATCGAGGAATTGCTGGGGAAGGAGCCTGACGGGCTGATTCTGAGTGGTGGCCCTGATATAGAGCGGAGCGGGAACTGTGACCTCTATGTGAAGGAGCTTGAGCTTCCCATCCTCGGGATATGCCTGGGACACCAGATTATTGCCAGGGCATATGGCGGGGAAATCCGGACCGGCATGCAGGGGGGCTATGCCTCGGTGGAAGTTGAGGTTATGGAGGAGGATGAGATTCTGGCAGGTATCGGCCCCAAGGTCAATGTCTGGGCGTCCCACGCGGATGAGGTGAGCCGTCTACCCCCGGGTTTTGAGAGGCTTGCCCGCTCCAATGTTTGTGAGGTTGAAGCCATGCGTCATCGGGAGAAACCTCTTTTCGGGGTCCAGTGGCACCCTGAGGTCTCACACACCGAGAAGGGGGAGGAACTGCTGGAAAACTTCTTTAGAATATGTAAGAGCTAACCCAGTTTTTTTCTCACCTCTTCTATGAACCGGGGGTCGAAGGTTCTTGGCCCGGTCATTTTTTGTGGGTCCAGGATTTCGTCTATCATTTCCGGGGTCAGCCCGGTTTCCAGGGCTGCCTGTCGTAGGGGTTTTCCCTCTTTTAGTGCGTTTTTAACGAGTTCTGCTGTGGCGTCATAGCCGAGGAAGGGGCTTAGGGCCACGGCCAGACTCAGACTCTTGTCGATTAGTTCCTGGCATCGTTTCTGGTTCACCTGGATCCCCTCAACACACCTCTCCCTGAACATTTTTGTGCAATTGGTGAGTAGTTCCAGGGAGAAGATGAGGTTGAAACCGATAAGGGGTGTCATCACGTTCATCTCAAGTTCTCCGCCTGCACTGGCCAGGGCGATGGTGTGATCGTTCCCCCTTATCTGGAAGCAGACCATGTTCACTGCCTCCGCTATGGAGGGGTTGATTTTGCCTGGCATAATGGAGGAGCCTGGCTCCACCTCGGGTAGCATAATCTCGGAGATACCGGCGTTTGGCCCTGAGTTGAGGAGGCGGAGGTCGTCTGCAATTTTGCCCATTTCGATGGCCATGTCCCGGAGTGCACCTGAGAGGCGGGTGAAGGCAGCCATACTCCAGGTGAGGGTGACACCGTCCCGTGCGGGGCGGAGAGGATAGCCGCTGACCTCGGATAGCATCCTGGCCACTAATCTTCTGAAGTCTGGGTGGGTGTTTGTGCCGGTGCCAATAACTGTGCCTCCCAGTCCAATTTCAAGAAGTCCGTTGCGGCTCTCGACCAGGGTTTCGAGGGCTGAGTCCAGGGAGTGGGCGTAGCTCTGGAAGACCTGGCCAAAACTTATGGGTGCAGCATCTTCCAGGTGAGTCCTGCCCACCTTTATTACATCCTGATATTTCCTGGCAAGCCCCTCGAAGGCCGCAACAAGGGCCTTTACCTCCCCCTCCAGGGGGTCGAGGAGTTGGAGGCAGGAGAGCCTGATAGCTGTAGGAGTGACATTGTTGGAAGACTGGGACATGTTCACGTGGTTGTTGGGATGTACCAGGGAATAATCGCCGGGCTTCCCGCCCAGTTTGAGAATGGCGAGGTTGGCGATAACCTCGTTAGCATTCATGTTAAACGGGGTGCCAGCGCCTGCCTGGAACACGTCCAGGGGGAACCAGCTGTCCATCTCTCCACTGGCCACCTGGGAGGCAGCCTCTACAATAGCCTCCCCTATCCTCCTATCCAGGAGGCCGAGCTCCATGTTGGCAAGGGCCGCGGCCTTTTTAATCATGCCCAGTGACCTGATAAACACCGGCCTCGCCCTAAGACCGCTCAACTGGAAGTTCTCCCTGGCTCGCACCGTAAAACTGCCAAAAATAGCGTCTTTTGGAACCTGAACCTCGCCTAAAACATCCCTTTCAATCCGCATAACACTCCACAATAACCTGGGGGTGATTAAATTTTACCTAGTCAAGAGGTAGTGTCAGGATTCTCAATCCCAGGGCAAGGTAGATGGTGAGGGTGAAAAAAAGGGGGAAGAGAAATCTTGCCCGCGGTTCTTCTGGATGTTGCCGGGACATGCGGATTCCTGCCCAGGCTGAAAACATAAAACCCCCTATTAAAAGCAATATCTGGATGATGGTTATGGTGTCCAGGCTGATGCTAAAAATCCAGGCCCGTCCCAACAGGTCTCCAAGGCCTGATGCCAGATAGAATATACCCCGGATGAACCTGAAGGCATTTTCAGCCAGATAGACTGAGAGTGCGAAGGGCAGAAATGCATAGGAGAGGCGGGCGAACCTCCCCCTCGCGTTGGGGGTTGTTGTCCTGGCAGCCGAGTAGAGGAGGGCTGAGGCTAGCAGGCTTATGAAGACGAAAATAATCATGGCCCAGATGTTGCGGTTAATACCGGTGGACTTGACAAAGGTCACAATGATGTTCCGGAAGACAAAATGTTCCATGCCCATGACAAAAAGGAAGATGATTATTATGCTGTGAATCAGGAAGGCCTCATCCAGGTGTGCCTGTTTAAAGAGGTCTGAGCCTGGTGGACGCAGGCCGATGCGGATGTTATCCCTGGAACAGGTCTTGATACACTCTGAACAGTAAATGCAAAAACTGCTCCGCTCCATGGTCTGGGGGAACTCCCCCATAGGACACGGCATTCCCCTCTCGTTACCCCTGATACATTCTTTAATCCTGTGCTCCCGACACACATCCTTCGACTTACATCGGAGTTCCAGGATGCCTAGCATGGAAAAAAGACTTAAAACAAGGCCGATGGGGCAGATGTACCTGCAAAAAGCTCGTTTCTCAAAATAGACCCCCATAACCACTGCAAGCCCGGTGAAAGCTAGGAGGAGGTAGGCTGTGGTGACCGGGTTCCGGGTGAACATGAAAAGGTGTCGCTCCCCGGCGAAAACAAATATGAACAGGAATATCCCCGGCCAGAGGTTACGGAGCCTTGCAGGATACAACCTGCCAAGGCTAAACCTGCGTCCCACCCAGTCACCCACCGCGCCCAGGGGGCAGACGGCACACCACAGTCTGCCAAAAAAAATCACAGTGAACGCAAGAAAAGGATGCCAGACATCCCAGACCATGGCCGCGGCAAAAGGGTCTCCCCCGAACCGCAAATCCGGCTCACTCAAAAGCCCCCGCACCACAATCCAGCCCATAAACAGAAGGGCAACCAGCTGGAGGGCAAACTGCAAACGCCCCCTTTTGAGAATATCCCGGAAATAAAAGACATCCAGAAGATCAAACTTCTCAAGGTCAGAGCGTTTCATGGCAACCTCTCACAAGCCACACTCCTGGAACGACACTCCCAGGACCCATAAAACACCAGGTAGATAAAGGCACGTCAAAGAAAAGTCCGCTAAAGCCGTTAAAGAAACAAACCCGAACGTAATTCAATTTAAATACCTAATTTGACACTCCAGCTATTTATGCGTATTTTATTTTTCATGCCCCTGTAACCGTGTTAAATTGGACACAAGTAGAGATATCTGAACAAAGGTATTGGAGGGTAAATCTCAACCTCGCTGAAAAGAGGGGAATTGCTTTTAGTGTTCTCTGTTGTATTCTGGGTCTATGCTTTCTGAAGGTGATATGGAGGTTGTTGTCCGGGAGCTTGGCAGGAAGCCTACGCTTGTTGAGGAGTTCTGTTTTTTTAATCTCTGGAGTGAGCATTGTGCTTACCGTTCAAGCCGGGGCCTCTTAAAGAGTTTCGATGCTGTCGAGGGCCAAGAGGCTGGAGGGGGGAAACTTCGACCCCAGGTGTTTATCGGCCCTGGGGATGATGCCGCTGTTATCAGTCTGGATGGGGAGACGGTTCTGTCTATTGCGATGGAGAGTCATAACCATCCAAGCTATGTTGACCCTTATAATGGTGCTGCTACTGGTGTGGGGGGTATTGTCAGGGATGTTCTTTCCATGGGGACAAGGCCGGTTGCTCTTATGGATGCCCTCTATTTCGGCCCCCTGACAGGTGAGAAGAACAGGTTTCTTTTTGAGAAGGTGGTGGAGGGTATTGCCGGTTATGGTAACTGTATTGGTGTTCCGGTGGTGCGGGGGGAGGTTGTCTTCCATGCCGGTTACAGTGGGAATCCCCTGGTGAATGTGGTCTGTATTGGCCTGGGGAGGAAGAGGGATGTGGTGACCGCAGTAGCACAGCGTGCTGGTAGTAAGATTGTGCTTCTTGGCTCGTCTACTGGCAGGGATGGGCTTGGTGGTGCTTCTTTTGCCTCACGGGATCTGACCGGGGATGTGGAGGAGCGGGGTAGTGTTCAGATTGGAGACCCTTACACCGAGAAGCTGCTTATCGATGCTGTGCTTGAAGCCATTGGGGAGGGGGTTGTGCTGTCGTGTCGGGACCTGGGTGCTGCCGGTCTTGTGGGTGCGTCCTGTGAGATGGCTGCCAATGGGGGTCTTGGCGCCAGGATTAACCTGGACTGTGTCCATCTGCGGGAGGAAGGTATGGAGGCTTGGGAGATACTGGTGTCTGAGTCCCAGGAGCGGATGCTCCTTGAAGTTGAGAGGGGGGATGTGGAGCGAGTCCTGGAGATCGCCAGGAGGTTTGACCTTGAGGCGAGGGTTGTGGGCGAGTTCACAGGGGATGGCAGGTACCAGGTGGAATTCAAGGGTGAGGTTGTGGTGGATGTGCCTGCAGGTTTTCTGGCTGGCGGCGCCCCCCTCATTCCCAGAAAACAGACACCTCCCCCCTCTCGGGCCAGGGTGACCCCAGGGTTCAGGTTGGAAAGCCTTAAGGAAGATGTCCTGGGGGTTATTTCTTCTCCAGGGCTTGCTTCGAAGGAGTGGGTTTACCGTCAGTACGACCATGAGGTGCAGCTTAGAACCGTGGTAAAACCAGGGGGGGACGCCGCAGTGCTCAGGCTCGACAAAGATGTGGGTCTTGCACTATCCTGTGGCTGCAATCCTCTTCACAGCCTCGCTGACCCCTACCATGGCAGCAGTGGTGCGGTTTTTGAGAATGCATTGAACCTGGCTGTAGTAGGTGCCAGTCCGGTTGCGCTGGTGGATTGTCTGAATTTTGGAAGCCCGGAAAAGCCGGAGAACTACTGGCAGCTTGCAGAGAGCATAAGAGGCATCTCAGAAATGGCCCGAAAGATAGGTGTGCCGGTTGTGGGTGGAAACGTATCCCTCTACAATGACAGTGTCGAGTTTGACACCTCCATCCCCCCCACGCCCTCGCTGGGGATGGTGGGAATCCTGGAAGACATTCGCAGGGTGCCTGGGCATGTTTTCGCAGGGGAGGGGGAGGCCATATTCCTCCTGGGGGAGACCAGGGAGGAGCTTGGCGGAAGCTATTATTACCAGTTGAAAGGTGGAAGCGGCCCTGTGCCCCGCCCACCTGAGAATCCCATGGAGATTCTGGAGGCTGTGACAGGGCTTATCAGGACTGGCAGGATAACCGCAGCCCATGATATTTCAACTGGAGGGCTTGTCACAGCCCTCTGGGAGATGACACCTCAGATGGGATGTGAGATAGAGCTTGGCACAGAAATGCGGGAGGACCTTTTTCTCTTCTCTGAAACCCATGGCCGGGTGATTTTCACAACCAGGGAGCCTGAGAAGATACCAGAGATGCTGTCCATACCCTGCCAGTTAATAGGATGGACAGGCGGGGAGGACCTGAAACTGAAAGTCAACAACCTGGAAATCCGGTTAACCAGGGAGGAGATGGACCGGGCAAGAGGTGGTCTGACCAGAACAATGAGCAAATAAACTTGTCTTAAAACAAGAAAACTTTAAATAATTTGCTGGCCAAGGGGGGCGGTCATGCACATCATGGAAGGTTTCCTGCCCCATCCCTGGTGGGAGTTGTGGTTTGCTTTTTCTCTCCCGATTGTAGGATATGGGATATGGAGGATGGAGAAGCTCGTTAAAATGAATCCAAGGCTCATGCCCATGCTCGCCATGGCAGGCGCGTTCATATTCGTCCTCTCCTCACTAAAGATGCCCTCGGTCACCGGCAGTACCTCTCATCCTACAGGCACAGGCCTCTCAGTGGTACTTTTCGGACCTGTTGTGACCTCAGTTTTAGGGATAATCGTCCTGCTCTACCAGGCCTTGTTGCTTGCTCACGGCGGGATTTCAACCCTGGGTGCGAATACCGCAAGCATGGGAATCCTCGGCCCACTGGCAGGCTGGCTGTTCTACAGAACCGCCAGAAAACTTGGGATAAGTCTGAAGACAAACGTCTTTTTAACCGCAGTCATTGCCGACTGGGTAACCTATATTGTGACATCCTTCCAGCTTGCACTAGCCTTCCCAGCAACCCAGGGTGGAGTCATGGCATCTGCTAAGGCTTTTCTCGCTGTATTCGCAATAACCCAGGTGCCAATTGCAATTGCAGAAGGGATACTGACCGTTCTAATCTTCAAACACATCGTAAATCTCAGAAGCGAACTACTCCAGAATATGGATCTGCTGAAGCCAAATAAAACCGGAGTGGAGGGCTAGGTGGTGAAAAAAATTGTTTTAATTCTCATTTTAGCCCTCTCAGTCCAGCTAGCACTGGCTGCCAAATGGGGAGGAACAGATGACCAGGCAAAAAGTGTTGTTTCAAACCTCACAGATGGGAACTATACCCCCTGGATGAAACCGGTCTGGAAGCCTCCCAGCGGTGAGATTGAAAGTCTGCTTTTTAGCATCCAGACCGGAATTGGAGCACTGATAATCGGCTACTACATTGGCTACTGGAAAGCCAAAAAAGAAGGGAAAAACTAGCAGAGAAGTAAATTCAACGAACATAAAAATATATGATTTAAATTATTAGACGTCTTCTCTGTCCAGGAAACTTAAGCGAAGCAACTTTATAGTTTTAATCCCAAGAATATAGAAATCTGTGGGTGTCACAGAATGTGGAGGACTAGAGTTGAAGAGTCAAATGGGTGAGAACAGGGCAATGACATTCTTCACAGTTGAAGACGAACCATTGCTCCTCAGAATGTATCGTAACATCTTCGAATCCTCAGGTCACAAGGTAGTCGCCCAGGCATCTGACGGGGAGGAAGCTGTGAGAACCTACCGGAACCTCAAAGTGAAACCTGACATCATAATCATGGACCATCGCCTGCCCAACATGAGCGGCCTCCAAGCAACCAGAAAAATACTCGAAGAAGACCCTGACGCAAAGATAGTCTTTGTAAGCGCTGACCAAGAAGTAAAGAACATAGCCCTCAAAGCAGGAGCTAAAATCTTCCTCCCCAAACCAGTCAGAATAAGAGAGATATTCGAAAATATCGAGGAAATAATGAAATAAAATAACATATAGTAACCATAGTTCCCATCATTTCATGAGCTGATAAATATTAAAGGCTAACAAGCCGAGTAATATCTTAACAGCTAAACCTTTTCTACTTACAGCTCTCATAAACTTCAAGTCCAGGGCTATCTACCCTACATTCCGCACTAAGTGTCTATGCATATCGGTTTGTTGTCAGTTTTTTAGAAAAACCAGTATGCGTAGGATGGACATGCGGAAAGTGGGGTAGATTACTTGGAGGGAAAATTAAAATGAAAAAAAACAGAAGAAAAAGAGGAACTAAAACAAGTTCCTTTGGCTCTCCGGGCAGAATAAATCATGATTCTACATCTTTTTATACGAGCAGATTATATGAAGGATTGCCAAAGGAGCAGAAACTTAAATATGTGGAAAATCCTATCCCTCCACAGTTCTTAGATAAAATATTTTGCAAATCTTCTGAAAAAATGGAGGAGCTACCCGACAACAGCATTTGTCTGATGGTAACTTCACCCCCTTATAATGTAGGAAAAGAGTATGATGAAGATTTCACGCTGGAAGAATATTTGTCTTTTTTAAAAACGGTCTGGAAGGAAGTTTACAGGGTTCTCGTGCCGGGGGGGAGAGCATGCATAAACATTGCCAATCTTGGTAGGAAACCGTATATTCCCCTCCACGCCTTTATTGCTAAAGATATGTTTGAGTTGGGTTTTCTAATGAGAGGTGAAATCATATGGAATAAGGCTTCTTCTGCAAGCCCTTCTACCGCTTGGGGCAGTTGGCTTTCACCTGCAAATCCTACTTTGCGAGATGTTCACGAATATATTTTAGTGTTCTCTAAGGGTATGTTTTCAAGAGGGAATATGAATAAGAGAAAAAGTACGATTTCAAAAGAGGAATTTTTAGAATTTACCAAAAGTGTTTGGTCATTTCCAGCAGAACCCGCTCACAAAGTGGGACATCCTGCTCCTTTCCCTGTCGAGCTTCCTTATAGATTGATTCAGCTCTACACATATGAAGGTGAGGTTGTTTTAGATCCTTTCATGGGTAGTGGACAGACAGCTATTGCTGCAATAAAAACGGGAAGGCACTATGTGGGATATGACATAGAAGAAGAATATGTAAAATTGGCAGAAAGAAGAATAAAAAAATTTTTAATAGAATATTAAATCTCCTAAACTGTTTGAATTCACTGGAAGAAATAAATGATGGGCGAAACGACGTATAACAGCCGGTATGCGGTTCGCTTATCGCTCACCCAAACCCTTACGGCTTCGCATACCCCTCACCGTTATACGCCATAGGCCTCAATTCAAAATACTTTAAAAGGTTATCTTAAATATGAAAAATACAGATGAATCCGTAAAAAGTTTTACCTCAAAAAACACATTTAGCCAGAAAAAGCCAGGCGATTAAAATATGGAACTATTAAAACTGCTGGAAGAACTGTCCAATGCTCACGGGCTCTCTGGCCGTGAGGACGGGATACGGGAAATAGTAAAAAAACATGTTGAAAGCCATGTTGACGAGGTGAGAACAGACGCCCTAGGCAATCTTATTGCTACCCGCAGAGGTGGAAAGCCTGTTGTGATGCTGGCAGCCCACATGG
Source organism: uncultured Methanosarcinales archaeon (assembly GCA_964497545.1). GTDB lineage: Archaea > Halobacteriota > Methanosarcinia > Methanosarcinales > CAZCCY01 > CAZCCY01. The sequence goes on along the minus strand of CAZCCY010000009.1, from coordinate 3,977 downwards.
ACGAAATCGGCCTCATGGTGAAATACATCGACGACAAAGGTTTCCTCAGATTCGTGAAAATAGGCGGATGGTTCGACCAAACCCTACTAAACCAGCGGGTAATCGTCCACGGAGACAAAGGGCCACTTGTGGGTGTTATCGGCTCCAAACCACCCCATGTAATGAAGGAAGAAGAGCGAAAAAAACCCGTGAAAAGCGAAGACATGTACATCGACATAGGCGCCAAAAACCGTGAAGAAGCAGAAAAACTCGGAGTCAGGCCAGGCAGCCCGGTAACATCAGACCAGGACTTCAGGGCCCTGGCAGGAGACATGGTAACAGGCAAAGCTCTTGATGACCGGGCAGGGGTGGCCATGCTGGTCGCGGCTCTTGCCCAGTTAAACACAACAAAAGCCACTGTCCATGCTGTTTTCACTGTCCAGGAGGAAGTCGGACTCAAAGGAGCCAAAACAAGCGCCTTCGGCCTGAACCCGGATGTTGCCCTAGCCATAGATGTGACCATACCAGGAGACCACCCAGGCATCGAGAAAAAAGACTCCGCCCTCGAAACAGGAAAAGGCCCCTCCATCACAGTAATAGACGCAGGCGGCAGAGGGCTTATCACCCATAGAGATGTGCTGCGCTGGCTCGAAGAAACAGCCAGAACCCATAACATCCCTTACCAGCTCGATGTGGCAGATGGGGGCACCACAGACGCCACAGCCATCAGCCTGACCCGGGAAGGGATCCCCGCAGGAGTGATAAGCACCCCGGTCAGATACATCCACTCCCCGGTCTCGGTACTGAACATAAAAGACCTGGAGACAAGCGCCCAGCTCATAGCCAGGGCACTGGAAAACGTCGAAAAATACTTCTAGGGGCGTGTTTTATGCCTGGCGAAGTAGAGATTATAGAGTTTTTTGCCGGGGCTGGCTACCAGGTCGCCCCAGACGCCCTGGGCGTTCTTAAGAGGAGTGACCCCCGTGTTCTCGACCGTATCCTTGAATCCCTTCCAGACTCAATCCTCGTAATTGGAAAAGAACATCTCCCCCCTGGAATCCAGACCCTAGAGGAGACAGATGAAAATGTGAGGGGTGGTAACGGCAGGGACAAAAACGGTAAACGTGTTGGCACTCCCAGGCCACCAGTGGTGTTGGCCGATATTACTGCTAATTCAACCTGTACTGGGGGCTATGAGGAGTTCACAGGGTATTTCCAGGACAGGTTTGACAGTTTAAGCCGGATTCTCCAGCGCATCGGCCCAAGGCCTATTGGCAGTCTGCGCCGGCATAACACCAGTGAGCCGGTGAGCATCGTAGGGATGGTGATGGAGATTCGAACCACAGCCAGGGGGAACAAACTTGTGGAAATAGAGGACAAAACCGGCAGCATCCCGGTCATCCTTAACGGCAACCTGAGAGAAGAGGCTGAAAGCATTGTACACGACGAGGTTATCGGCGTCACCGGCCGCCTGAACCGGGATGGGTCCTACCTTTTCACTGAGAGCATTGTCAGACCAGACATCCCCACTCAGCCCAGGGAACGCCTCACCGGGGAAAAAAGCGAGGGAAAAGCTGTTTTCATCTCAGACATCCACATCGGCAGCAAAACCTTCCTCGAAGATGCCTGGGGGTCCTTCCTGGACTGGCTTAAAACCCAGGGGGACGAGATAGATTACCTGGTGATGGGAGGGGATATTGTGGATGGTATCGGTGTATTCCCGAACCAGGAGCGTGAGCTTGAAATCCATGACATTTACCAGCAGTACGAGGAAGCTGCCCGTTACTTCCGGGAGATACCCCGTCATATCCAGGTTGTCATCGCGCCAGGCAACCATGACGCGGTGAGACAGGCAGAACCCCAGCCCAGATTCCCAGAACGGATAGCAAAACTCTTCCCCAGGGCATGCCTGGTAGGCAACCCAGCCCTAATCGACCTCAACGGCACAAGGGTTCTGGTCTATCATGGCAGGTCCATGGATGACATGGTAGCCAGGATACCAGGGGTGAACTACCAGGAGCCTACCCGGGCCATGCAGGAATTCCTCATCCGCCGGCACCTCTCACCCATCTACGGTGGCAGAGTCCCAATAGCACCAGAATCAAAAGACCACCTGGTAATAAAAGAGGTGCCAGATGTACTCCACTGTGGACACGTTCACACGGTGGGAGTGGGACAATACCGGGGTGTAGTGCTCCTCAACGCTGGCACCTGGCAGAACCAGACCGAATTCCAGCGTCGCATGAACCTGAAACCAGACCCAGGAAAAGCAATACTCCTGGACCTAGCCACAAAGATGCCAAAAATAATCAGCTTCAACACCTAAGGGAGGGGTGGCCGTGGGTTTTCCAGACAGAGCCTCACCAACTCCTCGATTCTGGCAGTGCCCATACAGATTACCTGGTCAGCCCCACCCCAGTAAAGCTTCAGGGTGCCATCCCCTTCTGGCACCGCCCCACAGGTAAAGACCACATTGGGGACATAACCTGTCTGCTCCCAGGGGTCCTCTGGCTGCAAAATCCAGTCGTCTGCAACCCCGATAACCCTCGAGGGGTCATGGAGGTCATGGAGTGCGACGCCAAGCCGGTACACCCCACCCCGCATGGTGTTAAAGACTCCATGGTAAATATGCAACCAACCCCATTTTGTCTTGATAGGCGTCGCACCAGGCCCAATCTTCATCTCATCCCAATGATAAGGTAGGGGCTTCATCACAACCTTCGAACCACCCCAGTGGACAAGGTCCGGGGAATAGGATATCCAGATAGACCAGGGCATAATCCCAGAATGAGGACGGTCAAGCCTCACATACATCCCATCAAACCTCTCCGGGAATATCACCACATTACGCATATCAGCCTGACTTATCAGAGCCACCCGCTCCACCTCCTGGAAGTCCTGTGTCCTTGCCAGGCCAATCCGCACCCCATACCTGGAATAGGCACTATAAGTAATCAGATACCAGCCCTCAATAGGACAGATTCTGGGGTCCTCCACCCCAAACTCCTCATACACAGAAAAAACCCCACTGCTAGCCGGGGTGAGAAAAGGCTCCTCCCTAACCGTGAAACCATAGCCATCCCGACTCTCAGCAAGGCCAATGATGGAGCGGCCATTTCTACGATGAGAGCGAAAAAGCATAATATACCTCCCACGGTGCTTGACCACCCCAGGGTTGTGCACAGTCTCCACCGGATAAGGGACATCCCCCCTCGTGAGAATGGGATTGCCAGGATACCTCTTAATCATCCTAGTTCTTTCACTCCCATGGGATGGGCGAAATACCTCCCACCCAGGTGGTGGAGGGTCTGTGTTTCCTCATCCAGCCTGAGAACCTCGTTGAAAACATCGCTGTCTGCCGAGGCTGCCACCACCTCCCCCAGGAAGAGGGTGTGGTCACCAGCATCCCAGGACTCCACTACCTTGCACTCCAGATGACCTATACACTCGCCTACCAGGGGGCATGGAATTTTCTGGGCTTTAAGACGGGTCAGGCCAGCTCTCTCGAATTTGTCCACCTCACGGCCTGAGAGGCTGCCGCAGAGCATGACCGCCCGGGATATCCGGGTGGTGGGAATATTAATGGCAAAGGCCCCACTTTCCATTATCAACCCGTGGGAAAACCGCTGGGGTGCCACCGAGATAACCACCCGCATGGGGTTCCCACTGGCAGGCATGTTCCAGGCCAACGTCATTATGTTATCATTCCCCCCGGACGCTGAGGTGACAAGCACCGTGGGCCCATGGTTTATGAGACGGTTCGCCTTGGAGATGGGAACTGGCTTTTTCATTTTAACCAAACCTAATTTTCACTGTGTCAACTCCACCGATCAGCCCAACGTTTATTTTCTCTAATTTTTAACAACCTCTCTTCACCTATATTACCTGTAAATACATAAATATCCTTTGCCTAATTCTTTAACCGTCATTCAAGAGGTTCTGATTTGTTCGTCTGATTTGTTTCAATGAATCATTTCAGACAACACATCTACAACATT
>CAZCCY010000008.1:20026-30266 GCA_964497545.1 uncultured Methanosarcinales archaeon | reverse complement strand
ATTATCAACTTCTGATAAAATTGATAATCTTTTTTTAAAATATCTTCAGCATTCTTCTCTTTTTTGTATCTGTACTCCAATTCCTTATATTCTATATGTTTTATAACATAAGGTTTTCTAGCCATATGTTAATATAGCACGTCATGATTTAATTATGTTATGGGGTAGTAACTTTAGGGATTGACTATGATAGCACAGCATTAAAATTGTTTTATGAGAGAAAGTATAGTTATGCAGACTAGTGGATAGACAAGTTTATTAGTGCAGAAAATTAAGAGAATGACTATATTCTTCGTTATGTGGAATTAAAAGGACGTTTGAGACAGGTAATGGGTGTTTACGAGTCACAGGCACTTGATCCGCACGTGAACAGACACAGGTTCAGGGAGGAATGGTGGGCTTAACCGATGACGTGTGGAGAAAATTCTTTGTCAGGGAATTCGAGCCTGAAAAGGTACGCCCCCTCCAGGTTCTAGAGGCAAAATTCACATCCACCTAACCCCACAACCATTCCAGGGTTTGAATACATTTATTTAACCTGGGGGTGTATTCTGGTTGATATGAAGACTCTGGAGCTTTATTATTCTGACCTTTGTCCTGATTGCCATCAGTTGCGGAAGATGCTTGTTGAAAATCTGCCCAGGGATGTGAAGTTTAAAGAGGTTAACATCTCTTATTCTGAGGGTGAAAAGCGTGCGAGAGAACTTGGCATTCTCTCGGTTCCGGCTATTGTTATTGATGGGGAACTTCGGATTGTGGGCAGGACTGACATGGAGGAGATTCTGGAGGAGCTGGAGAAGTGAATCTTGATAGGTACCGGGATGTCACCCGGGGCATCCAGGACAAGTATGTTAACGTTCATCCCATCCAGCGGGGTGGAGTGCTCACTGGTGAGGCGAGGAAGGCTCTCCTGGAGTTTGGGGATGGATATTCGGTCTGTGATTACTGTTTTGAGGCCAGGGTGGATCTGGTTTCAAAGCCCCCGATTCGCGAGTTCACCCAGGATGTGGCCGAGTTTTTGAACATGGACGAGGTGAGATTCACAGCAGGGTGCAGGCATGCCAAGTGGGCTGCCATGCTCATGGCCTGTGAGCCAGGGGATACCATTGTCCTGGACTCGCTGGCCCATTACACAAGTTATCTGGCAGCCGAGGCTAATCGCCTTAAAATTGTGGAAGTGCCGCACACCGGCTACCCAGATTTCGAGATTGACCCTGAGGGCTATGCCCTGAAGTTTGAGGAGATAGAACGTAAAACCGGTAGACTTCCAGGTCTTGCTCTTCTCACCCATGTGGACTACAGGTACGGGAATGTCAATGACGCTGAACGGGTGGGTAAAATCTGTGAGGAATATGGTGTCCCCTTCCTCTTGAATGCAGCCTATTCTGCAGGGATTATGCCGGTGGATGGTAAGAAGTTGAGGGTGGACTTCCTCTGCTGTAGCGGCCATAAGAGCTGGGCTGCCTCAGCCCCCATCGGAATCCTGGCAACAACCTACGAGCACACAAGCAAGGTGTTCAAAAAGTCGACGGTGCGGGGCGACTGGAGTGGTCGGGGTTTCACCAAGAAGGAGATAGCCATGTTCGGATGCTCACCAGTCTTTGGAGCACCCCTCATGACCCTGATGGCCTCCTTTCCCAGTGTGGTAGAACGGGTCAAACACTGGGAAGAGGAGGTAGAGAAAGCCAGATATTTCGTCAAGGAAATGGAGAAAATCGAGGGCCTACATCAGATGGGAACAAAACCCAAACAGCACACCCTCATGAACCTCGAATGCCTCCCCTTCCACGAGGCAGCCCTGCAGGATAAAAGAAGAGGCTACTTCCTCTACCATGAACTCAAAAAGAGGAAAATCGTGGGAATCCACCCTGGGATGAGCAAAAACTTCAAAATAAACACATACGGGCTAAAAAAAGAACAGATAGACCACGTAATCAACGCCTTCAAAGAAATCGCAAAAGACAAGGGGATAAAAGTAGAAGAATAAAACCGAAAACACCCATAAAAAACAGGGGACGATACAACCAAAGGCCAGCAAAAGACACCAGGGCCCAGAAAAAGGGGGTGTGGCTGGGAGGACTCCGATGCATCCTGGGAAACACAAGCCCCATTTTTCTAGCAGACACTATTTCAGGGTTTTCCTAAGTGTTTAATAGTTCTAAGCATATTTCCCTTATTCAATGTTTCCCGGTTTCAAGGATGCTGTTAGAGGCTTGCTGCGTCCCCTGGCAGCCCTTTTCTATGGAATTAACCCTAACACCTTAACCCTCCTGGGCCTTGGGATGGGCCTTGGAGCCGGATATTTTTTTGCCCTCTCAAAAGGACTTCTGGGGGGACTTTTTCTACTAGCTGCAGGTTTTTTTGATGTACTTGACGGGGCTGTAGCCCGGGAGCAGGGGCGTGTCACACCCTTTGGAGGTTTTCTTGACTCTGTGACCGACCGCTATGGGGATGCAGCAGTCTTCCTGGGCCTGATGTACGGGGATCTCATCGACCTCCCGGGGGGATGGCTCTGGGGTGGACTCGCGCTTGTAGGCTCACTCATGGTAAGCTACACCCGGGCCCGGGCAGAAGCTGCCGGAGTAAAAATACAGGTTGGAATAGCTGAGAGGGCAGAGAGAATGCTGATAATAATCCTGGGAGCCTTCCTGGAGAGGCTGGGCCTGGCAGTCATGCTGGTAGCAGTCCTATCACACCTCACAGTGCTACAGCGAATTCTACAGGCAAAAAAAGAAATGCAATCTAAATTAAATTAAAGCTCACCATTTTGATATCTGTCATCTCTTCTATTGCGAATTTCACACCTTCCCTGCCGATGCCGCTTTCCTTGACCCCGCCATAGGGCATGTGGTCTGCCCGGAATGTGGGTATCTCGTTTATCATGACCCCTCCCACCTGGAGTTTTTTTATGGCCCTGAAGGCGTTCTGGAGGTTCTGGGTGTAAACGCCTGCCTGGAGGCCATAGCGGCTGTTATTCACCATCTCCAGTGCGTCCTCAAACCTCTTGAATTTCACAATCGAGACCACAGGTGCAAAGACCTCCAGGCACATCACCTTCATCTCTGGTTTGAGGTCTGTCAGCACAGTTGGCTCAAGCATCCGCCCATGTCTTTTGCCGCCTGTGAGGATTTTCGCCCCCTCTTTTTCTGCTTCTTGTATCCAGCTTTCTGCCCGTTTTGCAGCTTCCTCGTTTATCATGGGGCCGAGGTCTGTGTCCTCCTGGAGGGGGTCTCCAACTTTAAGCTCTTCCACCTGTGGTAGGAACCTTTCCAGGAACCTGTCAAATATGTTTTTGTGTACATAGATGCGCTGGATGGAGATGCACACCTGCCCGGAATAGCTGAAGGCACCGGTGATGCATCTTGGCACCGCCACCTCAAGGTCTGCTGTCTCATCGAGGATGGTGGCAGAGTTGGATCCCAGCTCCAGGGTGACACGGGCCATGCCTGCAAGCTGTTTAATCCGTCTTCCCACCGGGGGGCTGCCGGTAAATGTGACCATGTTAACATCCCCGTGGGAGACCAGTGCCTCTCCCACCGTGGGGCCACTGCCAGTCACAATGTTAAGGAGACCTGGGGGCAGGCCTGCATCCAGGAGGGTTCTGGCCAGTTTGAGCGCGGTGAGAGGTGTGGCACTTGCAGGTTTAAGCACCACAGCGTTGCCAGCAGCAAGCGCGGGTGCAACCTTGTGGGCCACCATGTTCAGGGGGAAATTGAAGGGCGTAACAGCCGCAACCACCCCCACCGGCACCCGGATGTAAAAGCCGAAATGGCCCTCAGCCCGCCTTGCAGCGTCCATGGGGATGGTCTCCCCGGAAATCCGCTTTGCTTCCTCCCCTGCAAACTTGAAAGTCAAAACCGCCCGCTCCACCTCGCCCCGGGAGGTTTTAATGGGTTTACCGTTCTCAAGGGCAATAGTCCTGGCAAACTCCTCTTTCAGGTCTTCAAGGAGGCGGGATGTCTCTTCCAGGATTTCGGCCCGCTGGTAAGCCGGCATCTCCAGGTTCGCATTAAAAGCCTCCCTGGCAGCCGCAACAGCCCTGTCAACCTCCACCGTGGAGGCCTCAGGCACCCTTGCCAGGACCTCGCCAGAATAGGGGCTCCTGACCTCAAAAAACTTCTCACCCTCAACCCACCTGCCACCAATCAACATCTTTTCCATGACATCCAGGATTCGAGTTAGGGCTACTTTTAAATTTCTAGTAAATTCCTCTAGAGGGGGGCTGGGTTTGGGTTTGATGTTTTGGCTGCCTGGATGAATTCTCTGATTCTCTCTTCGCTTTTTATTCCGGGCTGGCTTTCAACACCAGAGGCTGTATCCACGGCATAGGGTCTAACATGTTCTATGGCCTGTTTCACATTCCGGGGTGTTAGTCCGCCTGCCAGTATTACTGGTATGTCTGTTTTTTTGACAACCTCCCGGCTTGTCTGCCAGTTGTGCACTCTCCCTGTGCCCCCGCCCCTGGGTGTGAAGGTGTCCAGGAGCACCGCGTCCACAAGCCCCTCTATTTCTTCCAGGGTTTCCAGGATTTCCTGGGGCTGGCTCTCTGGTCTCACCTGGATGGTCTGGATCACCTTCACCCGTGGCTTCAGGGCTTCCAGCACCCTGGGGTTGGGTTTATTGTGAATCTGGACCACAGGGGGGTTTCCTTTTTCCACGAGTTCTGTTGCCTCGCCAGGCCCCTCTGGCATTATCACCATCACAGGTGTTACGAAAACCGGCACAGCCTGTATCAGGTTTGCAGCCCTCTCCAGGCTCACCCTCCGTGGGGTGTCTACTGGCACCTCGGTGATAAAGCCTACAGCGTCTGCCCCCCATCTGATGGCTGCCTCAAGCCCACGCTGGTCCCGGATGCCGCAGATTTTAACCCGCATTTGTTTCCGCTCTCAGCTGCTCCAGTTTATAGAGGGCACTGCCACTGTCAATGGCCTCCCGGGCCATTTCAACCCCCTCTGCCAGCGAGCCAGCCCTGCCTGAAACGTAGATGGCTGCGGCAGCGTTCATCAATACGATGTCAAGTTTAGCGTCTTTTTTGCCCTGAAGGATGTCCAGAACCGTCCTGGCGTTTTCCTCCGGCATCCCGCCTTTTATTTCCTGGATGTCTGCCTTTTTAAAGCCTAGTTCCTCTGGTGTGAGCCTGTAATGTTCTATCCCTCCTTTTTTCACCTCCCAGACCTGGGTCTCCCCGGTGTTGGATATCTCGTCAAGCCCCCCCGCTCCATGGACAACGAGGGCGTGTTTGACGCCTAGCAGCACCAGTACCTGGGCGATTTTTTCTCCCAGTTCTGGGTCATAGACGCCTATCACCTGGGCTTCTGCCCCTGCAGGGTTGGTGAGGGGGCCCAGGATGTTGAAGATGGTGCGTACTCCGAGTTCCCGCCGGATGCTGGCAACCCGTTTCATGGAGGGGTGGAAGACTGGTGCGAGCATGAAGCCTATCCCGGTTTTCTCGATGGTTTTTTCGACCAGGCTGGGTTCAAGGTCGATTTTAACGCCCAATGCTTTTAGCACGTCAGCGCTGCCGGATTTTGAGGTTATAGAGTAGTTGCCATGTTTGGCTATCGCCACACCTGCACCCGCTGCCACCAGGGCTGCAGCACTGCTCACGTTAATGGTGCCAGAGGCGTCCCCCCCGGTCCCGCAGGTGTCCACCAGCCTGCCCCTGACCCTGGGTTTAATGGTTCTTGCTGCATCCCGCATGCCCTTGGCGAAGCCAGCGATTTCCTCCACAGTCTCCCCTTTCACCTTCAGACCCATGAGGAGGGCTCCAATCTGGCTGTCTGAAGCCTCCTGGAAAATCCAGCTAACCGCGCCTCTTGCCTCTTCCAGGCTGAGGTTTTCACCCTGTGATACCCTGTCCAGGTAGACCGCTGTCATGAAATGGTGGATGCCTGAGATTAACCATAAAGCTTATCATGAATACAATTCATTTCCGGGCGGTTGTGGGCCTGTGGTCTAGCTGGTTATGACGTCGCCTTGACACGGCGGAGGTCCGGAGTTCGAATCTCCGCGGGCCCACCTGTATATTTTATCGCTGGGCAGGCCTGGGCGCATTTCTGGCACTGGGTGCAGTTCCCGGTGATTTCCAGGGTTTTCCTTATTTTTATTGCGTTCTGGGGGCAGTGGCTTTTGCAGAGTCCACAGGCTGTGCAGTTCAGGGCCCTTCGGATATTTCTCTCCCCAGTTTCCAGGAGTTTTCTTGCCCTGGCCTCGTTGGGGGCTCTTGCGGTGAGGGTGCCGGTTGCAAAAATCTGGAGGCTCTCCCCCCCTTTTTTCAGGTGTATTGCGCCTTCCAGGTAGATGGGGGTGCCGAGGGTTTTGAGGACTCCGGTGTCTCTGATTCTTGTGAGGTTGAGGGGGGTGTTGAAGCTTCCTTCTGCTGTCACTCCTCCTTGGGTGCAGGGGCGGTGGCCTGAGACCATGTGGAACTCATGGGGACATGGGTATTTTATTTCTATTTTCAGTTTCTTTTTGAGTTTGGCTGGGGGTGTCTGCCATCTCCAGAGGCCGAGTTCCTTCCAGACCCTGGGTAGCCCGTGTTTCTCCCTGTGCTCCTCGAGGTGGGCTTCCAGTTTCTGCCAGAGGTGGGGGTGGAGTTCTTTGAGTCGCTGGAGGTCTGATAGGCTTGAGCTTGGGCAGAGCCAGCATCCGATTCTCTCGAAACCCAGGGTGTAGAGGATGTTGTAGGGGGCTTGTTTCCAGAAGAGGTAGAGCCAGACGTGGAGTGCGGTCCAGTTCTGGATAGGGCTTGCTGCAATCTGGTTGCCCATCCAGGGGTTGTGCCAGACGTGTTCGCTGTGGGCGCGTGCCTCTGACTCGTATCTCCGCTGGCCGATAAAAGTGAGACAGCCCCCTGGGTAGTTCTCCTCGATGAGCCTGGAGAGTGGGCCGAGTTTACAGGTTTTACAGCACCACCTGGCCTCCATGGTGGGCGGGCCAAACCGATGCCAGTTCCTCCAGAAGACGTCTCCCGCACTCCTGGTTTTAAGCCTGAGATTGTATTCCCTGGCGACCCTCTCGACGTTTTCCAGGGTTTCAGGGAGTTCAAGGCCGGTGTCGGCAAAGAGGACATCAAAATCTTCCAGCACGTCTCTTACCAGGAGGAGGGTGGCAAGACTATCCTTGCCTCCAGAGTAGGAGACTGTGACAGGTTTACCTGTGGACTCTGCGACCCTCTGGATGAAACGGTGGGCCTTCGCTTCCATCTCTTTTAGAATCTCCAGGTTTGCCTGGACCACATCCTCCCAGGTGGCCTGGACACCAGCACTGTCATCGTCCTCGTGTTCTTCTGTTGTGTGGTGTCTTGTCCTCACAGCCACACCCCTCTTCGCCTCTTCCATTTCCCGGCCGGTCATCCTGGCCCTGCCCACCGCACTCACTTCACCGCTGGGTGTCAGGACTATCACCTCGTCGTCTTTCTCGATACTTGGGTCTGCCTCGATTATGCCAGGTGCAAGCACACTTGCACCTCTCTGGATTGCCTCCACGGCTCCGCTGTCGATTACCACCCAGCCCCGCTCTGGCTCAAGTCTCCTGGCCCCCTCGACCCTGGGGAGCAACACCCAGCCCCTCCCTGCCTCGAAACGGATGGCAGCCTGCACCCTCCCCTGGAAGATTATCTCGTCCATCCGGTCCTCAAAGGGGGCCTTGTTCAGCACCACCACCCCTCCATTTTTTATGAGGGGGCTTCCGAACTGGCTCTCTGAGACCCGGTTGATGAGGGCTATGTCATAGGGGAAGGCTGGTCTCACATCCCCTGGGGGTGTGATTTCCACCTGCTTGGTCTCTCCCCTGCAAATGCCACACTTTCCCCCTAGTACCGGCAGATTACAATTGGGACACCAGTGGAGGAGGAGCTTTCCAAGGTATAACATCTAGCCGATGTATCTCAGGTCCTCGTCTGTTGTCACAGGTGGTGTCTGGGTCTGTTCCATCTCCCGGAGCTTGGCGACTATTTTCTCCATCTCTCCTGCCCGCTCTTCCAGGGCCTGGGTGTCCACCTCTATCTTGAGGATCCGGCAGAGGACTTTCAGGACTGCCTTGGCACTCTTGGGGTCTACCAGGTAGCCTGAGGTGACACCCATGAGGCATACCGCGGGTATCCCCCGGAGGCTGCTGAGTCCCAGGAGGAGGCCTGAGGCCCCCACGATTCCGCCGCCAGGCTCGTTGTCCCGGAACTCAACCCCGTATTCGGCGAGTTCGGCTGCCAGCTCTGGGTCGTTGGATGCTCCCAGCACGGTATCGGTCTCTATCAGCTGGCCGATGCCATAGCCGCCCAGGGTGTAGATTCGCTCCACTCCATATTTCTCGGCAATGTCAAGGAACATGCCGCTTATCTCGTAGTGGCCCTGGTTGGTCATGCTCTGGTGGTCTCCCACAATTATCAGCAGGTTGGGCTCGCCCTGGTAGGCGTAGATTTCGTTTCTCGCCATCCTTATCAGCCCCCCTTCCTCGACCAGCACCTGGGGTGGAAAGTGGGGGGAGTAGATCTCCATCACTTTTTCGGCTTTAAGCTCTTCTACCAGGTGTTCTGCCACCAGCTTGCCCACATGGCCCACTCCTGGTAGCCCTTCGATGAGGATGGGCCTGTGGAGCTCTGGTTTTTTTATCTCGATTACTGTTGTTTTTTTCATAGTTAACCTTTTAATAACATTCTCCGGTAGCGGCCGTATCTGTCCTCCGGGGAGAACCTTGCCGGCCTGGGTATGAAGGTGTCTTTCCCACACTGGGGGCACTTCTCCTTCAGGGTGTAGCTACCACAGAGACATTTCCGTATATGAACCATAAATTTTATTTCCCGTTTTTACGGTGGAACTCGCCTGTCCCCTTGTTCTTGGTTATGAATTTTATGATTTCCTGTGCCCGGGTTTTCAGGACGTTTTCAGCTTTCTTGTAGTCTGGCGCGGTCACCTTGATTCTATATTTGGGGGCGCCTACATAGCTTATCTCCACATTCACACCCTCCTCGTCTCCCGCAAGCCCTTTTTCCAGGGCCTTTTTTATGACTTCTATCCCGTTGGGGAGGGGGCAGGTAAGCTTGACATAGCCTGAGATTTCCACCTGGGGCGGCTTGATGTTCTCATGTGCCACCCTGGTTATCATCTCTGCATATTCCCGGCTCACACCCAGCTCCAGGAGGCTGTCGGCTCCTTTCTCCCTGGCAAGTTTAAAGGCTGTGTAGACCGAGCCCAGCTTCTCGTAGAGGAGGTCTGCCAGTTTTTCCATCTCCTCTTTTTTTGTGCCGGTCTGGGATGCAATGTATTCCAGCCATTTTCCTGCCTTCTGCTCGTTTTTCCATTCCTGGATCTTCTCCCGTTTCTGGTGTTCATTCACATCCTTGAGGGAGAGGTCGATGTGATGTTTACTTGGGTCCACATTCAGGACCTTGCAGATGATTTTCTGTTCTTCCCGGACATGGTCCCGGATGTATTTCACCCAGCCTGAGGCGACCTCTGAGATGTGGATGAGCCCCTCTTTTCCGTATTCGTCCAGCTCTACAAAGGCGCCGAAGTCTGCGACCTTTTTCACGGTACAGACAACAAACTCTCCTGTCTCAGGCCAGCCTTTCCGCTGCATTAATCCAGTACCTCTAGGATCTGGGTTCGGATTATGGCTTTACCGCCAGCCGGGTCTGCCAGCGTTCTACCACAGACGTTACAGTTAACCCGGGTGCTGGCACATCCAAATATTATCTGTTCGTTTTCACAGTCGTTGCATTTCACTCTGAGAAACCGGCTTTTAGGCTCCACAGGCTATGCCTCCACCAGTTCAAATCTTCCTGCCCTGAAACAACTCCTGAGATGGGCTTTCTTACACGAGGTACACCTGTAACGGAGGTTTATCCTCTTGGTGGGTTTATCTCCACCTGGGACCTTCGAGAACTTCCCCATATTCCCGATACCGGTGTGCCGCTTCTTCTGCCTTGTAATATGGGTGAGAGAAGAGGCACGTCCTTTTTTAACCCGCTCCACAGCATGCTCCTGGTGGCTCCGGCAGTAGGGACAGTAAGTTCTGAATTTCTTAGGTATCTTCAATTTACATCACACCTATTTTAACTCGATTTTAATTGCCGCTTTCCGGCTGATGAGGGCAGTGGCGTTCACAACCGGCAGAACAGCCACATCACCCCTTGCAAGAGTGTAACTAAATCCGTCCACACCCACAAAGGTGGGAACATCCTGCAAGAGGCAAACTACAAGGCACTCCCTCCTAATATCTCTTCTCCCTAAAGAGCTTTCTG
>CAZCCY010000008.1:13454-19926 GCA_964497545.1 uncultured Methanosarcinales archaeon | reverse complement strand
ACAATAGCCACAAAGACCACCAGGAGAGGGTTAGAGCAGATTTCAAGGGTGGCAGAAACCCGCCTGCCCCAGTACCTGGAGTCTGTAAGAAGAAGGGCTATCGAGAGCGAGACTATCAGGGACACAGTTGCAAGCGCCCCCCCGCTCAGAATAACATCCTGGCTGTAATAGTTCTGAACCGTCAGCACAACAAATCCACTCTTTTTTCTGTTGCCTCTCTTTAAATTTTGCGTCTCAGCCCCATAGTTATCATGACCACAGGCAGAGCCAGGGCGAGAAAGACCAGGGCCATCCCACTTTTACTCCTGGCAAGACGCTCTACCACCGTGGCCTGGGGTGCTGTCTCATACATGGAAGCGAAAAGCTCGCTGCCCACAAAATCACTGATAACCCTGAAAGTCTCCTCAGGTGTACTGGTGACCGGAGAGGTGAGACGAATCATGGTCACAGCGTCATCCGAGCCGAACTTTTTGAACATGAACCAGTAAACCATCACCTGTCTTCTCCCGTCTTTACTGATGTCCAGCCGGTTGGCGTAGAGTTCTGTGAAAGGTGTTCCCACCCTGTCCGGGATATTGAACCTGGCAATGGTTTCGTTGTCAATATTCCAGCCTGCACCAGTAACACAGATTCTCTGTTTATGGAAGCTCTCCCCCACCCGGCTGTTAATAATATCCATCCAGACTATCTTCCCATCCGAGGTATAAGCCCTGCTCAGCACAATATCGGCCTTCAAAGCCTTATAGACAGATTCAGGATACCGGAAGTCGCTCCCCTCCCACCTGCCAAGCGACCTGGGGAAGCCTGCAACATCCACCGGGTCATTGTAATCATAGGAGGTTTTCACAAGTAGTCTGTGATTTGTCTCCCGCCAGTACTCGGTGTCAACCACGGTGAAATCCGCAAGGCTCTCAGGCGAGAGCAGAAACACCAGGACATAGACGAGGACGAGGATGCCTGTGAAAATCAGGATATTCTTCTGAACCTGAGACGTCCGAAACACCTCCCGACAAGAAATAAACCGGTGAGAGACACACTGAAGAGAACAAGGCTGGAAAAATCGTGGAAGTATCTTAAGGCTACCTCCTCTCCATAACTGTGGGCAAGGTAGAGGAGGAGGGTTACCCTGGCAACGTTGCCAGCCATGGCAAGGGGCAGGGCCGAAGCCACAACCACCGCTTTCATAGCCAGGCCCCCCTCGAGGAGATAGGCGAACAGAACCGCAACCATCAAAAGGGAGATGGTAGACCGGATTCCACTGCAGGGCAGTCCCACCTCAAAAGTGGAGCCTGGCAGGTAAATCAAAAACCCCTCATAGCTTGCCGGCACACCCAAAAAACCGGAAAACCAGGTGGAGGCCACAGTGGTAAAACCCTGCATGACCGGCACCACCAGGTCTGTGAAAGGGAAAGGCACCATAAAAACAAGAAAACCCAGCGGAAAGAGAAGCCTGCGAGCAAATTTTTCCCCGAAAAACAGCGAAACACCCACCAGGAAAAACAGAAGAGAAACCCCACCAAGAAACCTGGCAGTGAGCAGAATACCCCCAAAATAAAAGACAAGGCTAATAATAAGCACAGGCAAAGCAAAACTCGAGGGCTCCCCCTTCAAACCAGCAAGCTCCCTCCTGCCCTTCCAGACAAAATAAAAAGAAATCAACGGGACAAGAAAACCATGAGAGTAATACGGATTATAAAGCCAGGAATCAAAAAGCCACCTCAAAGTACTAAAATACATAAAAACAAATAAAGCCAGAACCGACAAATAGATATAACTCACTTTCGAACAACTCCACACATCACAAACCAGACCAACATAACAACTCCACATCCTAATATATCTTCCTACACCTATCATCATCTGGTTCTCATGGAATTAATCGGGGGAAAGTGCCTGATGATAACAAGGCAGTTAAGAGAAGATAACCAGCTGTCCACACAAACAAAAACTAGATTCTCCCATCCTCTCGCAGTACTTTCAGAAGCTCCAGGACCGAGAAGCTTGCCCGGGTTATCCCCATACTCCTCCTGTCAGTGTCGGTTCCCACCAGGTAGAGGCCTTCCACAGGCGAACGGGGAGAGGGGAAATAGCCGTTGATGGTCACTGCTGCCTTCTCAGGTATGGTGAGTTGATGATGTTCCATTTCGATCCTGTCCTCTATCCCTGGGATGGCTTCGAGGATGGTTTCCCTGGCTTTTCTTGTCTCTCCCTTGATGTCTTTACTGTTTATTGCGAACATGAAGCCTACAAGCTGTTTGCCAGGTGGTGCCAGGCTTGGGTCATAGTTGCTGATAGGCATAGCCCAGTAGGGCTTCTCTTTGAACCAGACCTCACTGCCAATATAATTGAACTCTTCCATCTTCTCCTTGAGGCCCAGCCAGATGGTGAGACTCCGGGACTGGTCGATTCCCTCAAGGTCCTTCAGGTAGTCTGGGGGTAGCTCTTCCACAAGTCTGGGGAGGTCCCTGGCAAAGCCTGAATGAATCACGGTCCCGGCAGTGTAGCTCTCCCCTTCTTTTGTCTCCACTCCCACCGCCTTACCGTCCTCCTGGAGAATGCGAGCCACAGGACTTTCCACCTTAATCTCCACCGTCCGGGGGAGAGAGTAGAGGACAGCGTTGAGAAGGCTTTTCAAACCGCCTCTGGGATAAGCCTGATTCTGAGAGACCTGATTGGTGGCCAGCCTCCCTAGCGAGGAAATCCTGTTAACAATCTGGCTTCTGGTCTCCAGAGAATCCTCGTCTGCCGAATCCCGCACAAAACTACTGCCATAGAGCACCCGATAGACACTGGTCTCCCGCATAGACTTCCCAGAAAGAAAATAAGAAATAGTATCCACAAAATCCAGGCTATCCTGAGAGAGACCCCGGGGGAGACAGTCATAAACACTCTTACGAGTCATATCAACCCCAAAACTCGCAAGAGTCAGGGCTTTTGTCAAAGCCTGAGAGAGAAGAAGCCTATCCTTACGAGGTAACACATCAAAAGCCACAAACTCCTTGATATTAGAGGGGATCTTGGCAAGACCCCTGTGGGTTCTAACATAGTAACTCCCGTAATCCAAAAAAACCGGGACGTAAGTAAAATACTGGTCAAAAAGCTTACGCAGGGGCCCCTCCACAAGGTGGGTTATGGCATGAGGACCAGTGTCCACCTGAAACCCGTCCACAACATAACTGTTACAGTTACCCCCCAGACGAGAAGAAGCCTCAAGAACAAGAACCCGCCTGCCGTGCCTGGAAACCACAAGAGATGAAAGAAGCCCGCTAATCCCACCACCAACCACAATCACATCATAGTCCTGCCGCATACACCAGACTCCTCCCCCCAAACACACCCTTTCTAACGTATCTAGATTACTATCCCCCTCTGACGTACTATCCCCTCCTCTAACATACAATTCTCTAACATACAATTATAACAGCCCTTCCATTTGGAGATAAGACCTTCAAAGGGAGACCTTCAAAGGGGAAGCGTTCAAAGGGGAGAGTGAAACCCGAAAAAGAGGGTGGGTGAGACCTCAGGAAGCCCCGGGAGGGATTTGAACCCTCGACCTCGTCCTTACCAAGGACGCGCTATGCCCCTAAGCTACCGAGGCGTGTGGGTTGAAAATGCTTTTTATGGTAGAAAAATCTTTTTGATATTTCTTGGTCTATGTATCTGCTCTAGGGTGTTGTGGTATGTCGGTTGTTACTCTTTTAACGGATTTTGGTGATTTTTATCCTGGTGTGATGAAGGGTGTTATTCTTTCTGTTAATCCGGATGTAAAGATTGTTGATATTAGTCATGGTGTTCCGCCTCAGCATGTGAGATGTGGCGCTTTTCTTCTTTATGTTGCGGTTCCTTTTTTCCCGCGGGGTAGTGTGCATGTGGCCGTGGTTGACCCCGGTGTTGGGACTTCCCGGCGCCCTCTTGTGGTTTCGGCTGGTGGAAGTTTCCTTGTGGGGCCTGATAACGGGGTGCTTATTCCTGCTGCCAGGCGGCTTGGCAGGTTTTCGGTCTATGAGATTGCTCTGGATGGTTCTGTGTCGGATACTTTTCATGGGCGGGATGTTTTTGCCCCGGTAGCTGCCCGTCTTGCCCGGGGGGATGTTTCAAGTCTTGGCCAGGAGGTTTCGGATTTTGTGGACATGGATTTCGGGGAGGTGATGGAGAAGGAAGACAGGATAAGAGGGGAGATTGTTTTTGTTGATGCTTTTGGTAACCTTGTCACTAATATTCCGGGTGGTTTGGTGGCCGGTAAAAAGAGTATTTCTGTTTTTGGTATGCGGGTGCCTTTTTTGAGGACTTATGGGCTGGCCAGACAGGGGGAAGTTCTGGCTCTGGTGGGTTCCCATGGTTTTCTGGAGATTGCGGTCAATGGTGGAAGTGCTGCAAGGCTGCTGGGATGTGGGGAGGGGGACAGGGTTGAGATAAGTTTCCAGGAATTAAAGTAAAAATTGGTTAGGTAGAATAAATTTGGTGAGGGGGTTTGTAATAAGTTTTTCAGGTAGGGGGGTAGGGTGTGTCTGTGGGTGTGTATCCTAAGCTGCCCCCGTAGTATTCGTCGATTTTCTCTCTGACCTCTTTAAGGCTCATGCCCTGGGAGAGGTAGTTTTGGGTGCGGATGTTTATTCCTACGCAGGTGTCGCAGTAGGAGGCGTGTTCTTCATAGGTGCCGTCTTCGTGGATGAAGCAGTCTCTTACGCTTGTGTGCCCTAGTTTACCGCAGCCGCAGTAACATGGAATCCATTTAAGGTTGTTTTGGCCTTCTTCTGTGCTGGCGTAGGTGTAGGCTTTCAGGGTCATGGGATGCTGGTAGGCGTAGCTTGGGAGTTTTTTTTGCTCGGCTTGTTTTGCCCCACCGTCCCCGCTGGAAGTGAGAGTATACCCTATCCCAATTATCAGGATTATGCCTGCAATCAGTGGCAGTAGGATATTGGTGTTTTTTTTCTGCTGCTTTTTTTTATTTTTCTTTTTCATCCTGTTTTTTTCACCTTTTTATTGTTTAGCTATACTATGTGTTCTTCATGGTATTTATGATGTTGTGGTTTAAATTTGTTAAGAGGGTTTTTTTGTTTTTTATAGCCATCCATATAACTTTGCATAAAAATGTTTATATAGTCAAAAATTGCAGGACTATACAAGATCCTTAAAAAGAAGATTAACCAGAAGCGGCAGTGTAGATGGCGCTGAATGTTGCGAAGTCTTGGAGGTCTACATCTCCATCGCCATCTAAGTCTGCTAGAGAGTTGTAGAGGGGGTCGCCAATTTGGGTGCCGTAGGCTTTGATGAAAATACTGTAATCATCCGGGTCCACATCCCCGTCACCGTCCAGGTCTCCGGCACGTCCAGGAACAGGAGTACCACCTGGGACAAGAGGCGTTGGAGTGGGTGTTGGGGTTGGCGTGGGAGTGGGAGTTGGTGTTGGAGTTGGTGTAGGGGTGGGAGTGGGAGGGGCAGTAGATGTGTAGATGGCGCTGAATGCTGCGAAATCTTGGATGTCCACATCTCCATCGCCGTCCAAGTCTGCCAGAGGATTGTAGAGGGGGTCACCTGCCTGGGTGCCGTAGGCTTTGATGAAAATGCTGTAATCATCTTTGTCCACATCGCCATCACCGTCCAGGTCTCCAGCACTTCTGGGTGTAGGAGTAGGTGTCGGTGTAGGCATAACAGGCGTTGGAGTTGGAGTAACCACCGAAGTCGGAGTCGGTGTAGCGGTGGGCAGGGATGTGGACGCTGGTGTTGGAGTTACCAGTGGTGTTGGTCTGGTAGTCGGTGTCGGTGTAGGTATTGGAGTAGGAGTGGCAGTAGATGTGTAGAGGGCATTGAATGCTGCGAAATCTTGGATGTCCACATCTCCATCACCGTCCAAATCCGCCAGGGGGTTGTAGAGAGGGTCGCCAATTTGGGTGCCGTAGGCTTTGATGAAAATACTGTAATCATCCTTGTCCACATCACCATCCCCGTCCAGGTCTCCGGCACGTCCAGGAACAGGAGTACTACCTGGGGTCACAAGAGGCGTTGGAGACGGAGTTACCCTAGAGGTTGGAGTAGGAGATGGAGTAGGAGTTAGAGTTGGTCTAGGGGTAGGAGTTAGTGTAGGAGATGGAGTAGGTACAGGTGTAGAAAATGGTGTAGGAGCTGATGTGGGTGGGGGTGTATTGGTGGGTTGTGGATTGGTATAGATGGCGCTGAATGCTGCGAAATCTTGGATGTCCACATCTCCATCGCCGTCCAAATCCGCCAGGGGGTTGTAGAGGGGGTCGCCCGCCTGGGTGCCGTAGGCTTTGATGAAAATACTGTAATCATCCTTGTCCACATCACCATCCCCGTCCAGGTCCCCTGTACGTCCAGGAACAGGAGTACCACCTGGGACAAGAGGTGTTGGAGATGGAGTTACCCTAGGTGTTGGAGTAGGAGATGGAGTAGGAGTTGGTGTAGGAGATGATGTGGGTGTTGGTGTAACCATTGGGGTAGGAGTTGGTGTTGG